>JASHPB010000252.1 GCA_030038355.1 Candidatus Binataceae bacterium
CTCGCCGGGCTTTTCCAGCACCACGTGTTCGTTCCAGATTTTGTCGAAAAGCGTGTCGGGCGCCATCGCGAATGTATCCTCGGCCGGATCGAAAGGTCGGGAACGATCATTATGCGACAACGGGGATACCGATGAAACCGTCGATCGTTGCCCCGCGCCAGCTATCGCGTCATTCCGAGCGAGCCGCAGCATCGCGCGGCGACGAGGGATCGCCGCGAAGCGACGAGCACTTTGAAGTTTCGCCGGCGAGCGTATGATCGCGGTGTGGGGATGGGAGGATGCTGATGTCTTCAAACGACCAGCCGAAGAATGAGGAGTCATCACGCGCGATCAACGAGGATCGCGTCGCAGCAGCAAACGCCGCCCTTTGCGACGCATGTGGCGCCACGATGAAGCCGATGGGGCACTGCAAGTACTGGTGCCTCCGCTGCGGCTTCCTGCGCACCTGCAGCGACGCGATTTAGCGACGCGCGCTGGAAACGCCACCTAGGACCACCTCGCCCGCGGCCGCCGCCTCGGGCGGAAGTCACCCTCCCGGGGGGAGCTCACGGTTATGATTCGCATCACGAATCGAACGGCCGCTGAGGGCGTGTCGAAGCGCGTGCCCGCGCAAAATCCCAGTTCGATTCTGCCGCTCCCGCCGAATCTCCGCGATAATGCGCTATCGATGCGCGAGTTCGGGGATTGGAGACAGGTCAGCCGAGCGGTCCGGTCTGCGGCGCGATTTACGTGCTTCACGCCACTGCTGACCCTGGTTGATCCAGCGAGAAGGCATCGAATCGGCGCTTAGCCGGCAACTGCAACATGGAGGCGATAAAGGGCGCCGTGGCTGCCGGTCTCGACATCGCGTTTGTATCGCGCTGGCATCGGCATGAACTTGCCCAAACCGAGTGGGTGATTCCTTTCATCGGCCTCAACCTCGCGCGTACTTTTGATTGGGTGGTTCTGAGCGACGCGCTACCTCCGCCGCGGCCCGTTCATGCTGGAATCAGTCCGGCCCTTCTTGCCTGGACAATGTAATAGTTATCGGCCTAGGTGCCGGGATCGCGGTCGAGCATCGCGGCAAGCATCGAGTCCTGCCCTCTTAGCGTCAATGCCTTCGGATAGAGACAGTGCTAAAGTCGCAGTGGTGCCGTTGGACACAGTTGGCCAGCATTCTCGGAAAAAAGAATCTTCACCAGCATCCTTAACAGATCCTTGGGCCTGGACGGCACACCGGTTGCTCTCCTCACTTATTTGAAAATTCCGCCGGTGAATATCCCACAATGTAAGCTGGCACTTCGATGAAGCGGGCTATTGTACTCGTGATCGCTGCACTCGCAGGTTGCGCATCGGTTGCGCCTCCAGCCGTGCAACAAAGAGCCGCAGAGATCCGCGAGCGCACCCGCTGCGACGGCGTCGGCGTCCACCCGGATCGTTTAGAAAGCGGCTGGACCTCTGGCACCGCTTCCGTCGCGGCAAGTGGCTGGAGGTTAGGTTGAGTTCGAGCCTTCACATTTGCGGCGCGCACCAATCGAAAAGAGAAGATACCCAACTTAACCCTTTCTCCGTTCGCGCATCGGCAAGGGAAGGTTGCGGCGCGGACCAATCGCTGCGGGCAAAAATTCACAGACTCTGAGCCGGTCGCACTCGCTTTGTCGCTACGCTGCGGCGCTTTTAGCGCGCAGCCAGGTAGGGGGACGGACCCCGACCGGCTTCATTGCCTTGCGGATAAGATTATCTTTCCGTGATACGATCGCCGCTGCTGAACGGTGTAGCGATGTGCGCGCCGGATGATAAATCTCAGGCGAAACTGTGGTTCCAGCTTGTCGTGATATCGGTTCTTATCCCGCTCGCGCTGTTTCTTTCGGCCGGCACGATCGATTACTGGCAAGCGTGGGTCTATCTGGCGCTGAACGCAGTATCGAGCGTTCCCCTCATACTTCTTATATCGAACGACCCCATCCTTCTTGAGAACAGGACTGACGCCGGCCCAGCGGCTGAGCGGCGAACCATCCAAAAGGTCATCGTGCTATGCGCGGCGCTTCCAGCTATCGCTGTGTTCATCGTGCCCGGGCTCGACCGCCGTTTCGGCTGGTCTGAGGTTCCAACATTGGTTTCGATATTGGGCGACCTGCTCATCGCTCTTGCGATGTGGATGGTGTTTCGGGCGTTCAAAGAAAACTCTTTCGGGTCAGCTACCGTCGAAGTCGCCAAAGATCAAAGAGTGATCGCGACCGGCCCCTACGCGATTGTTCGTAATCCGATCTACGCGAGCGCGGCCGTGTACTTCATCGCGATGTCGCTGGCGCTCGGCTCGTGGTGGGCGCTCGTTGCCTCCATTCTCACGATCCTGAGCCTCGTCTGGCGGCTCTTCGACGAAGAAAAGTTCCTCGCCAAAAACCTGCCCGGTTATAAGGAATACTGCACCAAAGTGCGCTGGCATCTGATACCGCTGGTGTTCTGATATGGTGTGCGCAAGTTGAGGAGAGCATCACGATGATCAAGCCACGAACGCTCAATCATGCGGCGCTGCGCGTCAGCGACGTCAACAAATCGACCGAATTCTACGAGAAGGTGGTAGGGCTGAAGCGAATCGCGCGCCCCAACTTTCCCTTCCCCGGAGCATGGTACGGGATCGGCGACAACGCGCTGCACCTGATTTCGAGCGAGAATCATGGGCGCAAGCCTGATCCGCTCGGCCCGCACGTCGCTTTCGAGGTCGAGGATTTCGAGGAGACCAAGCGCACGTTGAACGAGATGGGCGTCGAGTTCCTCGAAGCTCCGGCAGGGATGGGCGCTGGGCGGCAGCTGTGGATTCTTGATCCCGACGGCAACACCGTGGAACTACGCACGGACAAGTAGCGACGTAGCGGGCGCATCGCGATTCATCGAGCGTCGTGCGCTCGTTTTCACACGACTCGCAGATAATCGGGCGATTGCAGCCGCGGGAATGGCGCGTGCGGCAGGGTCTGATACCAGAACGCGACCGACGCGATATCATCCTGCAGCGGCAGGAACTTCGCGCCGCGGCGCGGATCGCCGGCCCATCCGAGAGCCTGGATTGTCACTCGCAAATCGCGCTTGAAACGGATCGGATCCACAATGTGCCAGCGGTACATCCCGAAGCGCATCTGCGACTGGTAGAGGCCGTCGGGACGAATCACCTGCGCGAGGCCGGAGTAGGGCGTCGTGAATTCGCGATAGCCGCCGTTCTCCTTGCCGACATCGAAGTTGTATGAGCCGCAGAAGTAATCCTCGGTGCCGGTGCCGCAGATCGTCGGAAACTCGCCGTCGCCGTCGATGAAAAACTTTATCTCACCCTCACCCCACCATCCGTTGTTGTTCACACCCCACGCGAGATAGGTGCCGACGTAGTGCCCGCGTCCAGCGATTTCTTCGACGATAGTGTGCACCTGCTTGTATGGCAGCGGGTTAACGCGCCGGAACTGCGCGTGAAAGTAGGCGGCGTCCTCGGGCACCTCGGTCAACGTGTAGTTCACCTGGTAGAAGAGGATCATCTGGGTCTCGGCCGTGTTGGTCATCGTGATGCGGCATCGGCGACGAAACGGCATCTCCCAATAGCAGTTGAACGCACTGCCCGGATTGACGCATACCGCGAGCGACGAGACCTGTGCGTACCTGTTCCAACCCGAGGCGAAAAAATCTCCCAGCGGGCATTCGACGGATGGATTCGGCGAGTCATCCCAGTAGATTCTGAGGATGCTCGCGCGCCACGCGCCCGTCGGCGTCATCCAGATTTGCTGGACCGCGCCCATGCCGTTGATGTCGGCGACCGTCGCCGTGGCGCCCGCGCCGATTGTGATGTAGGGCCGCACCTTCCATCCGCGGCCCAGCTCGCGCGCTGGGCTGGTCGCGGGATCAGGCTCGGCGCGCGCGCCCATCGCCTTTTCGCCGGTCGGATTTTCCGGGCTTATCGAGCGCGACTCGGCGTCCGAGAGGCGCGACAGGTTGCCGAGGTTGAGTCCGAGTCCGTTGAACGATGCCATCGCGCGTTCCTCCGTGCGCCGGGCTAAACCGGCGAGGTCTAATGAATGAAAGAGTCACACGTTGAAAGGCCAGCGACCCACGACGGCACCGAGTTATGCGCAGCCTCCCGCAAGGGAAGCGGCGAAGCGTTGACAGGGTACGAGCGGGCCGGGTACTGAGCTGCGTTCGAGGAGCGGTCGGATGCCGAGCGGTTCCTTACAGAAGTTGCCGAACGAATGCGCAAGTTCCAACTGGAACTGCACCCCGACAAGAACCGCCTTATCGAGTTCGGTCCGTTCGCGGCCAAGAACCGGGAGCGGCGCGGCGAGGGCAAGCCCGGGACCTTCGACTTGCCCGGCTTCACGTATATCTGCGGGAAGAAGAGAAGCAACGGAATGTTCACGGTGCTCAGCCAGACCGGACGCAAACGGTTGCGAGCCAAGCTGAGCGAAGTGAAAGCGAGCTCAAGCGGCGTCTGCGCCATGCCATCCCGGAGGTGCGCCAATGGTTGAGAGCCGTGGTGGCGGGACACATCCGTCACTATGGGGTTCCCATGAACGGACCGGCGCTCTCCATGTTTCGGTTCCGCGAGGGTTGGCTCTGGCACCGTGCGTTGGCGCGCTGTAGCCAGAATGGCAGCTTCAGCTGGAACCGTATGCTGCGACTCATTGATTGCTGGTTGCCACCCAGCAGCATCTGTCATCGCTACCCACTGCGCTGCCTCGGTGTCATTACCTGAGGCAAGAGCCCGATGCGGCAGTCCCGCTCGTCTGGATCTGGTGAGGGGGTTATAGGCAACCATAATTCCTACGCGGACTCGTGCTGGAGCCGGGCAATTCTATTCTTGAAGCGGAGAAATTCGGAACAGCGGGGTTCAGCAATCGGCAGCCGGTCGCTACCAGATCATCGGCACCAAGTGATATCTGACCTTGCGCTGATACTCGGAATATCCCGCAAGGTTGATGGCGAGGAACTTCTCCTCATCCAGCAATCGGACCACTATCAGCAGCGTCATCGGCACCATCCCGAGCAGTCCCCACCATGAGCCAAGCGCGAACGGCACGCCCACCAACATCAGCAGCGCTCCGATGTACATCGGATGGCGCACGAGAGCGTACGGCCCGGTGCTGATGACCTTCTGCTCGAGGCCGACACCGATCGTAGCGGCCGCGAAGGTGTTCTCCTTGAACACCAGGAAGACGGCATAGAGCCCGAGCACGACCAGAATATCACCGAGCGCGACCACGTGTGTCGGCACCATCGACCAGCCGAAGCGATGATCCATTGATGAAATGACGAAGAGCATCCCGAATGCTATTGCGGCGAGCGACTGAATGATCTTCTGCGTGCGGCTTTGCTCGGCGCCCGGCCCCGCATTGACGCGCGCCTCCAGGAGGTGCGGGTCGTTCTTCATCAGATAGAGCGAGATCGCAAGTACGGAAAGCGAGAAGAGCGCGAGAAAAGCCCACGCCTGCCAATACTTGACGGTCCAGGCTGGGACGAAAATCAGCACACCCAGCGCGATCAGAAGCTGTAGAAGTCCTGCGATCGCCCTTAGATTGAGCCGGTTCATCGATGTCGCCCCCGCGCCGAACGCGAAATACTGCCGGCTGAAATATATCGAGTTCGGGTGTCAGCCCGGTAACGCCAAAATCTTGCGCCTAGAAATCGATATCGACCATCACGAAATCGTGGTCGGAGACGCGTGGGCCGAAGAACGAATAGCGCGCGGGAAGGATGCGCGCCGATCCCGCGACCGGCCGCACCCCGCGCATCGCAATCCAGTCGAGCTTGGGACGCAGCGGCGGCGGAATCGCGCGAAGAAAGGTAAAGGTCGATTTGCGCGGAACGTTGGCTTCATGCGTCGTGAATCCGTGCTCCGCGATGCGCTCAAAGAGGGGCTCGTGCATCTGCGGCGAGCGGAATCGCTGAGGCGACAACAGCATCCGGGCTGCGGTCTCGAGCACGAGCGGGGCGCTCGTGAGTTCCATCGTGGTGGTGTTCAGATCGCCGCCGAAAACCGCCGGGCAATCGCGCGGAAAATCTTCCAGGTAAGCCGCCATCTGGCGCTCCCGCTCAGCCGGACTACATCGGCTATGCAGATGCAGCACACCAAGCGCGAGGCGCTGGCCCGCGAAGCGCGCGTGCGCGACCAGACCGCAATGAGTACCGAGCAGGTCGGCGCCGCGCCGGTGCATCCGTGAGAGCCGCCCGCGGATCCGCGGTCGTGGAATCACGATCGCATCGACCCGCTCAAACGGCGCGGCGCAAAGAATCGCATTACCCATCGAGGCAACGGAGCCGATGTCATGGGAACGCGTTTGCCCGAATTCAGGAATGTAAGCGAAGCTCATCCCGAGTGCGCCGGCCAGTTCTGCGGCGACGCGGCGTTCGCGTGTGCGGCGCATCTGCCAATCGACCTCGCAGAAAAGAATCACAGAAGCTTCACCTAGCGGCGGGCGTTTAAGGCAGGCGATGATTCGGTCCAGGTGCCGCCCGGTCTTGGCGTTGAACACCACGATACGCACCGGGAGGCGCATCGCCCGCCCGGGCCGGTTGACGACAATCGGCGGTCCGAGCGGTGCGTGATCCACGGCCCGTGAAGATAAGCGATCGGCGGCGGCCATCGGTGCGAGCGTCAGCCGATGAGCTCCGTTTCGAGCGCTTTGTAGGAAGTCATCGGCGCGCTGCAGACATGCTCGCGGCAGACGTAGGCCGTGACTTGGCCGTCGAGCTGACTCTTGTCGCGCACTGCCTCGGGGATAACCCCCGCGGCGCCGTCTTTGGGATCGGCAACGAAGAGTGCGAGGTTCGGCACGTAAAGCAACGCGAGCCGCTCGAGCCATTGCGCGAGTTCAGGGTCGCTCTGTTCGCCAACGAGAACCACCTCGACCGGGCCGCGCTGATATAAATCGACAGCTTCGAGCATGTGCGAGAAACCGAACGGCTGCTGCTCGATCAGATCGCGGAGCAGCCTGAGCGCGCGCTCGGCCTCCGCCCGGTAGCGCTCTTCGCCCGTGTAGCCGTGGAGCCGAAGCAGCGCCATCACAGCCGCGCTGTTGCCTGACGGCGTCGAGCCATCGAAGACAGCTTTCGAGCGCGCGATGAGC
>JASHPB010000253.1 GCA_030038355.1 Candidatus Binataceae bacterium
TCTTCATCGGTAAAGGTGACGAAGGTGTTCTTCTCGATCTCGAAACCGCGTACCAGTTCGCTGCGATCGATTATCGCGTCGTCCACGGGGCAGTAGATTCGCTGCTGGATGCGGCTCTTGTCCTTCGCGTGAAGGAGCTTGAAGCTGACTGACTTCGAGCGAGTCGCAGTAAACAACTTGACGGGGATCGATACAAGACCAAACGAGATCGATCCATTTGCAATCGGTCTTGCCGGCATAGTTGGCTCAGTCCTCCCGCAGACTCCCCCCAAATAGCGTATCCATGCTAGTAGCTTATTGTTGGCTCGAGAAACATATCAAGCCACTAGATGTTGTGAGTAGTCGATTGGTCGGCGCTATCAATAGAACGAAATGATGGACACGCAGCATTCGTGATATAGCAATTGCGCTTTTGTTTCGACCTCCTCAACATGCGCACGAAGGCGACAAAAGAACGAAGTTCAGCGTCGAATCGGGAAGCTACTGCACTTCTCGTGGTCGATGTTCAGCATGATTTTCTTCCGGGCGGCGCGCTCGCCGTGCCCGATGGCGATCGAATACTTGCGCCACTAACCCAGTTGATGAGCTCGGGCACCTTCTCGCTCATCGTCGCAACGCAGGATTGGCATCCGCGCCAGCACATTTCTTTTGCGAGTAATCATCGCAGCAAAAACCCGATGGACCGAATCATGCTCTACGGCCACGAACAAACCTTGTGGCCCGATCACTGTATCCAGGGAACTCAGGGCGCCGAGCTTCACCCCGCTCCCGACTGGACCAAGGTCGCCGCAATAATCAGAAAAGCGATGGACCCGGCGACCGACTCCTACAGTGCCATACGCAACAACTGGAATCCGCACGGCGTTCGGCCTCCCACCGGTCTCGCGGGATACCTGAAGAACCGTCGCATCGAGCATGTTTTCGTCTGCGGTTTGGCGCTCGACTACTGCGTGAAATGGACAGCGGAGGATGCACTCGACGAAGGGTTCGAGGTCACGGTGATTTGGGATTTGTGCCGCGCAATCGATTCTTCGGCAAGTGAGTATCTGCGCCACGACCTCTCTGAGCGGGGCGCCAGAGTTATTACGCTCGCCGAACTCTGCGAGGTATTGAAGTGAGCACGGACAAACCCGCCACGCTCTCACGACTGCAGGTTGATGGCCGCTGGTTCGTAGACGAAGTGAGGCGACGTGTGTTGCTTCGCGGCGTCAACCTCGGAGGCGACTGCAAAGTTCCGTATCCGGACGGCGGAACCAACTACCCGAGCGACTTCGCGGATCATCGCGAGGTCTCGTTCATAGGACGGCCATTCCCACTAGATGAAGCTGACGAGCACTTTTCGCGGCTCCGGCACTGGGGCTTCAACTGTCTCCGCCTGCTAACAACATGGGAAGCGATCGAGCATCGCGGACCCGGCGAATTCGATACTGACTATCTCGCATACTACGCGGAACTCTGCCGCGCGGCAGGTGATTACGGCTTCTATGTATTCATCGATTTTCATCAAGACGTGTGGAGCAGGATGTCGGGCGGTGATGGCGCGCCCTGCTGGCTATTCGAAAAAATCGGAATTGACTATCGGAAGATCGCTGCATCGGGTTCGGCGCACGTGATGCAGCATCTATATGACTATTCGCGCGGCGGTCGGCAGGAGGATCATTATCCGACGATGAGCTGGGCGCAGAACTATAGCCGGCCGGCGAACGGAATTATGTGGACGCTTTTCTTTGCCGGCCGCGACTTCGCTCCAGCGATCACGATCGATGGCGTTAACGTGCAGGACTACATGCAGGATCACTACCTCGCCTGTCAGCGCGAAGTGGCGTTGCGCGTGCGCGACCTGCCCAACGTGCTCGGCTTCGACACGCTTAATGAGCCGGGGAAAGGGTGGATCGAACAGGCGTTCTCCTATCGGCACGTGGCAGAGAGCGACGAGCATCCGGAGCGCCTGATACCGGGGCTTGCGTGGTCGCCGCTCGATGGGCTTCTGGTCTCGCACGGCATTCCACGATCGATACCGAATCTCGGAATTGATTTCGCGCAGCGAAAGGTCATTGCGAAAGGCCAACGAACAATCAATTCCGCTGGCGTCTCGATCTGGCTCGAAGGACGGCCTGATCCCTTCCAGCAGGCGGGCGCATGGCGACTGAATCGCGACGGCAGCTACGAAATCGCCCGTGAGGATTTCTTCCGGCGCGTCGGCGAGCGCAAGGTTGACTATGTCGCTGACTACCTGGGTCCGTTTTTCGCGCGCGTCGCGGCGACCATTCGTGAGATCAATCCGAACTGGATGATATTTGCCGAACTCGATCCACCTTCAGGTTTCCTCGGTCACGCGTTCCCATCCGCGATGCCGCCGAACAGCGTCAACGCCGGCCACTGGTACGACGGAGTCACTCTCGCCAGCAAAACCTTCAATCCGAATTTCACTCTCGATCCTATGAGCGGTGAGATCGCTACTCAGGCCGAACAAATCCAGGAGCGCTATCGGCGGCAGCTCGCGCGCTTCGCCGAGGTGTCGAAATCTATCGAGCGCGGGGTGCCAACGCTGATTGGTGAATGCGGCATCCCCTTCGATCTGAACGGCGCGCAAGCCTATCGCGCTTTCACGGCGGGCGATCACAGCGCTGGGCCGTGGACAGCGCAGATCATCGCGCTCGACCTGATGTACAACGCGTTCGACGCCCTCCTCTTGCACAGCACGCAGTGGAACTACACCGCGTCAAATCGCAACGACCTTGCCATCGGCGACGGATGGAACCAAGAGGATCTGAGCGTCTTCTCGCGCGATCAGCAGAGCGATCCTGCCGATCCGAACGGCGGCGGCCGCGCGATGGCCGGATTCGTGCGACCTTACGCGCGCGCCACGCAAGGCACTCCACTCAGCGTCCGCTTCCAGCGCCTATCAGGCGACTTCGACCTCGTATTCAAGGCCGATCCGGCAAGCCAAGGCGCTACTGAGATTTTCGTGCCGCGCCTGCAGTATCCGCGCGGCTTCACGATCGAGACTTCGGCCGGGCAAACCGAGCTCGATTTCGAAAAGCAACTTGCCAAGGTCGTCGTGTCGACGCCCGGCGAAGTCCGCGTCGCGATTCGCCGCAAGCGCTGATCATTGCAGGAAGCGCGCTTCGTCGAATTGCATCACGGCAATTCATTTGATATTTATCTAATTAGATGGTGACCGAATCGTGTCGACGCTGCCCGACATCTCCGCCGAACTGACGCTTCAGTTCTTCAAGGCGCTGGCCGATGAAAGCCGCCTCAGGATCATCGCGCTGCTCACCGAACGAGAGCGCAGCGTGCAGGAAATTGCCCAGCGCATGAAGTTGCGCGAGCCGACCATCTCTCATCACCTGTCGATTCTCAAGCAAATCGAGCTCGTCAGCTCGCGCGCCG
This sequence comes from Candidatus Binataceae bacterium, assembly GCA_030038355.1. GTDB lineage: Bacteria > Desulfobacterota > Binatia > Binatales > Binataceae > JASHPB01. The sequence continues at coordinate 3,397 of JASHPB010000253.1, forward strand.
ACGGCACCACGCGTTGGTATCGCTTGAACGACGATGTACTGAGAAAATTCAAGAGCGCGGTGTTCAAGCCCGACAATTTCCTGCGGCTCGCCGTGCCTCGCCCGCCGCTGGACTGGGAGGCCAAGGTGCTCGCGCATTACCTCGAGGGCGAGCGGCTCACCAAAATTCCAGACGCGCGCCGCAAGCGCTGGGTCATCCTCAAGTGGCTGGCGGCCAAATTCGAGCTGGGCGTGCAATACAACGAGGCGCAGGTCAACGCGATCATCAAGCGTCATCACGAGGACTGCGCATTTCTGCGCCGCGAGATGATCAGCGACCGGATGATGGCGCGCGCCGGCGGCATCTACCAGCTATTGCCCAAATCTGAATGGAGCGCCGAGCCTCGCTAGCCATTCGATTTCTCAGTGAGTAGCGAGCGCCTGGCGATGACGTTGGAGAACCCTGATGCCGCGGCTCAATGATCGCGAGATCGAAACCTACACCACCTTTGCCTGCCGGCTGGTCGAGCTCGCCGGGCGCGCGATCCTGCCGCACTTCCGCGAAACTCTGACGGTCGAGAACAAGGCCGTCTCCGGCGACGGTTACGATCCGGTCACGGTCGCCGACCGCGCGGCCGAGCAGGCGATACGTGACGAGATCGCGCGCGCCTATCCCCGCCATGGAATCCGCGGCGAGGAGTATGGCTCTCACCGCGGCCCTGAGGCCCTGACCTGGGTGATCGATCCGATCGACGGCACGCGCGCATTCGTGATCGGATTACTGCACTGGGGCGTGTTGATTGCGCTCAACGACGGCGAGCATCCGGTCGTCGGTGTGATGCATCAGCCGTATGTCGGCGAATCGTTCGTTGGTTCGCGGCTCGGCGCCGAACTCCGGCGCGGCGACGCGACACGCAAGCTCAAGACTCGCCGATGCGCCGCCCTAAATGATGCGATCGTTTGCGCGACCGACCCCGCGATGTTTTCGGCGCCTGGCGAGCGCGACGCCTTTCACGCAATTACCAGCAAAGCTCGCGCGCGCCGCTACGGAACCGATTGCTATGCTTACAGCCTGCTCGCCGCGGGATTGGCCGACCTGGTGATCGAATCGCGGCTCAAGGCTTACGACATCCAGCCGTTAATTCCGATTATCGAGGGCGCCGGAGGCGTCGTAACGAACTGGTCGGGCGGTGCGGCCGACGAAGGTGGACAGGTGATCGCGGCCGGAGACCGCGCGCTGCATGCAGCTGCACTCGAGCTGCTGAAGCCGGCGGCGATAACCTAGGACGAGCAGCGAGCGTTTAACGACAATGAAAGAGCCCCGGGCGGCGATGCCATCCCGGGGCTCTGTTGACGAATCACGCGGAGAAGCTTTGAATCCGCCTCAGCTTATTATGAGTTGCTGGTTCCCGAGATCTTGGGCTTCATCGACTTGTCGAAGTGTAGCGCGAGAGCCGCGACCCCGGCCGCGATATTCAAACCGTTCTGTCCTTCGATACTGATCGGCTGCAGCGCGATCGAATTCTTGAATCCGCCGACCAGCACATTGGCTCCTGCGCCGACTCCTGCCGCGACGCTCGCAGTCGCACCCGCATAGTGCCCGGCGAGCGCGCCCTGACCGAGATTGTTCGTTGGTGCGAGCACCGCCCAAACCATTACGGCCGACGACAAATAACCAATATCCGCGCCAAACTTGGTGATGCTGCCAGTGTAATACTCAGTGTAGCCGGGTTGTAGTGCGTACGCGCACTTGATCTGGCGCGAGGAGCCGAAGATAAAACCCCATCCCGCGGCTACGTGACAGGTCAGGTATCCTGCGCGCACAGTCATACCACCTCCGCCTGAAGGCGAAGCGCCACCCGCCGGCTGAGCCATCACGACCGGTGAAAAAGCCATTGTAACGCCAATCACGGCACCAAATATTGCCAATTTCATGTGTCGCAGATTCATGCAAACCCTCCTGTCCCTGGGCAATTTGCGCTGTTAGGTATCACATGGTCAAGGGGTGAGCAATCCGCTGCCGCGGCCAAACGGCCGATTCATTGTGGCATTCGCCGCAACCCGCGGCGAAGAAATCTTGCGTCGTGCTTGCCACCTAAGTTTCAATATGCAACTTAGCTAAACAATGGGGAATGCCAGGCGCAGGCGAAATAGGAGATAAGTTGATGGAACAAGTTAAGTTCAACGACATCGAGCGCTTGAAATCGAAGATCTCGGACGAGTTCGGGCCGTGGAGCGAAACGGTCGAGATTAGCCAGGATATGATCAACCGCTTCGCTGACGTCACCGGCGATCATCAGTGGATTCACATCGATATCGAGCGCGCAAAACGCGAGAGCCCGTTCGGCGGACCGGTCGCGCACGGCTTTCTTACGCTCTCACTGTTGCCGCGGCTCGCGACCAATCCGGGATACCAGGTCGTGGGAGCTAAGGCGTTCATCAACTATGGCGCCAACAAGTTGCGCTTCGTCGCGCCGGTGCTGGCAGGCTCGAAGGTGCACGCGCATTCGCGGGTTCGCGCGGTTGAAGCCAAGGGTCCCGGCGTTCAGCTGACGAGCGAAACCACCGTTCACGTGGTCGGCAGCGACAAGCCGGCGCTCATTTACGAGGGGCTGATCCTCTACGTTGGCTGATGGCCGAATGGTAATTCGGTAATCGATGACTATAGTGGCGGAAGGCGGATGAATCGGCGGCGTCGCCGATCCACATCTTGTCTGTGGTCCGCCGATTGTAGCTCGTGGCGCAAAGCTCTCTTTTCGCGGAGGTGCCGATGAAAACCGTCATCCTGATCCTGCGGCTGCTGCTCGGCTTGGTTTTCTTGGTCTTCGGCTTGAATGGGTTTCTGCACTTCATTCCGAATATGCCGATGCCGTCGCCGGCGATGTCCTTCTTCGGCGCTCTGGCCGCGACCGGCTACATGGTAAATTTGATCTTCGTCACCCAGATCATAGGTGGCATTCTCTTGCTGATCGGCTTCGCCGTGCCATTTGCGCTGACGATTCTGGCGCCCGTGATTGTGAACATCTTCTTCTTTCACTTGTATCTCGCGCCGGCTGGACTCCCGGTTGCCATCATTGTCTGCCTGATCGAAATCATTCTTGTGTGGGACCGGCGCGCGTCATTCGGTCCGCTCTTCGCTTGAACGCTCAGTGAGCGCCGCGAACGGCGCGACAGCCCACGGGTCTGTCATTGCAGCACTCTGAGCGCAGCGGGCTGTAGCGCGATACGAGATTGAACCACTCGATGCCTGGGAGACGCGCAATCGTCGCGTCAACTTGCGCCAGATGCTCGGCGCCCACCCGATCGCCGAACAGGTAGGCGCAGACCCTGAGCGCGTCGGAGCCGCCTCGCACGGGGCTCCCGACCAGCCGCCAGAAACGGCGCAGCGCGAACGATGTCAGCAGCTGCGCGGCGCGAGGCCTAAGCCGTGCCCGCGCCTGATTGTAATAGAACGAAAAATGCCGCCGCTCATCCTTGATGATGCGCGACAGCACGGTCGTCACCAGCGGATGATTCGCGCGCGCCATCAGCGCCTGGTACCCCGTAAGCGTTGACAGTTCATTGATCGCGCCCCAGCTCATGTGGATCGCGGGAAAGTGCCGCGTCATCCGCGACGCGATAGCACCGAGCCGCTGCTGGAACACATCGGCTGGCTTGCGCTGCCTGAGCTTGGCGAAGCGCTCATCGTCGATTGATACGCCCTGGCTTTCGAGCAGCCGCTTCAGTGTCATCGAATGAAAGAATTCCTCGTACGCCCAACATGCGAGGAACGCCGTGATCGACGCATCTTCAGCAACGGAAGTCGACAGCAATTCGCGCAGGTATATAATCGTGTGCGATTCGATATCCATCATGTATCCGAGGCAGAAGATCGCGTCGTCGTCGAGCCGCGATCCCGGCTCGGACCAGTCGAATGCTTCGGGCCTCGTGCCACCGGCGGCGCGCAGATATTTGTCGAGGTTGAACGCGTCGAGAGGATTCCGAGTGTTCACGCCCGAATATACGGGCCTGGTGCACGAGCGGATTTAGCGCGCCGCAAGACGCTCGCTAGCCGGGATTTCCTTTCAAGTACATCTGGCCCGTCGGCTTCCTCACGCCTCCGGCAGGTTCGAGCGTGACCGCGCTCGCGAGCAGATGCTGTCCGGCAGGCGGCAGCGACGCGGGCGCCGCGATCGATCCGTTCTCGCCTACTTGGAAGAGAGCGGCAGCGACGGGGCCACTCTCCTTGGTAATCCACCAGAGTTCGTACGTCTTGCCCTCGGGCGTCGGAGGCAAACCGCTCACCTCGATCATCGCCGCATGATTGGCGGCGCTCACCACCACGATCGCGCCCGCGTCTTTTGGCGACGCGGGCATCGGCTCGAGCCGCGTCAGATGCAGGTCCGGTTGCAGCAGGATGTTCTGGAGCTTCGCGCGATCGTCCAGCACACGGTGAAAGGTCGCGACCTCGCTTTCTGCGGCGGACAACTCGTCCTGCAATTGCGTGATCTGCCGGCTCATCGCGGTGAGGAGTTTCGCATCCTGTCGATCGACCACACCGAAACGAACAGCGAGCACGGCCGCGTAGATTGCCGCAGCCGCTGCCGAGGCGGCCATCACGATCGCCAGCGGACGCCAGAAGCCCGCAGGCCGCGATGCGCGTTTCGGCTCGCCACCGCTGGTTGCGACTGGTATCGACGAGGGACTTGGATAGCGCCGCGATTCGAGGCGGCTCCAGATTCGCTCCTCGGTGCCCGTAGGCTCGAGACTCATCATGAGCGATGCCGCCGCCTCGCGATACTCGCGAAGCTCCGCCGCACATTCGGCGCATCCGCCGATGTGCTCCTCCAGCGCGCGCGCTTCGTCGGCGTCGAGCCGATCGACAGCGGCGAGCGGCAGCAGAGCCTTGATTTCATCGTGCTCGATCATTTCAAATCACCGCCGGCGAGCGCCTTGCGCAGTTTGATCATCGCGCTCCGCATCCGAGTCTTCACCGTGCCGAGCGGAATTCCGAGCTTCTCGGCAATCTCGGATTGCGAGAGATCGGCATAGTACGCCATTTCCAACGCTGTCTTTTCGTTGGCTTCCAGCGCACTCAGCGCGGCGCGCACGCGCAATGCCCGCTTGGCTACATCGATCTCGCCGCTGGCATCGTCGGCGGCGACGGGCGGGTCGTTGAGTTCCGGCCTGATTTCCCGCGCCTTAATCGCGCGCAAGCGATCGATCGCCCGGCTTCGCCCGAGCGTCACGAGCCATACCGACACCGAGCCGCGCGCCGGATCGAACGCCTTTGCACTACGCCATGCCTGCCAAAGGACGTCTGCCGCAACCTCTTCGGCATCGAAATCGCTGCCGACGATCCTCCGCGCGAGCGCCGCCAGCATCCTGCCATAGCGCGCGTTCAGCGTCCGCAGAGCGTCGGCATCGCCGCGAGCCATGGCGGCTACCAGTTCGCGGTCAGTCGGCTGCTGCGATTGATCCACTTCACCAAATCCAGCTACGCGCGCTAGAGCTTGCCAGATTGGGTTCGGCAATCAAGGCGGAAAACCCGAAGCTTAAGCCGTGACCTTTTCCGCTCTTGCCGAGAGTATCCAGAGAAGGTTATGCCGTCAGTATCGGGGGCGACGCACGCAAACTCGCGCAAGGAGTCTCGCATGAACCAGTGGAAAATCGGTGACGTGAAAATCAGCCGGCTCGTCGAATCGGATGCTGTGTGGGACGGCACGATGCTGCTGCCGAACGCGACGGCCGAGGCCGTCAACAAGGAGCGCGACTGGCTCTTTCCGGTGTTCTCCAACGAACAGGGCAAAGTGCATCTCAGGATTCAGGCCCTCGTGCTTGAGTCGCAGGGCAAGCGCATCATCATCGATACCTGTATCGGCAACGACAAGGCGCGCGACAACCCCGAATGGAACAAGCTTCAGCTTCCGTTCCTCAACGACCTCGAGAAGATCGGATGCCCGCGCGAGAAGATCGACCGCGTCATCTGCACGCACCTTCATCTCGATCACGTCGGCTGGAACACGATGCTGAAAGACGGCAAGTGGGTGCCGACTTTCCCCAACGCGAAGTATCTGCTCGGCGGCACCGAATGGGATTTTTTCTCGCGCGCCGAAGATCCGTTCCTCAAGGTCCCGGTCGAAGATTCCGTGCGACCAGTGGTCGCAGCCGGCATGAACGAGCTGGTGGATGACAAGTATCGCGTGACCGACGAGATATGGCTCGAGTCGACGCCCGGCCATACGCCCGGCCACTTCGCGGTGCGGATATCATCGAAAGGACAAGAGGCAGTTATCACAGGCGACTTGATGCATCATCCGATTCAGTGTCGCTACCCGGAGTGGGACGACAACTTCGATGTCGACTTGCCACTCGCGAAGAAGACGCGACGCGCGTTCTGTGAGCGCTATGCCGACGACAAGACGCTCGTGATCGGAACTCACTTCGCCGGACCCTCGGCCGGCAAGATTACCAAGAAGGACGATTCGTTCCGCTTTGTGCCGGCGACCGAGATGTGAGGATTAGTTGTTATGATTGGACTGAAGGACCAGACGGTGCACGGGGCGAAATCGATCGCGGACGCGCGCGCGAAGCATCGATGGAACCTTCCCGCCGATTATCACGTCACGCGCGACTGCCTCGAGCAGCCGTTCCACGCCAAGGATCGCGTCGCGCTCTACTACGAGGACGACGAGGGCCATAGCGAAAAGTACACCTGGGGGCAGCTTCGCCTCGCTAGCAACAAATTCGCCAACGCGCTCCGCGCGCTTGGAATCGGCCGCGGCGACGTGGTCGCAGTGCATACGCCGCAGCGGCCCGAAACCGCGATCATGCACATGGCGCTCTATCGCCTCGGCGCGATCGCGCTGCCTATCTCGCAGCTGTTCGGCCCCGACGCAATCAAGTACCGCCTCAACAACAGCTCGGCCAAGGCGATCCTCATGGAGCCGGAAACCGTCGGCAAGCTCGACGGCATCCGCAATGAAATCGAGACGCTGAAGCAGGTGATTATCGTGGGCGGCAAGGACGGCGGCCTCTGCTTCAACGATCTGCTCGTCAAAGGCGCCGACAACTTCGCGCCCGATCGCGCGCCTCAGTCCGAGGATCCCGTCCTCCTGATGTACACCTCGGGCACGACCGGCAATCCCAAGGGCGTGCTGCACGCTGCGCGCTACGTCCTCGGCCACAACGGCATGGATTATTCGTACAACTTTTTCCGCGACAGCGATCTCTATTACAGCCCCGCCGACTGGGCGTGGGCAGGCGGACTGCTCGATGGATTGCTCGCGGTGTGGCCGTACGGAATTCCGGTGCTCGCGTATCGCAGCAAGGCGCGCTTCGCTCCCGACCTCACCTTCCGCCTGCTCGAGAAGTACGGCGCTACCGTCGGGCTCTATCCTCCTACGGCACTCAAGACACTTCGCGAGATGAAGAATCCACGCGACAAGTATCGGCGTCTCAAGCTGCGCTCGATCGTGAGCGGCGCCGAGCCCGTGTCGCCCGAACTTGCGCGCTGGGTCGATGAGGAACTCAAGGTCGAATTCAACCAGGCCTTCGGCCAGACCGAGGCCAACTATTTCATCGGCACGATCGGTGCGCTCGAGCCCTACGAACTCGAGCCGCTCGGCAAGGCCTATCCCGGCCACGACGTGGTGATTATTGGCGCCGATCGGAAACCGGTTGTGAAAGCGGGCGACACGGGCGAGATCGCGATTCGCCGCGACTCGCCCGTCGTGATGAAAGAGTACTGGAAGAATCCGGCCGCGATGGAAGAGAAGTTCGCCGGCGAATGGTGCCTTACCGGCGACCTCGGCTACGCCGACGATGAAGGCTACATCTACTTCCAGGGCCGCGCTGACGACGTGATCAAAACCTCGGGGTACCGGGTCGGCCCCGCCGAAGTCGAAGCCTCGATCATGGAAGTGAAAGGCGTCGCGTCGTGCGCCGTGATCGGCGTGCCCGACGAGCAGCGCGGCCAGGCGATCAAGGCGTTCGTGAAGGTGATGCCATCGTTTGAGAAATCCGACCAGCTCGTCGCGGAAATCCAGGCGCATGTCAAAAAGAAACTCGCCGCGCACGAGTATCCGCGCGCGATCGAATTCATCGACGAGTTCCCGATGACGGTGACCGGCAAAATTCGCCGCCGCGATCTGCGTCAGCAAGAAATCCGGAAGCTCGCAGAAAAATGAAAGTAATCTTCCAAAAGAAAGGTGCGGTCGCCTACGTCACGATCAATCGTCCCGAGCGTCTCAACGCCTGCGACTTCGAGACCTACGGCATGCTCGCCGACATCTGGACGGAGTTCGAGGCCGACGGCGACTTGCGGGTCGCGATATTCACCGGTGCGGGCGACCGCGCGTTCTGCGCCGGCAGCGATATCAAGTCGAACTACGTCGAGCGCATCGGGCGCGAAGGTGCGCGCACACCGTATGAAGTGCTGCGCGAGATGACCAAGCCGGTCATCGCCGCGATCAACGGCCACGCCAACGGCGGTGGTCTCGAGCAGGCGCTATGCTGCGACATCCGTATCGCAGCTGTGCACGCGCAGTTCGGCCTCGGCGAGGTGCGCCTCGGATGGCTCCCCGGCGGCGGAGGCACGCAGCGCCTGCCGCGGCTGATTCCGCTCGGGCGCGCACTCGAGATGCTCTACACGGGGAACAGGATTGGCGCCGAGGACGCGCTCCGCCTCGGCCTCGTCGATCACGTCGTGCCGATGGCGCAACTGATGCCTCGTGCCGAACAAATCGCCGCCGAGATCTGCAAGAGCGCGCCCCTCGCGGTGCGGAAGATCAAAGAGGTCGTGCGCAAAGGTCTCGATCTTGCGCTGGTCGAGGGCCTCAAGCTCGAGCATCGCGCCTACGACTGGCTGAACGAGACCGAGGATGCGCGCGAGGGCGCCCTCGCCTTCGCCGAGAAGCGCCCACCCAACTGGAAAGCCAGGTAGCCGTCAGCTGAACAGCAGGTCCTTGGCCTTTTGCGTGTCCACGTATTCGCGGATCCGGCGAATCTTGTCGTTCTCGAGCTCGAAGACAAAGCAGTATTCGTTCTCGTAGTTCTTGCCGTTCGAGACCTTGCCGCGATTGGTAAGTTCCAGGATCACAGTGTCGCCGTCGCAGTAGGTCTTGCGGATTTCGATCTTCATACCCTCCGGAAAGGCCTGCGACACGCCCGACATGAACTTCAGGATTTCTTCCTTGCCGCGCTTGAGTCCTGAAGTAGGCATGTTACCGGGAACCAGCCAGCTAACGTTGTCCGCCATGTTTGCGAACGCCGCCTTGATATCGCCGGTACCGAATGCGTTCCACGTGCTGACGACAAACGCCTTCTTCTCTTCGCTGTTCATGATGGGACTCCTCTCGAACGCGAGTGTGATGCGGGTTTCAAGCTTACCACATAGCGCGGCGACGAAGGGGAGTGTCGCTTTGTCCTGGATGCCGGGCCGGTCGTCATTGCGAGCGCCGCGCGAGGAATGCAAGGCCCCTCGGCCGGGACGACGACGGTGAAAGCGGAGACGATGCTGGCGTGCCGCAGCCCGCGGACACTCCGCAGCGAATCGCTTCGCGGTTTATCCCTCGGCATCTCGCGATGCTTGCGCTCCTCGGGATGACACTAGTCCAGGAGAGCGCTAGCGCTCTTGGCGGGGTTTCAGCTCCATGCGCCGTTCTTCGCGGAAGTCCGAAAAGCCGAGGCGGTGCCATGCCGTCGCGCCGAGCCAGTTGCGATGCAGCACGCTCAGCGTCACGACCGTGATGCCGCGCTCGCGAAACCAGTCGAACGCGAGCTCGAGCATCGGCTTCATCATTCCGCGCCCGCGCCACGCTTGGTCCACGTAGCCTTGCGCGATGTAACCGACGACTTCCGGAACGGCGGCGTCCTTTTGACGGCGAAGCCGCACCCATAGATGGCCGACCAGGTGACCGCCGCCGGCGTCCGCGACCCACACCTTATGATGGTCGCGGTTGAGCACGATCTTCATCCACTTGGGCGCGTCGCGAATCTGCGCCCAGTCGAAGCGGGCGCGCGGGTCGAGTGCCTCTTCGTAGGCGGCGAGGCCGGCGACGAGGCGGCTCAATTCGGGAGTATCGGTCTCGACCGCGGGCCGAATCGTTGGTTCCATGAGCCCATCATGCCACGGCGCGGAGTTCATCGACGATACTGCGCCGCACGATTCCGATCGCCGGCACGATCGCGCTGAGCGCGCCAATCGCGATCGCCACGGCCAGCGCGTACACCACGATCGACGGCGGCAGCCATGCGAGGCCGATGTCGCCCAGGATGCGCGGCCCCGCGATTTTCACCGACAGCTCGGCGAGCACTGTGCCGACCATGCCGGCGATCGCACCGAGCATCATGCTCTCTGCTATCAGCATTGAACTCACGCTGCGCGTCGTGAAGCCAAGCGACCGCATCACGGCAACTTCCGAGCGGCGCTCGCGAATCGACATCGCGGCAGTGTTGGCGGCAACGAGCGTGATGCTGACCAGGATGATGGCGGCGAAGAACTCCATCAGGTAGATGATCGTTTCGTATTGCTGCAACAAGTTGGACTGGAACGATTGTTCGGTCTCGGTCTGCGTCGGTGCGCTCGAGTTGGCGAACGCCTCGTCGATTTCCTCGATCACCTGCTGGAGGTGCTCGCGGCGGTCAGCTTTCACCCAGTAAACGTCGACGCGGCCGGGATGGCCGATCGATTCCTGCAGATAGTCGCGGCGCATCAGCAGCATCGAGGCCATCGTGCCCTTCGGCAGCGTGCCGACGATCTTGACGGCGAGATTCACCGCGTAAATCGTGCCCTTCAGCATGATCTGCTGACCGATGTGGAAGTTGAATTGCTTCATGGTGTCGAGACCGACGAGCGCGGCGATGCGCTGGCGCGCGAAGGCGTCGCGCGTTTCCTTCGGCATGTGCCAGTC
>JASHPB010000254.1 GCA_030038355.1 Candidatus Binataceae bacterium
CTAAAGGCGTGTAGTAATTCGGAGCAAGCTGGACCAGATCGAGCCACAGTGGCTCACGGCCATCGTTCACGACCTCCAACCAAACTGCCTGCAAGCCGTGCCGAGCCAGCCGAACTCCAAAAAGGCGTTGGCTCTCACGGTCGCTAGGCACCGCTACAGTGACCGCCACATCTCCTTTTCTCAGGAAGCGCGCTCGCTCCATAAATGACCGTTCTTCGAGACATGGTATGTAATCTACCGTAAGTAGCTTTCGCAGGAGTGTGAACGATTCTTCTGACATTCAACTCTTGGAACTTTTGGCGTCTCTCGTCTTGATAATATATCCTGAGAACGAGTTGAAGTTCAGCAGCCTAACGGTTCTGCGGCAATAAGTGTGTAAGCGAAGGTTGAGGGGTAAAGGAAAGCGACCTACTCCTCTTTGGTTAAGGAACCAAGAAAAGACGCCTAGCAGGGCGCGGGAGGTAGATCGCGATGGTGACTGTAGCGATCGATTTGAGTGAAGCCGAGGCTTTTGTCGAGGAGATAAGGCGTGAGGGTGGGGTGCGGCTGAAGGCCTGTGGGAATGGGTACCAGGGTTGCCGGGCGGTGCTCGAGGCGCTGTTGCGCATGGAGCTGGCCCTGATGCTCGAACGCGAGCAGACGGCGGGAGTGGTCAATTGGCGCGACGGCTATCACAACCGGACGCTTTCGCTGGCCGGGCTGGGGCGGCTCGAGTTCCTGATTCCACGCGACCGGCTTCTCATTAGCGTAGCGAGCTGGTGCCGTTTCGCCAGCAGCGCAGCGAGGAGCTGGAAAAAACTGTCCGCCGAGACGTTTCCGGCCGGACTTTCCACCCGTGACGTGGCGCGGGTGTTGGAGCGCCACTTCGGCGAGCGCTTCGACTCCAAGGAAATGCTGGATGGTGGACGGAGTGACGGGGAAGCTGGAGTCCTGGCACCGGGTAGGCAAGCGATCCATTGGTTCAACGGATTGTCGATTTGCGCATTTTCTTTGTTGTGACCTTACTCGGCCTGACGGTGGGCATAGCATCTGCGGCTCCTCGGCCGTGGCAGTGGAGCTGTTCAGTTCGCGGGTTGTTCCGACTGTTCGCCAGCCGATGCATTGCACTGCGATGTCAAGGCAACCGCTCCTGTGTTCTCGCCCTGGATCTGCACGTGACGAATTGTGGCAGTGCCGCCTGGACCGATCGGTTCTCTCTCCCAAGCCGCTACTGACTTCAGAACCACTATACTTCTCTCACGGGCAGTGGGGAGGTCTACAATCCCGAGGCCGTGGTGGATGGCAAGTCGCAGTTCGTGGGGTCGGACAAAGCCACGATGGGTGTGGCAATCGCGAGAGCAGCAATCGCGACAGTTGGCCCGACTCCAGTTTCGGTGAAAACGTCGGATGGTCAGGTTTCAGTTCATATCCGATCCGGGACCGGTGTCATCCGAGCCGCAGACTTATGTCGGCGAACTGCATCGCGGTCAGTAGCTTCGTTTCGCTTGCGGCGCGGTCGCGATCCCGGTTAGTTGCGGAGACAGGCAGCCATCATCAAAGGAGATCGCAATGAAGACCTTCGACCATATCATTTATGAAACGCCCTCCGAGCATGTAGGCCGAATCGTGTTGAATCGTGTACAGACCAGGAATTCGCAGGACACGCATTTCCTCTACGAGCTGAACGAGGCATTCGACATCGCCGCGCAGGACGACGAAATCAAGGTGATTATCCTCGCTGCCAACGGTCCGCACTTTTCCTCGGGCCACGACCTTCGCGAACGCAACGGCGTCGAGGCTCTCAAACAGCATCGTACCGTCGGGACGTGGTGCGGATTCTCGTGCGCGGGGGCCGAGGCGCAGATGTCGCGCGAGAAGGAGTTGTACATCGGGCTATGCGAGCGATGGCGCAACATCCCGAAGCCTACCATCGCGGCGGTGCAGGGCCGCTGCATCATGGGCGGCCTGATGCTGGTGTGGCCATGCGACATTATCATCGCGAGCGAAGATGCGCAGTTTGTCGATTACGCGACCAGCTTTGGCGTGAACGGCGTCGAGTATTTGGCGCATCCGTGGGAGATGGGCGCGCGCAAGGCCAAGGAATTCCTCTTCACCTGCGATTCGATGTCGGCCGCCGAGGCACATCGCCTCGGCATGGTGAATCACGTCGTGCCGCTCGCGCAGTTGCAGGACTTCACGCTTACGATGGCGAAGAAGATCGCGATGAAACCGCTGTTCGCGCTCAAGCTCGCGAAGGAGTCGGTGAATGCGATGGAAGATGTGCAGGGCAGGGTTGCCGCGATGAATACCTCGTTCGCGATGCATCAGCTTGCGCATACGCACAATCTCAAGCTGTTCAACATGCTGCTCGACCCTTCGGGGCTGCCGCCCGAGACCGCGAAGACCCTCGGCCTGGCGGCTCCGAGATCGAATTCGTGAGGACAAGCGAGCCACGTATCCGCGCTGCGCACGTTTCGCTGCGATAAGGGAATCGTTGACGATTCGTTAATTCGCGCGCCTTCAAGGAGCTGTCGCAACCGATCGTGCGCCGTAATTCTTCCGTGCAGCCGGCGTAGTCGTCACACTCGATTCGTCGCTGAGAGGCGAGCGAAGGTGCGGCTGGCGGACAAGCAGCTCGGTGCGCTCTATGTGCTAACGCGCCGTACTTCGCGCCAAGCGCCGCGCACTCGGCGGTTAACCTTTTCGTGACCGTCGGCTCCAAACTCAACCGAGGGCTTTGTCGAAGAGACCAAGCTGACGACCGGGTTTGTTACCCCGACGATCTCGAACATGGGCTAACCGGGCGGGGAGGCGTTTATTCGCGCGACAATCCACTTCGCCTCAGCGGCGGTTCCCGTTCGGGCCATTCGGGCAGGGTTCGTCGTCCGACCAATGCCCATGCTAGAGAGGCAGCTCGCGCCTCGCGAGCTGCCTCCATCGGCGATCAGTTTGTTAACGGCTCCTGCGCAACCAGCACGCGAAGCGGGATGCCCTCGATATTGGTCGGCACGTCCTCGGCCTGCTGCCAACTCGGCCGCCTGACGCGGACCACAATCACCAACTGCCCGTCAGGAAACGACTCGACATCCGCTTTGAAGAACGCCTGTTCGCCCGCGATCTGCGCCAGCTCGTGCAGATGCCTTTTCACCACGTCCTCGACGCTGACGACCTTGACGCGGCATCCGTCGAGCTCCTTGGGCATTTCCGCATCGAGCGCCGGAGTTATCTTCCTCACGCGTACGACGATGTTGCGGTCGTTGGCGACATAGACGAGCGATACGCCGTGAATCCGCATCAGCTCCGCCCGATATCGCTGCAATGCTTGATGCTCGAGCGGATCGAGGTTGGCAGGGGCCTCATCGTATGCGACGACCTCGCTCGCAGTCGGTGGCGAAGTGAAGGCCGCCGCAATCGTAAGCAGGGCTATGCTCGTGAGCACGAAATGCCTCGCGATAGAACGCATTTCGACATTCGCAACGCGGAGTCTATCACATGCTTATCATGTTCTGTTTGCGAGGGCCTGGGCCGTTTTTGGACGCGGTCGTGGCGCATCTGTGTTGAGGCTCTCGGCGCCGCGGTCTCGTGGTGGGCAGGGACGGAATCGAACTGCCGACGCAGGGAGATTTTCGGTGTTGTAGAAGTGTCGGTACCATCGGACGCGATCGGGAATTTGGCTCAGAAAGTAAGGCGATTTCAGCGCTGAATGCTGCTCGCCCCCCGCTATTTCGGACATTGTGCCCCGTTGCTTCTGCCCAAGTACAGCCCAAGTCTGTTCGATCGAATCATCGAGCCGAAGTATGTCTCCTAAAGGTTGGAGAGCTGTCATCGCGCGTACTCTCGCGCTTTTCGGAGTCTCCTTCAAACCGGGGAAATTCCAGCCGAGTGCGAAAACGTTCGAGTCTCTTTCACGATGAGCGAGCGGAAACATCGGCAGAGGACGCCATAGAGGCGCACCCTCGCCGAGCTATTCCAGTTCTCTGCCGCCGCCCGCCGGGGTTCCGTCGCTTCGCTATCAACCGGTGATGAAGACTAAAAAGCCCCTTCTGCCACTTCATCGCCAATCTGTTGCAGATGTTCACTAGAAGCGACCAAGTTCGCTACACTGTAGGGATCACAGACATCGTTTCAACGCCAGCCTCAATGCTAGTTTGCGCCGATGGCGCACATCGAGAAGGCACGTTTGCGGTGGGTTGAACTGTATGAACGAGTCCGCGACGCTGGTATGGCGTGTCGCAGATGTGGTGTTTCACGGCCAAGGCTGAGGAAGTGGTGGCGGCGGTATGTCGCGCGTGGTGCTGCGGGCCTTACCACCCGCAGCCGCCGACCGCGTCAGTCCTCCTGTAAGGTTCGCGTGCGGGAGGAAGAGTTGACTTGCTCATTGCGCAGGGAGCGTTGCCTCGGCAGTAAACGGCTGGGCAATGAATTGCTTCGACTTCACGGGTTGCAGCGTTAGGCGGCGACGATCCACAAAGTTCTCTTCAGGCACCAGCTCAATCGACCTCCCGAGCGGCGGCCGCGACGACATCACAGTCGCCGCTATAGTCGTCCGATTCCGGGTGATCGCGTCCAAATGGACGTGTGCAAGATTGGACCTGGCTGTTATCAGTACACCGCGATCGATGATTGTAGCCGCTACGCTGTGGTGAGTTTGTACGACCGGCGAACCGCCAAAAACACGCTGAGATTCCTCGATAAAGTTGTCGAAGAGATGCCTTTTGCGATTCAGCGAATCCAAACTGAGGGGCCGCGAATTCTTCGCGATCGAGGTGCAGGAGCGCTACGTGCCTGGGCCATAAAGTTTCGGCCAATTAAACCGCGCTTGCCTCAGCTCGAGGGCCAAGTTGAACGCGCGCAGCGCACTTCGCTCCAAGAGTTCTGGTCGTCCTTTGAGGTCGATACTCCTGAGCTCGAGCAACGGCGGCAAGAATGGCACACTACTATCGAGCGCTTAAGCGCCCGATAATTTCCCTCTCAGCCGTAGC
>JASHPB010000255.1 GCA_030038355.1 Candidatus Binataceae bacterium
TTGAAGTTCCAATTCTTTCAGCAACCATACGGTTGGCCAGGCGAAAAGATAACGACCGATATGCCTACAATCGTGAATCTGCGTCAGGATCCATTTGAGCGGCTTCCGTCCATTCGTGGTGAAACCTTCAACGACTCTGGAGCGGGCTATACCAACGAATTTTACGCTCGCGAGTTTTGGCGCTTTGTGATGGTCCAACAGTATGTACTGAGGCTCGCCGAAACGGCGATCGAGTATCCGCCGATGCAGGCCCCAGCGAGCTTCAATCTGGATTCGATCAAAACGGAAATTCAAGAAAAGATCAGGGAGCACGAAGGACAATAAGTTCGACAGAAGATTCGTGTTTCCACCAATCACTCATTTCAATCTTCAGATGTTTTCGAGACCTTGCAGGAGAGATGTCACATGCAGATATCGTTCAGATTATCAACCGGCTGTATACTCGGATCACTGCTTCTGGCGTTAGTGCTAGGAGGCTGCAGCACTTTTTCTCCCTCTGATGCTCCCGTGGACTGCGACGCCGTCAAAAATCAAGAGCAGGCAGGCCTCACTGATGCCAAAATTGCTTCTAACCTCGGTACGACGATAGATAAGGTTGCCGCGTGTCACGGACCCAAGACCGCCGTTGGGCCGCAAGACTGACGCCGTGAATGCGAACTAAGTCGAAAAGAATGATAGGCCCTCTTTTGTTCTGAACACGGACTAGGTGAAAGCCACACATCGAACGAATTGACGCCGTTGAGTTCCGTCAGGTGGCCTTGGGAGCAGCAAGCAAGATATAACGAGGCAAATACGCTACAAGAGCATCAGGATAAGACCGAAAAAGAGATGCAGAATTTTACAATGAGCACGATCAATAACAACGTTGGCGAGAGCTGAATGACGGAGGTAAGGATCGTTATTGCGGCTTCTACAAAAATTGTTGTAGCGGAAGCTCTGCTGCGGGCGCTGTGGCAGGAGCAGCAGCCGTCGAAGAAGTAAGGGGCATGGCTATGGGCTCAATGATTGCAGTTGAGAACCAAGCCAAGACCACAGAAGTCGTCGAAAATCATCCAGCTTATGAATATCAGCCGGTCCCCTACGCTGCTTCCGCGATGGACCACCGTGCACTTTTTGCTTGGAAACGCCACCACGACCACGATCAACGGAAGCAGCTAGTTCACGGCAAATGGCGTCTATTATCAATCACTTTACACTGGGAGCCAGGTAGTCTACATAGTATCACAACCGTGAACGCAACTCGCGCAATCGAAGTGCCAAAGCACTCAAAGCAAAAAGCCTAGATCTCCAGAAGCAATGACCTTATATTGCGCTCACGGCGGGATTGTTCGACGAAGTTAAATGATTGTGCGACTTGCCATCGCGAGCCCTCTGACAAAATTGATTCTAACGGATGCGTCCCGGAGCCGAAGAGTTGTAAACGCACTTCTATTGGCGAATCTGATCGTAGCTCTGGCGTACGTTTCTGCTGGCGCTCAATCTGTCGGAACCAGCGTTTCAGAAGATACGCTCGCGGATGAAGTGAATGATCCAGTAGCGACTCTTACCCAATTTCAACTTAAAGATGAGTACACGCCTGCCGAGTACGGAACAAACGCTCAGCTCAACACGTCGCAATTTCGAGCGGTGCTCGCAGTGCGGCCACATTTGTTCACGCCGTTGGAACAGCTAGTTCGACCGACTCTGCAGATCGTTACAGTAGCTCGCGGCAAGGGCGCTGCAACGAACGCCGCCGTCGACGATTTTCAACTCCTCGATCTCTTCGTCATGCCCTTTCCAGATGCAAAAGAGACTGGCTTTCGCTGGGGGGTTGGAACCTATTGGGTTTTCCCAACGTCAACCAGCACGTTTACCGGCAATGGAGCATGGCAATTGGGTCCAGCTTGGGGCTTTTCCTGGCAGATCGAAAGGTTGAAGGTCGCAGCGCTGTTTCAGCAAGCGACTTCCTTCGCATATACCTCAGCCAAATCGAAATCAGTGGCGCAGCTGCAAATTCAACCGATCTTGAATTACGACTTGATGAACGGATGGTATGTGACATCTAGCAACGCCAACTGGAAAATCAACCTAAGACATAAATCGTCGACCGAGATTCCCGTTAGTGCTGGCTTTGGCAAGATCTGGAAATGGAGTGACGGATATTCTGTGAACGCCGCCGTACAGAGCGAATGGATGGCATATCGTGAGTTTGCAACTCAGACCGAGCAGTTTACCTTAGTATTTCAACTCAGTCTGCTATTGCCACAAATTAATCTGTGAGGTTGGCGATGCTGCCACCTTTCAGATTAAGACAATCGTTAGGAGGAGGGAACCATGTCTAGTCAGGCAGCGCAAGGACGTTTGATCGAAGTCGCGGCGTTAACCTGGAAGGTCAAAGTATTACTTTTGATCGGCTCGATGGCGCTCACGTCTATAATGGGATGCTCGTCAAGTACTCCGCAACCAAATGCTTCAAATCAGCCACAAGTCCTGGCGAGTTTCGACTTGTCCAAATGTGAAAGCATCGGCAGTGGGCTCTACAAGTGCCCGGCCGTCGACAAGCCCCTATGTGATTCGACGTACGCGGGTGATATGCAATGTGTGAAGGTCGGCAAAAAGGGCAGCGTCTTCGTAATGGCGCCGACCGAGACTCCCTAGCAGCTAACACTCGTTTACTCGGGAATTGCCACACGGTTCGTCGACTAAGTTTGGTCGACACCGTGGAAGGTTACGTGACTGAATCGCGGCCAAGAGAAGGCGAGCCGGCATGAGAGAATGGCTGACGCCGCGACGTCAGACCGCGATCTTGGGTGCTATCGTCACATTCGTCGCTTTGCAGACGCTTATCAATGACACCGCCATTGCCGAGGTCCTTTTCAGTGTTGCTCTAGTGTCGATAATGATCACCGCTCTTTACGCCATCTGCATTAACGAGTTGGTCGGAAAGGAAGCGGCTTTTCGAGAAGAACGGCGACGCAATGGTGTACTCGGGGTTCACTCCCAATTATTGCAATTGCAGGCGCCTGGCAACGGCCTACTCTTCTTCTGCGACCATGGCGTCGCTATGGGAACTCTCCTGGATGCTGTTCATCGGATTCGTGACGTGGAATGAGCTGGGCCGTGCTACGTCAAAAAGAAATCACAGCCGACTCGATCAGCATAGCAATATCAGTTTACCTCCTTTTCGGCGTCACTTGGAGCATGCTATACGAGGTGATCTGTCAGCTTCGAGCACAAGCGTTCTCATTGAACGGCAGCGCTTCGGGCCAAATGAGGACCAATGAAAAATTCTCGTAGGCCTTGAGAACCTCGGGTTCGGGCAATTCCAGCACCTTGATAGGTACCTTTCTGCTCTTGGCCGCGTCCTTGAGCGGGTGGGAATCGCAGGATGCCGTCCCCAAGTGCAACAGCGTGAAGTCTGGGCCGAGCACGTCATACAGCGATGTTCCATCTCGGAGCCACGCATGCGGAGCTCGTGAGCCCGGTCTTGATGTGGGTACAAATTTGTCGAGGCTGAAAGCAGGCTCGGGACTGACGTCATCAACGTTGATTGGCGAATTGTTATAGTAGTAGCCGAGCTGGACGCCGACGCTGTTGAATTGTGAAGCAGCCGCGGCGACGATTCGTTCGCCCATCGCGCGTCGGCGCGATTCGCCAGCCTGAGTATCGTCCTCGAGGCCGTCCTCAACGTGCATTGCGGGACCGCGATTCTTCATGATCTGGATGGCAGCGCCTGAGACCAAATCGCCGGTCGGCCGCCGTTCAGCTTGGTACGCGTCCAGCAGACGAGGCCCCGCCCATCCGTGATACTCGGCGGAAAGTAACCACGCGAGATGAGTCGCATCGCCGATACCCGCGTTCATGCCGAAGCCGCCGAGCGGAATCCAGATATGTGCCGCATCACCCGCGAGAAAGACGTTGCGGTCGCGATAGCGGTCGGCCACGAGTCTTCGCGAAGTCCATCTTTCGATCCCAAGGATCTCCATCGGAATCTCGACTCCGAGCGCGGCCGGAATCGCCACCTTCAGGTCGATGTCGTCGAAATCCTTGGCGGCCGGCACTGCCAGATGAAGAAGCCAGAGTTCTTTTCCATCGAGTGCGACGAGGGTTCCGAACTGATCTTTGTTGACGATCCAGAACATCCAAGCGGGGCCGTTGCGATCGTGTTCGATCAGTTTGGCTGATCGGAAATAGACTGAAACGTTGCGCCGATTACATCGATTCCGTTCAGCTCGATGCCGAGTTGCCGGCGAATCGTGCTGCGGCCGCCATCGCAGCCGACCAGGTAGCATGAGCGATACGATTTCCGCCGCCCGCGCGCGATTTCGACCGCCTCGACAGTCACCTCGCCACTGTGTTGAGAGAACCCCTCGACACGCCAACCGCGGCGGATATCGACCCCGCCAAATGTGCGCGCGTGATCATGAAGAATTGGTTCGACAAGTATCTGGCTGATGCGATGCTGAAGTTCCGGCGTGGGCCATCCTTCATCCAGCGCGCCGGCATCCTGGCGGCGCATCGAGGAGGCGGGCAAGTTCAGACTTCCTAGCAAATGGCCGTTGATGCGCGTGACGTAAACGACGTTCGTCGGATGATCCGCGGGCAGGCCAGCAGCGCGAAGACGATCGGCGCATCCGAGGCGTCGAAAGTGTTCCATCGATCGCGCGTTGGTCGTATTGCACTTGGGGTTGGGCGGTTCTGCTGCGATTCGTTCCTCGAACAAGAGACTGGGCACGCCACGCCACCCAAGGTCCATCGCGAGCGTGAGTCCGACGGGTCCTCCTCCCGCGATAATTACGGGAACGTCTGCCATGGTGTGCGACCCGATAAGCCCTTCCTAAAGGCACCCAGTTTACCCGAAATTGCCCCTTTCAGAAGATCGATTACGTGGATAAAAGTCAGTTTGTGCCATCGCGGAAGCTGTGAGCCGTTGAAACCGATCGGCATCTAACCCTGACAAGGAAATCGATGAGCTTTCATAGCGGAGAATTAAAGGTCCAGCAGCGCGCGGGCGTGCGCGCCGGCGCAGAGGAAGTCGGCGAGGGCATCGCAGACTTTGTTCCCGAACGCGCGGCGGATTTCCTGAAGCGTCGGCAGATGGTGCTGCTCGGCACGATCGATTCCGCGCAGCGATCGTGGGCCTCGGTAATTGTGGGTGATCCGGGATTCATCAGCGTGCCCGCCGAGCGCACCGTGCGCATCGGGGCGTTGCCGCCAGCAGCCGATCCGGCGCGCGGCAACCTCGCGCGCGAGTCGCATGCTGCGTTGCTCGCGATCGACTTGGTGCGGCCACGCCGCCTCCGCGTGAACGGAATCGGCATAATCAAGGACGGCGCGATCCAAATCAAAACAAAACAGGTTTATGGCAACTGCCTGCGGTACATTCAGGAACGAATATTTGTCGGCTGCCGCGAGTCGCCGCCCGCTGAGGAGCGGAGAATTCAGCGTGCCTCGGAGTTGTCAATGAGCGAACGCCAGCAGATAGCGAACGCCGACACCTTCTTCATCGCGAGTGATCATCCGGAGCAGGGCGCGGACATTTCGCACAAAGGCGGTGCTCCTGGCTTCGTCCGTGTGGTCGATTCGTGCCATATCACCTATCCGGATTTCAACGGCAATAGCATGTTTAACACGCTCGGAAACTTGACGATCAATCCGCATGTCGGGCTCTTGTTCATCGATTTCGATAGCGGGCGAACACTACAGCTTCGCGGCACGGCCTTGATTGACTGGGATTCGGATCGCGCCCGCAAGTTCGCAGGCGCCGAGCGCGTCATCGACTTCGCGATCGAGGAGATCATCAATAACGCCAACGGATTCCCGTTGATTTCAAAATTCCGCCAGTCCTCTCGTTTCAACCCCAAAAGCCCAAACTGAGGACGCCGCACTCCCCGTTAAGCGCGAGTGCGTCATCGCACCTCGATGGTCTTCAGCTCGGAAAACTTGATCCGCCCGGAGGTGGCGTCGAAGCCGCCAAGCGGCATGGTACGTCCGTGGACCTCGACCCGGCCGAGTGGCGAGGCCTTCTCGGTTCCATATAGGAACGCTGCGCATATCGTGTACTTCCCTGGCTTCGTTGGCGCGCTCAAATTGTAGACGACCTTGGTGTTGGAAAACTGATTGGTCGCAAGATCGGCCTTGATGCCGAACACTACGAGGAAATTGAGGTTTCGCGGGAAGTCATCGTATCGGCTAGCCTCCCATTGTTCCTGACGCTTGCCATCGGGCCCGATCACTTCGGGTGCGCCGACGATCGCAAGGTTTTCCGCCTCGATCGCCCGTGCCTGATTGCGCAGATCTTCATCAAGCAGCATCACGCCGACTACAGGACCTGAGCCGCCTTGCGTATCGACTCGCGCGGCGAAATCCGTGCCTCGGCCAACCACTGCCGGGACATGCAGCGAGACTTTGGCGTTGTCATCCACTTTCTGGACGTCGGCGGCGAGCTGATTTCGCTGGTCCGGCGTGAGCTTCGAGTAATTGCCGGTACCGGCCTTGATCGCCGCGATATGTTTGCTGGCCAGCATCTGCTGCTTGCGCGGGCCCTGCATGTCGCGAAGCTGATTCTCGTCGGTCGACGAGTGACAGCCGGCACAGTAGGGTGCCGCATCAGTTACATCCTGCAGGGGGCCGCCCGGATACGCCCGTGCGATCGAGCCGCGACCAAGAGCCACGCTTAACAGAACGAGGAGAGTCAGGCTTGCCTTGAAGTATATGTACCGCACACCGGTCGCTCCTTGGAGAAAGTTCGAATTGTTCGATTGCGAATTATCTCGACCGGTTAGCGGCGGTCAAGCAGGCAACAAATTCGCTCCGACCACTAAACGAGGTTCCTGATACACTAGGACCGGCCGTGCAACGGCGGCGCGAGTCGCGCATGTGGCGCCGTGACGTTATCGAATTCGCGGCAAGGGTGAACTTTGAACAGAGCTCCAAACAGCAAACAGTCTCATCACCAACCGAAGGCATATGAGGACCAGCGCTTCCTCGAGAGCAAAGATGCGCGCGGATTACGCATCCTGTCGGAATATCTAGAGCCGCTCGCGCGTTTCAAGCACTTCGAAGTTCAAGACACTATTGTATTCATGGGCTCGGCGCGCATCTTGTCGCGCGAGGCAGCCGAGATGTTGCTCGCCGAGGCGGAACAATCGCATGGCGATGTTGCCCGGGCGCGTACGGCGCTTGAACTCTCGAGTTACTACGAGGCCGCGCGCGATTTGGCTCACCGCTTGACGAATTGGTCGAAAAAGCTGCGCGAGGCTGGCAGGCGTTTTGTCATCTGCACCGGGGGTGGACCGGGTATCATGGAAGCGGCAAATCGAGGCGCTTCCGAAGCAAAAGGACTAAACGTTGGCTTGACTATTTCAATCCCGAATCAAGAGTTTGATAATCCCTACATCAGCCGCGAATTGCATTTTTTCTTTCATTACTTTTTTATGCGCAAGTTCTGGTTCGTGTACCTCGCCAAAGCGATGGTGCTTTTTCCGGGCGGTTTCGGCACACTCGACGAGTTTTTTGAAATGCTCACACTGGTGCAGACGGGCAAACTGAGGAAACGCATGCCGATCGTATTATTCGGAAAACGCTACTGGAAGGAGGTCGTGAACTTCGATGCGCTGGCAAGATATGGCACCATCAGCGTCAAAGACATCGACCTGTTCCACCAAACCGATTCGGTCGATGAAGCGTACGAGATCATAACTCGCAGCCTGGCGGCGAGTGCAATTGGAAATCCCGGCGCCAAGTTATAGGTGTGTCCGGTCATCCTGACCATCGGAATCCGCCTCGACGAGAGTGCGCCCCGACGCCCGCTGCACTGACTTTTTCACCTACCAAAGGCTTTGCCAGTAATTTTCCGAAGGCAGAGAATCGGCGAGCTATGTCTGCCGACTATACGATTGAACTCTGGCTGTTGAAGCTAGGAGGGGTGCTCAATTTGTATTTTCTCGTAGATTCCCGCCTGCTCGCGTCGCGCGTCGAGGATGCCTACCTCGTTTTGCCGGCACAGATCCTGTTTGCGGTGTCAGCTTACCGCTGCTTTTTTCCGGTTCGTTATGAGCACAACGTAGTTTTGCACGATTCAATCCTTTCTTCGATTTTCGTGACGCGGCTCTTCGCAACGTTCTCGGAAATCGCCTGTGTCTTCATGTTCTCGCATGTCCTTCGAGTGCTCAATGTCGAACACGTCGAATGGGTGACCGTCGTTTCGTGGCTCATGGTTGCGCAAGTCGTGATTAGCCAGGGCTTCGTCTGGACGGCGATCCTGGTTGAGCAGTTCGAGTACTACTTTTACGAAGAGCTCGGTTGGGTCTTTGTTTTCGCGGTGAACACGATCGCGAGCGCATATCTTTACCTGACGATCGAAGCGTTCGGAGGGAGAAAAGTTCTTTTGCTTTTGAACCTGCTCTTTGGAATCCTCTATCTCCCCTGGCAGACCATGCATCTGGTAAGCCTGCGCGCTGAGGCAGCAGGCAATGCCGACCAGCACGCCAGCTCTCTGCCGATGTCGACGCGATTAGCAAACGGGCTGCACCGGGCCGTAAACGTAAAGAACAGACGAACGGACGGGCATTCCTGGGGCGGCATTATAGGTCTCACCTGGATGGCAGCGTATTGGGCTACGCTGATTCCGATGTGGACGTACTACATCGTAAGGGTGCTTTGCTCAGGATGATCAACGACTCAGCAAAGTCTACAGTTTGGCCAGCGCCTCAACTGCTAGCGCGCGCGTCTGCTCAGCGGCAGGAATGCCGCGGCGCGCCAGGCGCACCGCCTGACCCGACCACATATTCACGAAGTCGTTCGATCCATTCGGCTCTGAACTCGCGCGCAGCGGCGCTATGGCGCTGCTGGCGAGCGGAAAGGTCGGAGCGGAAGCAGTCATCGGACCAACCTCCCGCATCAGGCGGTTGACGATACCTCGCGCAGGACGTCCGGTGAACACGTTGGTAATCATCGTGTCGTCGTCTCCAGCTTTATTGAGGGCCTCGAGATGAAGCGCTGGTACCTTAGCTTCGGGGCAAAAGAGATAAGCGGTTCCGATCTGGACGGCTGAAGCCCCTAGCGCCAGTGCAGCGACGATTCCGCGAGCATCGCCGACTCCTCCGGCGGCGATCACAGGGACTTCCACCGCATCTGCGATCTGCGGCACCAACGCAAAGGTTCCCACCTGTCGGGCCATATCGTCGGCGAGGAAGTTTCCGCGATGGCCACCCGCCTCGAAACCCATGGCGATGATCGCGTCACAACCGTGAGCCTCGAGCCATCGCGCTTCCCTCACGGTGGTGGCCGTGCCGATCACGTGCGCCTTCGTCGCCTTCACCCGGTCGAGCAAGTCTTGAGCCGGTAACCCGAAATGAAAACTTACGACCTCGGGCTTGAACTCCTCAACCAGGGCGCACGCGTCGCGATCGAACGGCTTGCGAGAGGGCGGTGAGAGGGGAGTGTCCGGATCCAATCCAAGCTCGAGGTAATAGGGTTTGAGTTGTGCGCGCCAGACAAGTTCACGTTCGCGATCAACTGTCGGTGGCGTATGACAGAAGAAGTTAAGATTGATGGGACGTGACGTGCTGCGGCGGATCATTTCTACTGCGGCGCGGATTTCGTTGGGGCCGAGTTGCGCGCACGGAAGCGATCCCAGTCCTCCGGCATCGCTGACGGCGATCGCGAGCTCGACCGTGCCCGGGCCCGCCATCGGCGCGAGGATGATCGGCAATTCGATTCCAAACAGATCCAGAATACGTCGATCAGACCATACTTTCATAATTCTTACTCCTATACCGATGAACCCCCACTAGCAGCGCATTCCGTCAATCGCGGTATCGAGCGCAAAGCGCCCGCTTCAAGAATGTGGATTGACGCGTCCTGCAAATCGCGGCAGCACGCGCCGAAGGCGTCAAATTTTAATGCCGTCATCGCTTCAACAAAAGCCGCCATTTGCAACGCCGAGCGACCAGTATGTGCGAATCGCAGTGTGCTACCAAAGTGCCGCGAGTACGTTCGTGTCAACTCGGAGCCATGGGCGTTCTTCGATCACGAGCACCGGCCACATTGCGCTCTGCCTGATGGGCCGAACGGCCCTGGCGCGAATTGTCCCTTCGTTGAACAACTTCAAAGGGAGGGTGCATCGGAGAAAAGCACTCGTGTCCTGACCGGTGTATCCATTCTGAAATAGGTCGTGGGTGAGGTAGAGTTCAAAACTAACCGGATCAAAATCGTAACCGGCGAGACCACCAACCGCCGCCCCTTGACTCTGCCTTGTATAGTTGACGCCTACTTTACTTAGGTCCGCGGAGCCATTGCCAACTGGAGCGAAGGTCCAGTTACCCGCCGCCGCCTAAATCTCAAAAGTCATCGACGATCCGATTGACAAGATCAAGGTGCATTGCGGTTCGCACGTGAGGCAATTAGTGCAGCGGTGTTAAGTGCCGCGCGCAAATGCGGTTCGAGGTCCCTGCGCAATCAGTAGCAACTGCAGCTCCGTGCCCATCTGCCCCAAAACCGGTGTAACCTGCGGACATAGTAGCTCTCGGCATCTTCACCGGTGGTCCCAACGCACTCGCTGCCCTGGTGCCAACCTTGCTCGCTGACCTAGAGAAGCGCTGGATAAGTCGATCGATTTGTGTAGAAAAAAGATGTCGCATGGATGGATGAGGAGGTACGGTGGTGGGTAGTCAGCGGACGTTTGCTCTTCGGTGGCGTGGAGTGCGAAAGGGCAATGTTACCCGCCGCGAGCGGTTTCTGGCCGAGATGGATGCGGTGATTCCGTGGCCACGTCTTTTGGCGCTGATCGAGCCGCACTATCCCAAGGCCGGTAATGGCCGCCAGCCACGGCGCTGGAGAAGATGCTGCCTAGCTACTTCCTGCAGCCGTGGCTCAATCTCTCCGATCCGCAGGGCGAAGACGCGATCTACGACAGCGAGTCGATGCGACGCTTCGCGCGAGTGGAGTTGGGCGACGACGTGGGGCCGGATGAGACGACCATTTTGCGTTGTCGCCATCTTTTGGAGCGGCACGGCCTGACCCTGGCAAGCTTCGAGGCGAACGGCAGCTTGTTCGAGACGCGCGGTCTGTGGCTGCGTGCGGGGACCATTGTCGATGCGACCGTCATTGCCGCGCGCCGCTCCACTCAAAAATGCCGCGGCGACACGCGAGCCCGAGATGAAGCAGACCAAAAAGGGCCACAACTGGCACTTCGGGCTGAAGCTGCACGTCGACACCGATCCGCGCGGCATCGTCCACACCGTAACGGCGACCGATGCCACGGTCGTCGCTATCACGCAACTGCCAGAGCTTTTTCACGGCGCGGCGCGCGAGGTGTTCGGTGACCAGGCGTGCTGGAAGGAAGACGATCGCCAATTTCTGAAGTCGCGGGGCATAGGTTACCGGATAAAATCGCCGGCTCGCTCCCCGGCGGCGGTTGAGCCAATGCTGGCGTATGATCAATTGGGCGCGCTCGCGCACCCGGGCCTGCGCCGAGCACGCCTTCCGCGTAGTCAAGCAGTTGTGAGGCGTCACCAAGGTGAGATATCGCGGCCGCCGGGAATTTGGCACGGGCGCAGACCTTGTTCGCCCTGGCTAATCTCTACCAGCTGTATCGCCGACTGCTGCCGGCCGCAGCTAGTGCAACACCTCTAAAGTTCTGATACAGGGTTCAGTTGGCTGCGACTAGATGCTGCATTACCGAGCACACGGCTTCAACAGTTTGCTCGAGTGTTCCGTAGAAAGGGGTTTTCTGCCAGCGGCCGGTATGGGCGCTTTACGCTGAACCCGTAGTGGTTGGCGCCCAGCCTCGTGAAGCGCACGCGATCGTTATCCTGCGGTGTTGGGTTGGTGCCCCACGACTCGCGGCGGCCAGCGATCAAGTGATCGCCATGTACGCGCACGTACATCCCTGCGGTTATCCGGTCAGCCTGCAAAAGCTTCAGCAGCTTGGTCTGAGCGGCACGCATCTGCTGGTACATGGCTCAGCTTA
>JASHPB010000256.1 GCA_030038355.1 Candidatus Binataceae bacterium
GCTTCCGCTGCTCGGGCGACACGTGGTTGAGATCGACGATCACAAAGTGAAAATTGCCGTGATATTGCGGATAGAGTGAAGTCAGCCGCTCAGCTTCGCGGTTGGTATTCCAGCAGTGGGAGGTACCGAAGAAAATCACCGTCGGGCGATCTGTCGCTATCGCGCCGTCGTCGCTGTGGGCCGAGGTAATCGGGAAAATCGAGCTTGAATCGTCGCTGAAGGAGAGGTCGGGCGCGAGTTTCAGCGAATCGGCCGCGTTCCCAAGCGACACGCAAGAGAGACTCGTCGCTAACGCAAGCAGAATCGCCAGCAGGATGCTCGACCGTCTTGAAGCATAAGCAATCATCGAATCCACTTTCACTTCCACCAGCGCATGCCAGCGCCGCTTACATCATATCAACCGTCGATCGAGCAAATGTCTTCATCAATCAGTGCGGGGCGCGTCCTCGTGACGCGCTCAGCGAAGCAGCGCAGATCGATTATCAAGGCGCGGATCTCGAGAAGCAAGTTGAAAAAATGTGTCGATCTCGGCATCGCGATCGCGATGCTACGAAGTCTGGACTGATCTCCGAGACGCTTGACGATCGCTTAAGGCGCGAAGTTTCTCCGGATCGGCGATGATGAACAGGTTCTGAATCTTGCCATCGTAAACATCGAAGTTGACTACGCCAATCGGTTTGCCATTGATGCTGGATATGATGGCCGGGGCGGAATTGATTACGCTGATCATGTATTTGGTGTCGTTAGCAGCCTGCGATTGAGCCATCATCAGCAACTTTGCCACGTGGTCGCGCCCGCGAAGTGGCTTGAGTAATGCCCGGATCTTTCCATAACGCGGGCGTTGCCCGCCGCCGTCGGCGTAAAGCACGACTTCGGGCGCGAGGAGTTCGAACAAACCCTGGAAGTCGCCGCCTCGCGCCGTTTCCATGAAGCGCTCGACGATCGCACGGACCTCCGATGCGGGTGCCTGGAAGCGCGATTTCCCGCCGCCCAGCGTTCTTCGTGCGCGGCTTACGATTTGACGGCTGTTGGTGCCCGATTTGCCGATGATACGCGCAATGTCAACGTAGTCGAAATCGAATACCTCGTGCAGCAAAAACGCCGCGCGCTCAATCGGTGAGAGCCGTTGCAACAGGGCCACAAACGCAATCGACAACGATTCGGCGAGCTCGGCCGTCGCCGAGCATTCGTCGTGACTCGATTCGGTTACCAACTCCGGCAGTCGGACTCTGCCGGAAAGCTCGTTTCGCACCTGTGCCGAGCGCAGATGGTCGATGCACAGCCGCGTTACGATCGTGCTCAGGTAGGCGCGTGGATTCTTGATCGATTCGGGCGCAGTGTCGCGCACCCGCAGATACGTCTCCTGCACCATGTCCTCGGCGTCGGCCGTGCTGCCGAGCATCCGGTACGCAATCGAGAACAGAAGCGGCCGCAGCGCCGCGAAGTCCATAGCTTTAAGCGAGAAGCTGATGCGCCGGACGTGAATCACGCAAGTGCTCGAGCCAACGCGAGAGCGCATCAGTGTAAGCCGCGGGCTCGTCTTCAGGGGCGAAGTGCGCCGAATTTTGCAGCACGACAACGTAACTTTCGGGCAGAAGCTGCTGCCAGCGGGTGACGAATCCCGCCTGGTAGCCGTGATCTTTGGCGCCTGAGAGAAGCAGCGTCGGAACGTTTTTCAACGAATCGAGATTCGCCTCCAGGCGCGCAAAAAACGGGACCTCGGCCTTGAGACCGTAGAGCAGACTTGCCAGATGCCGCCGCGCGGCCATCGTGCGGTATGGCCCCAGGATTGCTGCGCGTTCTTCGTCACTGAACTTTCCCGCACTTTTGCCGATTCGAGTCGTGAGGCGGCCAAGCAAATTGGCGTTTATCACCATCATGCGGAACGGCAGTGAGCTGACAACTCGCACGAAACGCCACATCGGAGGAAACGAGTTCATCGGCCAGGCCAGACTGTTGGTAATCACCAGTGCCGCGATCCGCTCTCGCTCATCGAGCGCCATCTTGAACGCCGAAGGTCCCGCAGTCGCGTGGACAATGACGACGATATCGCGAAGGTCCAGCCGGCGCACAAAGTCACGATAGTAGCCCGCGTTGGATTGGAACTCACTTCCATTGACTATCGGCGCGGTCGAGAGCCCAAGGCCGGGCATGTCTACCGCAACGCATCGGTAGCGCGATCGCAGCGCCGCAATACTGTGGCGGAACATGAACGACCACATCGGCGAACCATGCAGGAATAGAAGCGTCGGGCCCTCGCCTTCGTCGATATAGTGCAGTCGCGCATCGCCGGTGGAAATGTATCGGCTTCGAAATGGAAAGATCCGTTCGGTGACCCACGAGGGCCGCTGCGCGAAGTCTTCGGCGGCAGCCGCCGATCGATCATCGTGGATCATTGCTACGCCCTTCTCGCCCTCGCCCTGCATGAGACTAGCCTCCAGCCCATGAGACGAGGCAAAGCTCCGGCCTGTGACACGTGCACCCCGTCAGCTTTCGACTACCGGGCGGCGGGCGAAGCGAGAGTAAAGCGCGAATGATGCGGTCATAAGCGAGGTGCCGATCCCCACCGCGAGCGGGTAGAGAATCGTGGGCGAGTCCATCACCTGGGGCAACAGTGCGACCGCGAGCGCGGGTGGCACGTGCAAGTCGAACGCGCGCAGCATCAAAACTCCCCATGCCATCGCGACGAGCGAGGCGACCGGTCCGACGCCGAGATAGTGCTGGCAGAGAAATCCGCCCGCTGCCGTCAGCACGCAGACAATCGGCAGACTGACGATTCGATCAGCCCACGGGCACTGTCGCGTATGCACGAACATTTCGAATCCTATCACGACCAGGGGAGGAAACAGTACGAACCTGAGATGCGTCAGCTCGACGACGGTCACCGCGATCGTGACCAGGATCATCAGCCCGGCAACTGGCCACCATGATTCGGCACCCGGCGACGTGTCTTCGTCCGGGCTCGATACGATCGCATTTGACGACACGATGGCGAACCGTCTCCAGATGATTGAGAGAATCGCGAGCAGCACGGTGCCGAAAACGATCCCGGGTGGATACCACCAGCTCGTGACGCCGAGCGTGAGCGGCAACAGGCCGGCCGAGATTGCGGGTGCAATCGGAGATCGCAAGCCGAGCACGATCGCGAGCGCACCCGCGACGGTCACGATAACCGAGAGGTAGCCATACGGCAGATGACGGGTGATGAAGGTGCCGAGCAGCGAGGTCATTACGGGCGTTATCACGAGCAGGAGGGGCGCGCGCGCCCAGGAGCCGCGCGGTCGCGTGAAGACATCGTGCGAGAGGGCGCCGAGCTCAGGGAACAGAACGTAGATGGTGCCGGTGGCGATCGCGATCTCCGCGATGATCGCGATGTAAATGAGCGACATCAGTTCCGCGGCGACGCGCCGCTCTCCGTGCAGGTAGTCGATCTTCCGTTGCATAGAGCCTTTTTGCTCCGAACGGATTAGCTTCTGTCGTCGTCGGTTTCAATCACGAAGGAGGCGCGCGCGAGGCGAAAGAATGGCGCCGAGGCGAGCGGGGAGCAGCGTTGCCCCGCGCGTTCTACCCGCGCGCCATCAATGACGCTCGTCGTAGATCTGCTTGCTGACGGAATTTTCCTGCTGATCGAGAAGATGTTCTTCGCCCTTCGAAATATGGCCATTGTGATCGCGCGCGTAGAGGCGCTCCTGGTCGCGGATGTCGCGATCCTCGGAATGAATCTGCCGCGCCTGTCCACGCGTGAGCTGATCGTCCCTGACGCCGTTTCGGACACGATCGTTCTGGTTCTCCAGGCGGCCATTTACCTGAACCCGGCGCGGATGATTCTGGCGCCAAGTGCCTGCGAAGCTGGTTCCGCGCGCGAGAATTACGCTCGTCATCAAGGCTGCGAGCGCCGCTTTCTTCGGGGTTGAAAAGTTCATCGTGACCTCCAGTTGTGCAGTGCTCCAATGCTTTTTGGACGGAGGCCTCGGCGAATACGTTTACAAACTATTCGAGCGCTCGAGAAAATCGTGAAGTCGTGGAATTATCCAGCCAATCATCAAGCCTTTAGGCTTAATGTTTGTGAACGTAGTTGTCTTTCGCGCTGGACCCAGTATGGCGATATTATAAGAATGCTCGACAGCTTGATTGACCAATCCGCCGCCGTGTTTGCCCCGTGGGCGAACGCGCAAGGAGTACAAAATGAAGGCAACGCAAAAACTTCGCGAGGCCGGTCAGAGCATCTGGCTCGACAACATCACGCGGGGACTGCTGACCAGCGGCACCCTCAAGCGCTATATCGACGAACTTTCCGTCACCGGCCTGACCTCCA
>JASHPB010000257.1 GCA_030038355.1 Candidatus Binataceae bacterium
GCCGCCGTGTTGTTCTGCTGCGAACCATAGTAAGGCGGTGCGCCATACGGCGGCGGCGCACCGTAAGGAGGCCCGTACTGCGGCGGCGGACCATACTGTGGCGGAGGACCATACTGCGGCGGCGGATATCCATTGTAATAGCCGCCATTGTACTGACCATTGTATTGGGGAGGCGGTCCATAGTTCTGAGCGAAGGCAAAGGAAGCGTAAAGGCTTGCGGCTGCGATTACTGCCAGAACTGAAATTCTCATCGTTGTCTCCGCTTTGAGCCGTCGGCCAAATCGCTGTGAACCCCCGACACGGAGAAAATCTACCATCGTGGCAGAGCACTGAAAAATGTGGTGAGCAGTATTACGTCCGATGCTTCGCAGCTCTTCATATTGCAGGAACTTGCCGCTTTGAACGGGCTATAGCTACGAGAATTCTAAGCTCGCATAGTTCTTTCAGCGGTCGGAGATTTTTTCGAAGTCGCCCAATCAATCGATGAGCGAATCGGCAAGCTCGGCGAACTCCGATTGCCTGACCGCCCTGATCAGCTCGGCGTGGTTCGAAATCAGTTTCGAGTATGGAACATCGATCGCTCTTTGCAGCCGGCCTCGGTTGTGGAAATCGAACGGCACGCCGAGCGCGTCGGCGACGTCCGTGAGCGGGCCGCCAGACGAACGAATCGCGCCGCCGATCGGCACGTCGTGAATCTCTGCTGCGAGATCTTCGTAGCGGCAGTGGACGATCCTGCATCCGTGCGCGGCGCGTGCAAAATCCTCGCGATCGCGCATGATGAGGCGGGCATAGTCGAGGCAGCTTTGCGGCTTGATGCGATACGCGCGCTCGATGCGGCGGCCGTCGTAGTTGTGCCAGAGGTTGCGCTCCGCGGCGACCAGCGCGGAGATCGAGCAGTGAATCACATTGGTCCGCGTCGTATGGACAATCAGCGCGCCGCGCTGGCGCAGATACTCCAGCAGGTACGGTGAGTTCGCGCTACTCCATTGGGCGGGAGTAACGGTTCGCAGTTGATTGTACTTGATATCAACTCCGATCGCCTTGACGCGGCTCTTGTCGCCGTCAATCCAGAAGTTGCTAATGCGATGGCATGCATAGTCAAAGTAGCTATCGAGCAGCGACTTGGTATTGCTCACAGTATCGGTGGCGGCGGCGCCAGGCGACAAGGTGCGGAGATAATTGTCGAAGTGAGCGGGGGCCGGGTTCGGCGTCATCACCTCCGCGAGCATCGCAAGATGATCGTTCGTGTTGAGTATCTCGCGGAGCAAGTTCGTGCCGGTGCGTTGCGCTCCTATCACGACGAACAATCCAATGCCGCGTTCCTGCATCTCTGCTGACATCACGCGGTGACCTTCGAATCCGCGAGTAGCCGAATGACGGCTCCGCGAATCCGCTCCCATGCAGTCCAGAACTGTTTCAGGTCCGCGCCGACGCGATCCGTAGCCAGCGCCTCGAGCCAGAGGTAAGCCTCGCGCGCGAGGGGAGTGACCGCGGGATTCATCGGGAAGTCGTATCTGCCGTACTTGTTGTGACGGAGGTCGGGATTGAGAAAGTCGCTGCTAAAGCTGGCGATTTCTGTCCTCTGTTCATCAGCGATTGGGAGTTCAAGTGAGTTGGCGATGCGTTCGAGCTGTTCGATTGGATCGCTCATCAACAAATCATAATCGGAAGCGACGAATGGCCGTGTCGTGATCTCACTCAGGTAAGGAACCATATACGCGAGCCACAGGAGGTGCGCGGTCCCCTGATCCATTCCCTGACGCTCCGCCAGCGAGGCCGCGACGCTCAATGGATTCCGAATCGCGATCAGGTAGCGGTCGTCGGCGTCCAGATCCTGGAATATCGAACGCCAGAATGGCAGCATCCGGACCGTCCGCGGATCCTTGAAGCCCCACACCGGCCGAATCGCGAGTTTTCTGCGTAGATAGTCAATCGCTTCCGCACGAAGCGCTTGAACGGCGTCGAGCTTCCACTTCGCGTCGTCGATCAGCCTCGCGGCGGTCCACTTCAGTCCCATCGCCGCTAGGGCGCGCTCGTTCAAATCATAGATGCCCTTGTCTTCCCAGTAGCCTGTTGGATTGTCGTCCTGAGCATCGAGAAAGTTCTCGCCGAGGTAAACTCCGAGGGCCGCCAAGCCGCGCGCAAAGGCGCTCGTACCGCTGCGATGCATCCCGAGGACGATTATCGCGCGCGAGTCAGTCATATCGTGACGAGAGTTGTCTCTTCGCTGGTGAATCTCGATACATGCTCAACTGAGGTGCGCGGGCGCGAGCCGACCCGTATTAACAGGTATGTTTTTCCGCATCAACCAGGACGCGCCGCATACCCACCAGCGATTTCGCAATCACCCTGTGTCATGCTTAACGATTTCCGGCTAAGAAGGTTCTAGGAAGCCTGCAACTCCAGACTGGAGAGAAACGACTGATGAGCGAGCAAACTGTAGATTACGACCGCGTGCGCCGCGAGCAAGGCGAATTCTGGAACAACGCGGCTCCCGGGTGGAAGCAGATGTTCGTCGGCCTCGACCGCGCGGCGCAGCACGTTTCGGATCGGCTGGTCGAACTCGCGCGCATCAAGGTCACGGATCGCGTGCTCGATATCGCGACCGGATCCGGCGAGCCTGCAATCACTGCAGCACGTAAAGTTGGCGCAAGCGGCCTGGTGGTCGCGACGGACATATCGTCCGCGATGCTCGCGCTTGCACGCGAGCGCGCAGCATCACTTGGTGTTACTAACGTGAAGTTCGTCGAGACCGGCGCGGAGGCGATTGCGGTCGAGGAGCGCGACTTCAACGCCGCAGTATGCCGATGGGGCCTCATGTTCGTACCCGACCTCGAGGCAGCTGCGCGCCGCATCGCACAGCTGCTCAGGCCGGGCGCATCCTTCGCAACCGCGGTGTGGAGTGCAGGCGAGAAGGTGCCGATGATCAACGTTGGCGAGGAAGCGGTGCGATCGATTGCCAACCTGCCTCCGCCTCCTGCCGACGCGCCCCATCCGCAGCGCCTGGCCGACACGACGCCGCTCGAGCGTGCCCTCGAGCACGCGGGCTTCAAGGACATCCGGCGCGAACCGATAATCGTGAGCTTCGAATGGCCGTCGCCCGAGGAATTCACCTCACAGCGGCGCGCGATGTCTGCGCCGTTCCGCGCTTTGCTCGCGAGGCTTCCTGCGGAGACGCAGCAGCGAATTCTCGCCGCCGTGACTGACGAGGCGCGCCGTTTCGCGAATGCCTCCGCCGTGGTTCACATGGACAACGAGGCGATCTGTATCGCATCGCACCTGTAGCGGGACCGTGTGACCCTAATCAATCGAGGAAAGCGGCGCCGCAACTTCCTCGAGACTTTTGCGCTCGGCGGATATTCCGTACGCGAGCTCGACGATTGCCGCCGTGAGCATTAACGCGACCGCCGTCAAGTAGCCGACGAACAGCGCGGCGCGCGAGCCAGTATCGATCAGACGACCGAAGTACCACGGCGCGATGATTCCGCCGACCGCGGTGCCGGCGGAATAGAAGACCGCGATCGCGAGCGCACGAATCTCGAGCGGGAAGACCTCGCTCACCGTCAGATAGGCCGCACTCGCTGCCGGCGAGGCGAAGAAGAAGAGGAGCGTCCAGAGGCTCGCGAGCGTGAGACTCGTCAGCATGTCTTTCATGAAGAGCCATCCTGTGAGCGCGAGCACCATCGCCGAAATGAAGTACGTCGCCGAGATCATCTGGCGCCGTCCGATCGTGTCGAAGAAAGGGCCCAAAATGAGCGGACCGAGGAAGTTACTCAGCGCGAATGGTAGCAGGTAGAGTCCCGTGGCATCGGGTCGGACCGCATAGTAGCGATTGAGCACGAGAGCGTAGGTGAAAAAGATCGCGTTGTAGACGAAGGCCTGCGACGCCATCAGCACGAGACCCACGACCGAGCGGCTCCGATAGCGATGTACCAGCGCTTCAAAGATCACCTCGAGGCCGAAGCGCCGCCGTCTCCGGATGTGCAGCGGCGGAAGCTCTGATGGCGGCAGCCGCCGATGCGCCGTGCCGGCATGTTGTTCGATCTCGCGCACGACTTCCTCGGCCTCCTGAATCCGGCCGTGGATGAGCAGCCAGCGTGGACTCTCAGGAACGAAACGGCGCACATAAAGAATCGCCAGTCCGACGATAGGTCCAATGCCAAATCCGATACGCCAGCCGACATTGATCGGGAAGATCCGCCTGTTGAGCGTAATCAAGGTCGAGAGCGAACCGAGCGCGGCGCCGAGCCAAAAGCTGCCATTGATCGCAAGGTCGGTCTGACCTCGGTAGTGGGCCGGAATGAGTTCGTCGATCGCCGAGTTGACCGCCGAGTATTCTCCGCCGATTCCAGCGCCAGTCATGAAACGGAACAACGCGAAGCTCCACAAGTCCCACGACACCGCCGTGAGGCCGACGCCGACAAGATAGAGCGCGAGCGTGACGAAGAAAAACGTTCGCCGGCCAAAACGATCCGTCAGATGGCCGAACACGAGTGCGCCGACTACCGCGCCCGTCAGGTAGCAAGAGCTGAGAAAGCCGATTTGCGCGCCGGTGAAATCGAGCGTCGCCCGGTGCTGCAGCACCGCCGCAACCGCGCCCATCAGCGTCACTTCGAGGCCGTCGAGGATCCACGTGATGCCGAGCGCAATCACCAGCATCCAGTGGAAGCGGCACCATGGGATACCGTCGAGACGCACCGGAATCATCGTCTCGAATTCGAGCGGAGCCTCGGCGGCCGAGTTCTCTTTCGATCGCATCACGTGGGCTTCTCCGGCACGAGAAGTTTCGGATTGCATGCCCGAGACCGATGCCGCCGATTTGCGCGCCCTACTCTCTTCCCTGCGCAGCGCTAGGTGATTCGAGTGATTCAGCTATGAGCCGGAGCTCCGCGATAACTTCGCGCGGACCATCAACGAAATAGCGCGCGTTGGTTTCGCGCGGCCTACCCACGAGGATTCCGACGTCGTCGCGATCGAGGGCCGAGAACGCCGCCTCATCGGTCGCATCGTCGCCGATGTAAGCTGCGACGAACGATCGCGGGAGCATCTGCTTTATCCACGCCACCGCGTGATTCTTGCCTGCGATTTTCGGAATCGCTTCGACCAGCTGCTTGAGTTGAAGTGCGCGCAGATGCGGCGCTTGACGTTCGACAAATCGGGTGAAGCGCGACGTCAGTTGCCGGGCCTCGTCCGGATCGGCGCTGCGTGAATGCAGTCCGATCGCGACGCCTTTATCCTCCAGTCGAAATCCGCGCCCGCGCGGCACTTCGCTCAGAAGCCAGGCACGGCACTTTTCCACCTCGGCAGAGCATTCGGAGGCCTCAGGATCGATCGCGATGCGTCCGTCTGGGCCGCGGACCTCAAGTCCGTGCAGACCGGAGAAGAAGATGTTGGAGTCAACCTTGAGAAGCCGCCTCAGATCTTCTATTCGCCGCCCTGTAACAATCGCAACACGCACGCGATCGCGATGCCGCGCGATTCGATCGATCAGTTTCGCCGCGCCGGGCAACGGCACAGCACGTTCCAGATCAGGCACCAACTCCGCGAGGGTGCCATCGTAGTCGAGCAACAGCCCGAGTCCGCGGACAGCGGCCCCGGCGAGTAGATGACGAGGCAGGGGCGCAGGGAGGTTATTGCGCGACGATTTGCGCATCCGGCTCGATCGCGCACTGGTTGTTAAGCACGTCCAGGAAGTGCCGCGACCAGGCTTCGAGGTCGTTGCGATGAACGCGCTCGCTCATTTCGGCGAAGCGCGCGCGGCGTTCTTCCATCGACATCTCGACCGCGCGATGCAACCGGTCGGCTATCTCGTCGATATTGTAGGGATTGACCAGTAGCGCGGAGCTGAGTTCCTCGGCCGCGCCTGCAAATTCGCTCAAAATCAGGATGCCGCTGTCCGCTACTGGATGTGACGCAACGTATTCCTTCGCGACCATATTCATGCCGTCGCGCAGCGGTGTAATCAGAGCGATATCTGCCGATTGGTAATACGCAATCAGCTCACGCATCTGGAATTGCGTATAAAGGTAGCGAATCGGAACCCATCCGTCCGATGAAAATCGGCCAACCACACGGCCGACGAGCTCGTCGACTTGTTTTTTCAGTGCGGAATATTCCGTCACGCGCGTGCGCGACGGCACCGCAATCAGCACCAGTGTGATGCGCCGGCGATACTCGGGGTACAGCTCCAGGAAACGCTCAAAGCCATACAGGCGCTCGACGATTCCCTTGGTGTAGTCGAGCCGATCCACGCCGAGCACGACAATCGGTGTGCGCAGCGACCTGCGGATTCGCCGCGCTCGCGCGCGAGACTCGGCGGTCGAAGCGATCTCACTGAAGAGATCGGCCGCAATTCCAAGCGGAAACGATCCGACCTTGGTCGAACGCGAATCGTGATAAACTTCGTTGGTTTCGCGATTGACCTTGAGCTTGAGGATTCGTTCGCATCCATCGAGAAAATGCTTGGCATAGGACGGCGTGTGAAAACCGATCAGATTGCTGCCCAGCATGCCCGTCAGTAGCTCCGAGCGCCACGGGAAAATGCGGAAGACCTGCTCCGGCGGCCATGGCACGTGCCAGAACAATCCGATCGGAACCTTCGGGTTGTATTCGCGCAGATGCCGCGGCACGAGCGCCAGGTGGAAATCCTGCACCCAGATGATGTCGTAAGAGTCGGCTTCAGCTTCGGCGGCGCGCGCAAACACTCGATTGACGCGGCGGTAGGTATCCCAGTGCGCCGTTTCGAATCTGCAGTTGAGCGGCATGAAGTGCATCAACGGCCAGAGCCCGCGATTGCACATGCCGTGGTAGTAGAAGGAGATGTCGCGTTCGGTGAGGCGCGGAAAGACCATCGAGAAGCGCGCGTCGCTGCCGGGCTTGTCGATGCGCCGGGCGTCGTCCTTGATTCCAGACCACGCGATCCAGAGCCCGCCGTGCCGCTCGAGCAGCCTTAGAAAAGTTGAGCCTACGCCGCCCACCGTCGGCTCAACGCGTTCGTGTTCATTCTCACGCACGATCTTGACCGGCGCGCGATTCGACATGACGAGCAGGCGATCCCCGTGGCGGCGCAGCCGCGGCGACGTCTCGCGTAACGCGACGCGATCGTAACTTGACTCGGCAGCAGACATCGGATGTTCCACGAACCACCTCAGCCAAACCGTTTTCGCGGCAAAGGTTGAAATTCGGCGAAATTCGGCGATTGAAGTGACCGAACATAAAAATCATAGGCTTCGCCTTTCCGTGAGGGCAAGCCGGGGTGCCAAATCAGCATCCTTCACTGCGCCGCCGTGCCCTTCGCCGATCCGTTTCAAAATGAAATCGGCGCGCTTATCCGGCGAATCCCTGGGAAGCTCGACAGGTACGTAACCGCATTTCTCGTAACATGTGGTCACGCGCCGCCAGACCTCGACAGCCTCGGCGAAGGTCTGTTTCCGCTCGGCGTCGGCGCGATAGATCTCCTGCCAGGGCGGCGCGACGAAGACGATGGGGTTGTAACGGAAGAGCGCTACGGCGCGTTGAATATGCGCGGGCGCTTCCGTCCCGGGCGGATTACCGTAGGCCATCAACTCCGCCATGCCGCGATCGAAGAAGACGGGCCGAACGCGCTCATCGACGTTCTCGAAATCGGCTATCGACCACGATAGCATCACCTCGCGATACTTGCTCCGGTCTTTCCAATCGACGGCGTCGCCGTTGAACTTCATCTGCTGCCGCAAGATCTTGCGGGCAACCTCCTCGACGCATCGATAGCCGCGAGCGCGGAGAACTTCGATCACCGCGGTTTTTCCCGCGCCAGGGCCGCCGCTCAGCATGTAGAAATTTTCTCGGATAATTTTCATGGGTGTACCTCAATTTTTTGATTCGAACGACGCGCGAGGGCACGAAGCCGATCGCTCGGCGCGATGAGTTATTCGCGGCGGAAGAATGCGCACGCTATTGCTGCGGTCGTCGGGGCGAGATTCAAAGCGGAATAGGAGAAAGGATTTCGGGCGAGCGTTCTGAGGCTATTGCTCGCATCGCATTCGTGCAAGCGAAGCAGTTGCGGTTTCCTTAGTCGCCAAGTGGTCCCCTGGTAAGCACAGTTGGCTTCAAGGATAATCATCTTGATCGTCAGATCGCGACGGCCGCCGCGATGGTCGAACCGCGCATCGGCGAACTTGAGCGCCTGAAAGCTCGCCCGCGGATTGTTGGGAACCCCATAGCCCTCCGTCGGCATCCCATTCGAACCAATCATTAGCCGATGCGTATGACTCTGATCGTGAAACACGAGGAATGCACACGGACAGGTTTCCTCGTTGTAGAAGCCACAATCCGCACTGCCGTCAGAAATCACCGAATTGGTCACGCCCGCTGACTTCTTCAAGTTTCGCGGGAAGCCATCGGGCGACGTGTCAATCGCGCAGCAGACGACCCCAGGGCCTACGCACTCCTACCACCTACACGTCGATTTGACCCGGCTCGTTGTTGCTGGCGTCGCCCATCGCTTCCTGTTGCTGCGCCGATGGTTGCCGTTGAGGCACCGGCCTCGCGGCTGAGCCTTTCCGTTGCCACAATCCCGTGCCAAGACGACCGGTCGCCTGCATCATGGATGGTTTGAGGAGCTGATAAGTCCCGCTGTCAGTCCAATTCATCGTCGTGGACTTGAGCGTATACTGTCCGCCCGTCGCACTGAAAATATCCGCGGTGCAGCAGCGCGCTCCCGGGCCCCTCTGAACGGAATGAGTAGGTGCCATCCGCGTTGATTTTCCATATTTATAAGGCCGTGCCCGCGGATTCGGCACCAACACTTGCCACGTTCCCACCAGCGCGGGATCGACAACCGCCGCCGTCAAAACCTTCGCCAGCGCCAGGGCCAGAAGGACAGTGGCCACCCGTGCTGACAGGAAAAGCACTCGCACGAGGCTGTTGTGGGTCGCGCTACTCGTGGTCGTCATCGTCTTGCATCACACTCCAGTGCGGTGATCGCGATGCGGCAACCGCGGAGACATCAATGGAAGTAGTAGACAATCACGGCGATGTTCAGCGTCACAAACATCGCAGGCAGGACGATGCGGCTGGCGTTGCTCAGCCGCCTGGCCCGCGCGATTTTCCCGGAGCGCCCTGCAATGTGCGCTGCGACGATCTCCAGCGCGGTCAGGAACACGAATAGGTAGGAGATCAGGAAAAACACGTCGATAAACGTAAGATAGGAGACCTTCGGCAGGTTAGCCTGGATCGCGAAGGCAAACGCAATTACCGTCAGAATCGTGGTCACTGAGATGGTCGCCTGGGCGCTCAGCTCGGACGGATCGATCCAGAACACGGTCCATGACAGGATCACCATAATCACGAGCGGCAGGAAGACCTTCCAGATGTAGAAGTTGTAGCGGCGCGCGATCGAGACAGTCAAGCGCACTTCCGAAATCGATTCGCCGCCGAGATCCGGAATCCGCTCGACCGAGGAAGTCATTCCGGTCATCGTCCATTGCGCCAGCTCGGAATAGACGCGCGGCTCGGCGCTCAGCGCGTTGCCGCCGGAGAGCTCGTAATCAACAGACTCGGCCTCCGACGTGCTCGGATGAATCAGGATCTCCAGCGTCTGGGTGTCGAACGGGAAGTGGCGGAGGTTGAATGTGTTCGAGAGCTCGGCGCTCGATCGCTCCGAGTATTTGACCGTGCCGTCGGGAAAGGCGCGGATCGCCACGTCGTAGGAGGAGTGCGGCACGATGCCGTTGACGAAGTCGAAGTGCGGGCACCATACCTGGCCCATGACATAGAGATGATACTTATCGTCGGGCGTGCGAGGCGTAAACGCGAGCCGCTCGTCCTTCCACAGCGCGATCAGGTAACCGACCATCTTGAAATGCTGCGACACCTCGTCGACATCCGAGATGTTGATCACGCGCATCTCGATTGCGACAGGAACCGGTCTGGTTCGGGAGCCCGGCGGCTCCAGCAGCGCGTTCGCGGCGTCGGAGTTCGCCGCGCTCGCGGCGAAGGCTGTGTGCGCAGTGGAGGGAAACGCAGCTAACAGCACCATCGCGAGCACGATCCCGCGCGACGGCGCGACGTGGAACTGTTCGTAAACCGATGCGTACGTCTTGCGGCCGGCCACTGCGGCTCACAACGTACAGCGTGCCGGCGCGCCGGCGCAACGACCCAATGACTAAAAATATAACCGACTGGGCCATTCGCGTGCAGGCAGCTTGCGGCGAATCGATGCCATCGTCATTTCCACCCATACGATTGGCCACGCCACGGCGACCACCGACCGGGTCTGCCGCAGCATCGTGGGCCAGCAGGCAACAACCAAAATCGTGACGTACCAGGCCCATCGGAGACCGCGGAAGATCCGCGCGCGGGCGGGCGTCTTGATCGATTGCATCGGCGCCGCGAACAACAAGCACCTCCCGGCGCCACCAGTTGTCAGCGCGAGGCCGAGTTAGCTGTCGCGGGCAGCCAAGAGTGCCGCGCCGGCCGCAATTCTCGCGAGCGGAATGACGATCAGCGATCGATGGTGGCAGACCGGGCGTGCTTCCCATCCCGATAAGCGAAGCAGCGCGGCCTCGGCGCGGTCAGTATCACCTTGCGATACGCGAGCTTTGCGGCGCGAGGGTTTCCGAGCGATTCGACCGCGATTCGAACGGCCTCTTGGGGAGCCGCGCCGGAGGAGAGCGCCTCCTCGCGTGCGGAATCGAAGTGATCCTGGATTTCACTTCGCACTTGCTCGTATGAGTCCGCCGATAGACGGCAGGTCGCAGCCCGGCATCGAGAGTTGCCGCGCCGTTCATATCGATTGCCCTCCTCTGGTTCCGCGGTTTCGAGAATCAGGCTGACGGCGCGCGAGAGTCGGCGCGATTCGGCGAGCACCGCACGGCCCGCATTCGAGAACGATAGTAGCGGCGCGTTCTGCCGGTCTCGATGGTCTCGTCCGATTCGACTAGGCCTACGTTCTCGAGCTTGTGGAGCGCAGGATAGAGTTTTCCCTCTTTGAAATCGCGCACACCGCGCGAGGCTCTCTGATGCGCTTGGCGATGAGGTAGCCGTGCTTGGGCTCGT
This sequence comes from Candidatus Binataceae bacterium, assembly GCA_030038355.1. GTDB lineage: Bacteria > Desulfobacterota > Binatia > Binatales > Binataceae > JASHPB01. The sequence goes on from JASHPB010000257.1 coordinate 11,038, forward strand.
GCTCGAGCGCCTCGAGGATGAGCGTTGGGAGCGTTCCGCGGCGATTCATCCAATACCTCGTATTCCGAGGCATGGGTTATGAGCAAATCACAACGCTGATCTACTAATGTCTTGATTAAGCATTATTAATTGATTGTAGCACCTAATATTCCGTTTGAAACCTTGCTGCCAACCAGACGTCCCACGTCTTATGAGGATCATCCAAAATATGGAATAATACTAATTCAATAAAGTCAGTCAGTTGACTGACAATTGGGATTTGGTCAATTTAGGCCGCCTCGAGGAACATCTATTCTCGATAAAATAATCTGAAAAAATCGCGGTCTTTGTGGGATGGATAGTTGAGTTATCATGCTGACCGCCTCTGATCTAGAGTCAGATTAAGACTATTGAACTGTATTCAATCATTAGTAATCCTTGTGCAATCAGGTAAGTAAGTTTGTGTCAGAAAGAAAAATGACATTAATCACTTTGACTTTAAAAATCATAATATCTAATTAGGGATTTGGCTCTGCGCAGAGGGGAATGCGCCAATCGAAATGAATGTCGGAGGCTACGTATGAGGACTATCTGCACGTCGTGGGTCCGGATGATCCTGGGCGCTGTCGCGCTCGCCTGCCTGTGCGTCGCCGGCGGCGTCGCCCAGGCCCAAGTCAAACCGGGGGATTTCATCACACCTGATACCGCCAGCAAAGTTCAGGATTTGGTCTCGCCGGGGGTTTTCTTCAAGATCCAGAAAGGCATGACCATGAAAATCGTGCCGTCGGAGCGGGTTGATTGGCCGCCGCCGTACAAAGACGCGACCGAGAAGTATTCGTCGCAGGTCCGCTTGTCGCAGGATCGCAAGAGCGTAATGGGTTACGTCGCGGGCCAGCCCTTTCCGCTGATCGACGCCAACGATCCGGACGTCGCCACCAAGATCGTCTGGAACAACGTGTTCCGCCCGATCACGACCGACGACTACGATCTGCGCTTCTATGACTGCGATTCCGCCTTCCCAAGGAACGGACCGCAAAATGGCCAGCTCGAATATTTCCAGGTCGGCCATTATGCCGGCTACGATTTAGTCGGTCGGACCGAGGTCGAGCCGATTCCAATCGACCCGGATTTCAAGACCACTGGCAGATACTGGATCTTCGCGCTGTATCCCCTGCTCGCGCCGAACGAGATTCGTGGTACCGGCTTCATCCGCTGGCGCTACGCCGCTCCGACGCGCGGCGATGACATCTGGTCGCTCGATGCCGGCTCGCGCCGCGTGCGCCGCATCAACGAATCGATCATGAGCTCGGCCACCGCGAGCGGCACCGCCGTGCATCCATGGGATCCCGATCACTATTCGGGCTTCAACCC
>JASHPB010000258.1 GCA_030038355.1 Candidatus Binataceae bacterium
CGGCGCTGCGGCGCGCTCGGGATGACGAGGGACATGCTGGTAAGGCGAATATCCCTGGAGGACCGGCCCTCACCCGGCGTGCGGCTATCATCGAAAGCGGCACGCCGACCTCTCCCGGTTCGCGGCTTCCGCCTGCGGCTCAGCCGCGGGCGAGGCTCTTAACTAGCGAGGAGATGCGCGATGTGGCGTGGGCTGGCTAAGATGCCTACCCTTCCGTATCATTACCGCGATTATGAATAGTTTCTCCCTGCGAAGATCGTTTTCGCTCCGCCGCTTTGTGATCGTCGCCCTCGCCGCCGTAATCCTGGGCGCCGCGATCGCCGCCGTTCAGGCGCAGAGCCCGCCGCCCGAGATGCTCCGCGTCAATCCAGGCGCCCCACCCTCCGATTCGGCACGCGATGCGCAGGTGATCGATTTTCTCCAAAAGCGCTTTAAGATTCCGTCGGCCAACTCGATCCGCCTTGGCCCGATCACGCCGGCGCCCGGCTTTCCCGACCTAATCGCGCGCGAGGTTTACGTCACCAACGACCAGGGACAGACTGGCTCGAGCTTGCTGATTCTCGACAAGGACCAGCACCACGCGATCGTTGCGCAGGCCGTTATCGACATGACCAAGGACCCGTGGGAGCGCCAGGACACCAGCAACGCGCATCTGAATGACCGCCCAGTCCTCGGCGCGGCTAACGCTCCCATCACTATCGTCGAGTTCGCCGATTTCGAGTGCCCCTACTGCGCGCATGCCTTCAGCGTAATGGAGAACGACGTCAACAACACCTACAACGGGAAAGTAAAGTTAATTTTTAAGAATTACCCGCTGAACGTGCATCCGTGGGCAATCCGGGCGGCCGAGGCGGCGGAATGCGCGCGGCTGCAGAATCCCGACGCGTTCTGGAAGTTCGCCCGCTACTTCTACGACAACCAAGGACTGATCACGCCCAAGAATATCGGCGACAATATCGAGAAGGTCGCGAATACCCTGCAGCTCGACGACAGCGCACTGAAGGCATGCATGCCGACGGCGGGCCTCGCGCGCGTCAAGCAGGACCAAGCCGACGGCGCGCTGCTGCACGTCAATTCGACGCCTACGTTCTTTATCAATGGCATCCCGGTGGTTGGACTGCCCGACAACAAAGCGATGCAGTACGTGATCGACACGGAGCTGAAGAACCACAGCGCGCAGGCGTCACGATAGCAGAGGACTAACCACCACGGGCGCAATTACCGTCGCTCAGCCTCGCCTCAGGATGCGGCGATCACCCAAGTGCTCTCCCTGGTGGTGATCAGGGAGAGGATCCAGAAATCATTTCTCTCAGTCTGGTCAGTGAGACAGACGAAGTTAGTGCTTGCCGGGCGCTGACGCGGTGGCTGGTATCATTGGGAGCGACCCTGCCGGCGCGCTGGCTTCGGGCTGTACACCGAGCTTCGCAAGCGATTCGAGGGCGTCGCTCCGCTGTTGTGCGAAGGGATGCGCCGCGAGGAAGCCGCGGTAGGCCGCAACCGCACCGGCCTTATCTCCCGCCTTCGCGAGCACGCGCGCGACGCCAAGCTCGGCTCGTTGCTGCTCGGGACCGGGGACGCTCGCGGCCTGGCCGTAGGCGCCAGCCGCCTTCCGATAGTCACCCATCCGCTCGTACACAACGCCGAGGTTGGCGAGCGCGAGATTGGTGTACAAGGGGTCATGCTCCTCGGCTACGAACTGGACGAGAGTGTCGCGCGCCTTGAGCAGATCGTCCTCACCGATATAGGCGCTCGCGAGGTAGAAACGCGCGAGTCGGCCGATGCGGCGGCCTGGCTCGGCGTCGGCGAGAGCCTCGAAGCCGGTAGCCGCGGCCTTGTAATTGTTATCGCGGAGCTGCTGGAGGGCGCTGTAGAAATTACTGCCGGCGGCCTCGTCGCGATGGCGCTCGTAGAAGTAGATGCTGACGACGATCGCGCCGAGCGCGAGGATGATGCCGCTCGCAATCAGGATCTGCTGAAGATTTTCGACGAAGAACGCGCCGATATCGTCGAGCAGGGTCTCGAACTCGTCGGGCTGCTTGAGTTCCTTGCGGGTGACTTTGCGATGTGTCGATGAGGGCATCCGCCGACCATTTCCCTAGGGGCGCCGCCCGCATGACCATGAGTCAGGCAACGGGAGCATCGCTCCGCAGCTACATCTTGTACTTGAAATCGTCAGGCGACATGCGTTCGAGGATTTCCGACCACTTGTCGCGCGAAACGCCGGCAAGGTTCTGATCGGATGGTGCGGTGTCTTCGCTGCCGTCGCGTTCGGCTTCGTGCAGCTCACTTGAATCCTCGAGGACTTTCTTGGCTACGTAAATCGGAGACTTGGTGCGGAGCGCAAGCGCGATCGCGTCGGAAGGGCGCGAATCCATTTCGACCGCCCTGCCCTCGCGCGTCTTCAAGTTGATGCGCGCGTAGTAGGTGTTGTCACGAAGCTCCGTGATCTCGGCCGACTCGACCGTCGCACCGAACTCGGTGAGCAGGTTGCGCAGCAGGTCGTGAGTCATCGGGCGCTGCGACTTGATTCCCTCGATCTCGGTCGCCATCGCGGTCGCTTCGAGTGGGCCGATCCAGATCGGTAGATTCAACTTGTTGTCGGGGTCCTTGAGTACGACGATCGGCATCTTGGTCGAGGGGTCAAGCGTGATTCCGCCAACCATCATGAGAATAAAATCTTCGCGGTGACCGGCCATAGAAAGGCTCGCTTTACCCTGCCCCTCCGAGGCGCGCCGGCTTTGCGATGCAGGCCGTGGGGCGCTCGGTGAAATTATCTTGGACCAAAGCCACTCCGTGGTCAACCTGAGACGGCGGCGAAGCGCGCCTGCGAGCGCGCTCAGCTTGCGACCAAGCGATCCACCACGTGGTACAACTGGTTGAGATTGCGGCACTCTTCCACCAGATCGCAGTGCACGGCGTAGCGATCCATCTCGCTGTCGCCGAAGCCCCAGGTGTTACGGCTCTCAGGGTTGAGCCAGATGATGCGTTTGGCGCGCTGGCGGATCTCACGCAGACACCAGTCGTGCGGGAGATTGTAATTGTTGCGCGCATCGCCGAGCACGATAACCGTCGTGCGCTTGTTGATCACCCCGATATGGTCCGCAACAAAACTCCGAAACGCATAGCCGAAGTTCGAGTGGGCGTACACATTAATGATATCGCCCTTGAGCGCCACATCCAACGCGTCTTTTGCATCGTTGTTGCGGAAGTGCTCGGTGACCTCGCCGA
>JASHPB010000028.1 GCA_030038355.1 Candidatus Binataceae bacterium
GATGCCAAGTCAGTGCATCGGGCTTCCGACGGCCTCGTGTACTTCGATGAAAGCGCCGATGTGACCCGGCCCGAGGACATTGGCAAAGCCGGATTCATGAACGACGCCTACGACTGCGCGAAGAATCTGAAGTACATGTGCGTCGAGCAGGGCCATTGGCAGAACGACAAGCAGAGCACGATCGACATGAGCCACAACCCCGCCCTGCCGCTCTACCGGAAGTACCTCTGCGGCGACGACAGCGGCGCGGCATCCGACGTCGCCACTCGGCCATCGCGCTAGGTGCTTGCTCTCGCGTCGCTTTACCAGATCACCTCGTCGACTCGACGCGTTAGCGCCGCGATCCGCGCCACGAGTATGACCGCTATGCCGAAGAAGTCAGGCGATTCGTTGATTGTTTCGCCGACGTGCCGGCCCATCCTAACTCGAATCGGCTGTTCGGGGTGGCGCTCGGAATATGTCGCAAAGGCCTGCCGTGTCGCGATCGCGCAAAGCAGGGCGCGGCGCGCGAGAACGCGACCATAAGGCCATCTCGCATCGCTTTCACTTCGAAGCCGTGGTGCGCCGCGACCTGCTCGCGAATCAGTTGGTTGTGTATGCGGACAACTTCCTGGCCGCGCAAGTCGCCGAGCTTCTCGTTGATCGCGGTCGAATCTTCGACATCGGAAAAAAGCCGCATAAACGGTGCCGTCGCTTGCCGCCTGGCACGCAGTTCGCTCGGCTTCGCGATCGAGCATCTCGATCAATTGGTCGCGTGGAACCTCGCTCGCAACCGCGAGGCAATTGAGGTCGAACTCGCGCCCGGTCAGGGATGCGATACTAAGAATGCTGTGCGTGTCTTTGCCGAGCGGCTCGATAAGACGTTTGATCGATTCGCGCACGCCGTTTGGAATGCGAAGCTTACGCGGAAGCACGGAGGTATCGCCGGCGAGCTGACCCTCGGCCGCCATCAGGCGGAGAATCTCGCGGAGCAAAGGTGGATTTCCCTCGCTGGTATCGAGCAGCGGATCGACAACCGCGCCGGCCACCGAAACTCCCCACGATCGGTCGATGAACTCGCCGATCTCGGTTTCGTCAGGCGCGGAGCGGAAACAGCACGCCTTCGCGCTCTGCCTCGGCGAGCAGCGCTGTGCCTTCCAGGAGAGTGCATAATCTCGAGTTCGCGCTACGTTCCGATCACGATTGCCCGCGTGTTGCGGATTTCGCGGCCCAGCGCAACCAGCATCAACAGCGCGGTTGGGTCGGCGGCGTGCAGATCATCGAGCACGATCAGCAACGGCTGAGCGGTCGCCGCCTTGAGGATGAAAGTGACTGTCGAATCAGAGAAGCGAAGATGCGCCGGTTCGGGCGGCGCCAACGCGGCGCTCAGCGGCTCGGGCACGCCGCCCACCCGGGGTTCTAAGCTCGGCGGCTATCCGCGCGATGTCTGCGGCCGGCGCCCATCCACCATGTTTCCGGACGTTGCTTTATCGGCCCGTGGAGGGCGCGCCGTGTTTGAATGCGCCCTCTAACCATCAACCAGCAAGCGTCGGGTTCAATGAACCCTCACTGGTCATCCGATCGTTGGTTTTTGCGTGGGCACCAACATTACTCGCCGCCGCCTCAGACATTCATCCCGACTCGAGTTCACGTCATGAACATCGCGGCGTGCGCGGTCTTCACCTTTGATGAAAGGGAGTGGTGATGCCTCCGGCGAACTATCTCGATCGTTACCGGATGATGCAGCAACTGACGGCATCTTCCGGAAGCTCTGTGGATGCCGGAGGACGAGCCAACGTGGGCAGGGTAAACGGATTACGAATCACGCTCGACGGGTGCTCGAATTTCCGAGTGACTATTCGATCGGTTAGTCCAATTGGCTGATCGCTATAGTCGTTCGCTTACCAACTGAGTAATCGCGGGGCGACTACGTAGTCGCGATCGACGGCAGGATAGTTGGCCAAAATGGCATCATCGCGCCGTTGCTCGGCTGTGGAGTCTCGCGCAAGGTTGGCTCGATCAGCCTGGCAGCACGCGGCGAGGAACTCATGCGTCAGTCAGCAATCTTCGGCCCTTTTTTCGCCACGATGTTTCTTACGCTCGCGGTCTGGATCTACATGTATATCCGCCGCATTGCATTCATCACCTCGAACCGGCTGGCGCAGAAGGACTTCGAGCAACCTGGCTCGCTCGCACGACTCTCACCGCCCGTGGTCGCGAATCCTTCCGACAATCTGAAGAACCTGTTCGAAATCCCGGTGCTGTTCTACGCGCTGGTGTTGTATCTTTTCGTCACGCGGCAGGTGGACAGCATCTACATCGGCGCGGGATGGATCTTCGTGGTGTTCCGCATCCTGCACAGTGCCGTGCACTGCACGTTCAACCTAGTCATGCTGCGCTTCTATCTCTACCTGGCGGCGACGATTGCCGTCTGGTTCATGCTGTTTCGCGCAGTGCTCAGTTATCTGGCAATCTAGGTGGTTGCGGGTTCTGTCAACAATCGATCACCAAGGATATCGGCGAGACGCTCCGCGGGCAACCGCCTGAGTTCTGGAATCGCAAAGCCCGACGCGGCAGCATGGCCGCCGCCGCCAAACTCTTCCGCGAGACGCGAGAGATCGACCTCGCAATCAGCGCTGCGGCGAAGGCTCACTCCCTGGCTACGCAAGTCGAAGAGCGCCACCACCATCGC
>JASHPB010000259.1 GCA_030038355.1 Candidatus Binataceae bacterium
CGGCCGCCCTTGCGGCGATTGCAGTGATGGCAGGAGCATACGATGTTTTCCCACGTCGACATCCCGCCGCGGGAGCGTGGAATCACATGATCGAGGTTCAGCTCGGTGCGAGGCAGGCGCTTGCCGCAATACTGGCAGGTGTTGTTATCGCGCGCGAAGATGTTGAAGCGCGAAAACCTCACGTGGCGTTTGGGTACGCGCTCGTAGGCCGTCAGCAGGAGCACTCGCGGCACGCGGATGAATCCGTCGACGATGCCGAGCTTCTCGTGATGCACCTCGATTGCGAGGTCGCGCCAGCTATCGAAGTCGAAGGTGCGATACTGGTCGTCTACGGCCTTGGCGACGCCCTGATAGAGCAGCGCAAACGCGCGTTTTACCGACGTAACATGTACAGGCAAGTACGAGCGATTGAGGACCAGAACCTTGCTGTTCAGCAGCGCAAGCCCTGGCACATAGGTTGAAGCGGTGGCAGCCGCCGCAGACATGCTAAGACGAGTATCCGGGGTTCGTAGAAGCTGTCAAGGCGTCAATATGAAAACCACGTTATTAAATGAACAGGGAGAGTTGCTTGCACAGCTGAAAATGGCTCCGTATGATCGCGATGAATCATCGATGCGGAGGATAAAACATCGTCACTATGAGAATCCGCTACTCACGCCTCCGCCCCGCTGCTGACATGATAACGATGCTGAAAACGTTCAGCGTCCTTGCAATTTTTTCCTTCTCTCGCGAAAGAAATAGTCATCCGTGAAACGTGAAATCGCAATTAACGCATCCGCGCTCGAAACGCGGGTAGCGCTCCTCGAAGACAACCAACTCGCCGAGTTCTACCTCGAACGCACCCGTCAGGTCGGCCTCGCGGGCAATATCTACAAGGGACGCGTCACGCGCGTGCTACCGGGGATGCAGGCCGCGTTCGTCGATATCGGCCTCGAAAAAGCGGGCTTCCTACACGTGTCGGACTTCTATGGCGGCTCGTCACTCGCAGAGGCGCTCGGCGAAGACGACGTCGAGACTGAGCCGGTTGCCAAGGTCGTCGGGTCCGCCAACGGCGAAGATCAGGTCGACGATCAACCGCTCGAGCAGGGCAGTGATCAGCTCGCTGATGGCGAAGCCGAGACCCCGCGCGAGGCTACGCGCGGCGGACGACGGGGGCGTCGGCGCGGCCCTCGCCCTCGCCTGCAACGAAGCCGGCTGCCAATCGAGCAACAGCTCCGTCGTGGCCAGGACATCATAGTGCAGATCGCCAAGGAGCCGATGGGCACTAAAGGGGCGCGACTCACTTCGTCGATTTCGCTGCCCGGCCGCCACTTGGTGTTCACTCCCACCAGCAATCACATTGGAGTATCGCGCCGCATCGCGAGCGCCGAGGAGCGTGCGCGCTTGCGTTCGATCGTCGCCGAGCAGATGCCGCGACAGGGCGGCTTCATTGTGCGCACGGCGTGCGAGGGTGTGGCGCGCCGCGACATCCAGCGCGACATCGCATTCCTCACCAAGCTGTGGGCGTCGATCCAGCGGAAGTTCGAGAGCGGCCCCGGAGGATCAATCCTGTTCAGCGACCTCGACGTGGCGCTCCGCACCGTGCGCGATCTTTTCTCCAGCGAGATCGATCGCCTGTGGTGCGACGATCCGACGACCTACTCGCGAATCGTGCAGTTCGTGCAGAACTACATGCCGCGACTACGAGCCCGGGTCTCGCTGCACGACGGCGCCGAGCCGCTCTTCGATCGCTTCAATATCGAGGGGCAAATCGAGCGCGCGCTCGAGCGCAAAGTGTGGCTCAAGTCAGGTGGTTATCTGGTTTTCGATCAGGCCGAGGCGCTCACCGCAATCGACGTCAACACCGGCCGCTTCGTCGGCAAGAAGAGCCAGGACGAAACGGTGCTCAAGACCAATCTCGAGGCGGTCGACGAGGTGGTCAAGCAGCTTCGGCTGCGCAACATCGGCGGGATCATCATCGTCGATTTCATCGACATGGTGCGCGAAGGCGATCGCAAGAAAGTCAGCGACGCGCTGTCGCAGGCGCTGAAGCGCGACAAGGCGCGCACCTCGGCGCTCAAGATTTCAGAGCTCGGCCTCGTGCAGATGACTCGCAAGCGGACACGCGAGAGTCTCGAGGCGCTGCTCACCGACCTGTGCCCGCGATGCGAAGGGCGCCGCGTGGTGAAGTCGGTGTCGACTCTCGCCGCGGACGTGCTGCGCGGAATCCAGCGCGAGGGTGTGCGGCGCAGCGCCACCGACATGCTGATCGTGAAGCTCAATCCCGAGGTGGCGCGCTATCTCTACGATCACGGCGCGAAGGACCTCGAGACGCTGGAACAGCGGCTCAAGACCAAGATCGTGCTGCGCTCGAGCGAGGGTATCCAGCCGGGCGCGTTCGAACTGTCGCAAGCCCCGGCAGCTGCTTAGTCGCTCACTTCGTGCAGCTCGCGCCGGTGTAGTGCCATTGCGCGCGGCGAGTGTCGCCCCGCCCTTGCATGGTTCCAACCATGCGCTTGCCCGCCGGACCGAGCTGAAACTCGTACGCGATAGTCTCGCCCCTATGGTTCTTGAACCTGAGATGAATCACGCCGTTGCTGTAGGTGCCTTCACCGATGCCGCTTTCGTGGCCGTTGAAGGGATTGTAGTTGACGATCGTGAGCAAGCTTCCCTTCTGCGAGATCAGATGACAGGCGCCGAGAAACGCGTCGCGCCACGCGCCGTCGATGGACGGTGGTGAAACGGCGCGTAGCGGCGGCGGCTCGTTTGATGCGAGCTGCTGAGTGGCCGCGGTGGAGTCGCTGGCCTCGGGCAGCGGATGATGGCGATGGTGATGCGGCGCCAGCTCACCTTCAGCCGATGCGGCGTGCTGCGGCGCGGCGACTACGGTCACGACGGCTACAGGAGCGGGCGCCGCAGCCTGCTTCCCGCCCAGGTAGCCGAGCTCGTGGAGCGCGCCGAGCATGCTCGCGAGCGCGGTGAACGCTGTGGCGGCGATCCCTATTGCCCACGAAGAAACTTCGCGGATGCCTTTTCGCTCGCGTTCAGCCATCGTTGCGCGAGCTCATTCGGCCACCGAGGTTGCGGCGGCGATTTGCGCTGCCTCGCGCACCTGGCCGAAATGAATCTTGCCCAAATCGAATGTTTCCAGCTCCTTGACGAGGCTCGACAGCGCCGCCTTGCAGGTCGGGAGATTCTTGCGGGCGCGCGTCAGCGGATTGCAACGCGCGATGATGTAGTTCTTCAGATACGGATGCATCAGGCCGCGCTGCTTGCCGGCCGCGACCAGCTCGGTCACCAGCTCGTCGGCGCGTGCCACGGCGCCGGCGCGCTCCTCGCGCTCTTCGATCGACTCCTTGAGCGCCGTGGTCATGAAGTTGTCGACGCGGCTGAGGAGCGGTGCATAGACGCCGCCCGAGAATCTCTTCTTCTTGTCATAGAGGATGCCGAGCGTGATGAAATGCGCGCGTTCGAACTCGAAGGCGAAATCTTTCTCGGCCGCGCGCGGATTCTGCTCGAGTCGCGCCCGGTACATCCTGATCACCTCGAGCGCCTTGTCTCGCAGGTTGTGCGCTTTCTCGGTGTTGAGCGCGAGAATCTGGTAGGCGACGTCGCTTTCAGGAATCACGATCGCCGGTATCATTTTCGCCCCGGCCTTTACTGCGGCTGCCCGGCGATGATTTCCGTTGGGCGTCCAGTAGCGGTCCTGAGAGCGCACCGCGACGATCGGATCGGTGAAGCGATCGAGCTTCTTCATCACCTCAACCATCCGCTTCAGGTGCGCGGGCGAAAGGTCGCGCTGATAAGGGGTCGCTTCGACCATCGCGATCGGCAGCATTGCGAAGACCTGCCAATGGTCTCCGATTGGCTCCTTATAGGTTGTGAGTGCCACGCCGCCGTCAGACGCGATGGTGGCGGTGAGCTCGCTCACCGCGGCCGGCACTTTGGCCCCCTCGGGATAGATCGTGGGCTCAGCCATCAATCGGTTCTTTTATTCGACTGACAGGCGCGACGCCAAGTGGGTCATGCCAGGCGTTGCGCGGTCTTAGCTGGCGGAGCGGTTCGCCAGTATATGAAAAGAAACGGTCGCCTCGTTGCCGGCGCGCATGAAGAAAATCTCCGGCGCCGTGGCGCCCCATTCCTCGTAGCGGATCGTGGTCTTGCCCTCGGCCATCGCGCGGCCGTCGCTGGTCAACCGGAGATGGACCGGGACATCGACAGGATGCGTTTGGCCGTGAAGCGTTAGCGCGCCATCGATGGTAGCCGAGCCATCAGCCGGCGACGTCTCGACGACGCCGGAAATGCTCGTGCTCTCGAAACCGATGGTCGGATACCGATCCACGTCGAGCGACGATTGGGTGACGGTACGGTCGCGTTCCGGGCTGCCGCTGTTGTAGCTGGTCGCGTCGATTACGAGCGTGACTTTGCCAGTGGCAGTGGGATTTGCGGGATCGACGTAGATATCACCGGCGATGATGTTGAAGACACCTTCGGCCTCGCCGCGAATCGAGGCCATCGGTTCCGCGACGCTGACCGTGATCGCGCTTCGTGCCACATCGACTCGAAAGTGTAACGTTTCCGCGCGCCCCGCTCCTGGAGCCAATGCCAAGAAGGCAAGCAGCAGTGCGCTCAAGATACGATTCCGATGGCAAAGCTTTGCTTCCCGTGGCGGAAGGGGTTGGGGGTTGGGTTGGAGTCTGCTTCGGTACTTTGGCTTGGCTTCTCTTGAACGCAAGAACTTCGACCTGACCCTCTTGCCATCCGCACCGGATGGGAAGTTTGAAGAACCGGGGTTGCGCCGCGAATTACAAGGAATCTCTTTGCCGACCGTTGCGTATCAGGCTCCACTCTACGCGGCGAAGCGGCGGCGTGCGATTGCGATGCCCGCGATGAGGTAGAGTATCCCGAAGCCGACATCAATCCCCGATGGCACGAGGGCGCTGGCCGCAGGCAGTTGCCGAATCATCAGATCGTTGAACGCCTGCATCGCCCACGTCGTCGGCAGGGCGAGCGCTACTTGGCGCATCCACTGGGGCTCGAAATCGATCGGCCACCAGCATCCACCGATCGCAGCCATTGTCATGATCACGATGGCGCCGACCGGCAGCACGGCATCGCGCGTGCGGCCAACTCCCGCGACGACCAGGCCGAACGCCGCGCCCGCGAACGCGATCGCCGCCGCAGGCAGCATCAGAGCCGCCGGTGCGCGGCCGAGCGATATTCCGAAGAGCACCCATCCGGCGGCGAACAACACGACCATCTGCAGGAATCCCACGACGAAGCGCGCGAAGAGCTTGCCTGCCAGCGTGGCCGAAAAAGGCGCCGCCACCGAACGGAGCCGCTCCAGCGTGCCCCAATCGCGCTCGTCGAGAAGCGCGAGCGACACGCCCATCAGCATCCCGATCAGAAGGAACGTCACCGCGAAACCCGGCACCTGCAAATCGAAGGCGTTGAAGCCGCCCACGGCGCCGACCTCTTGGCCGCCGAGGTCGATTTCAGTATAGCCGAGCGCGCCGGGTATCGAAGCGTTGGCGAGTCCGACGTGGGGGATATCGGGAATTTGGATCGCGGGAATCGCGGGCATCCGCGGCAGCTCGATGTGCGGCGGCGGCAGATTGATGGCGCGCTCAAATTGGGCACGATAGGTGCTGAGATCGATCGGCGGCGGATTGAAGGCCGACAAATCTTTTGGCGGTTCGGGAATCGCGGGCGGCGGCGGAATATCGCTCGCATGACGGCCGGCTAGAGACTGAAGCTTCGCGAGCCAGTCGCGAAACTGATTTTGCGCCTCTCCCAGTCGGGTAAAATATGTCTTCAGCTCGTCGACTTTCGCCCGCTGCTGCGCTTCTCCATGGTCGAGCTCGTTCTTGAGCCGCGTCATCGCAGCATTGAGCGCGGCGCTGACGAAGGCTCGCGCGTCGGCCATCGAATCGTTGACCTCGGTGCGCAGGTGCGTCGCCATCTGCGCGCGCTCGTGCTCGCTTTCGCTGGAAAGCTTCTCGGCGTCGGCGCGAGCGCGGTCCGCGGCGGAGCGCGCATGCTCAAGTTGATCACGAAGCTCGGCAGACTCTGCCGCAAAGCGGGCGCGCGCGTCGTGGGTGGCAGCGGTGCTTATTGAGCGCGCGAGCTCGGCGAGCATCAACTCGATCCGCGCACTCTGCAGATACTTCACTGGGTCGGTATAGAGCAGGAGCTTCGGATTCTCGCCGCGCCTGAGCGAGTCCGTGGTGCCTGCCGGCACGATCACGGCGAGCACTGCCTGCTTGCGCTGCCGCACATCAGCTTCGGCGTCCGCGCGATTGGCGGCAACGATAAGATCGACCGATTTCGAATCCGCGAGCGCGTCGTGGATAGCGCGGCCGACCGCACCGTGGTCATCGTCGAGGAACGCGATCTCCGACTTCATCGCCACGGAAGTCTGGCCGCCATAGACATTGGCGAGCGAAAATCCGGCCGCCGCGATCACCGCGATCGGCGCGACGAGCAGCATGAAGAGGCCAACCCGATCGCGCCCGATCAGACGGAATTCTTTTCCGAGCGTGAGGAAGATTGCGCGAATCATCGTTCAGACGCCGCGCCTACTGGCTGTCGCGCAGCGCATGACCGGTCAGTTTCAGGAAGGCGTCCTGCAGATTTGGCCGATGCAGGTGGACCTCAAGGACTTCGCCGCCAGCGCGCTCGGCGCGGCGAATCACCTCGGGCGCCTGGTCCAGAGCGGCGAGCTCGAGCGACGCGCCGAAGCGCGCACCGTCCGCGAATGCGACCGCTCGTCCGATTCCGTCGCACCAGCCGGGCTTCAGCTCGTCGCGCGTCATCACGTCGATTCGCGGTGCCGAGCCGGCGAGCGCGATCAGCTCAGTGGTGGTTCCACCGGCGACGACGTGGCCGTGATCGATCAAAATGACGCGGCAGCATAGCCGCTCGACCTCTTCCATGTAATGGGTGCTGTAGATCACCGCGGTGCCCGAAACGGCCGCGGCCTCGACAATCTCGAAGATACGCCCGCGCGACTGCGGGTCAACTCCAACGGTGGGCTCGTCGAGGAGCAGCACGGCGGGCGAATGAATCATGCCGCAGGCGAGATTGAGGCGGCGCTTCATGCCGCCGGAAAAACCCACGACAATGTCGTTGGCGCGATCGGAGAGGCCAACGGTTTCGAGCAGCTTGGAAGCACAGCGGGCAGCGTCGTTCGCAGCAAGGCCCTGGATCTTGCCAAAGAAGTGGAGGTTCTCGAGCGCGGTCAGCGTGGGGTAGATTGCGATGGACTGCGGCACCAGTCCGAGCTTTCGGCGCGCGACGATTGGGTTAGACGCGAGATCGAGGCCGCCGATTTTCACACTGCCCGTATCGGGAGCAATTACACCAGAGAGCATCGACAGCGTCGTCGTCTTGCCGGCACCGTTGGGTCCGAGCAGGCCGACGATCTCGCCGGCCCGCGCGGCAAGCGAGAGACCATCGACCGCGGCACGCGAGCCGTACCACTTGCTGAGCCCTTCAGCACAAATTAGTTCGGCCGCCGCCGCGACCATGCCATTGGTGTGCCTGACTTCGGCCGGCTTCATCGGTAGCTCACGAGTTCGAGCAAATTGCCGTCGGGATCGAGAAAATAGAGACAGTCGTGGTCGCCCCAATCAATCGGTTTGGCGGTCTCGACACCCGCTTTGGTCAGATACTCAATCGCCGCAGCGAAATCCGCGCGACTCACGCGGAACGCATGATGTCCCTTGCCGAGAGGATGATCGATTTTCCTCCGACGTGCGTCGGGCTTGAGCGGCGGCCGTTTTACCTCGAACAGCGCGAGGTTCTGTCCGCCGCAATCGAGCAGCAGCTGGTCGGAGAGATGCGTCACGACCTTGAGGCCGAGCACCTCGCGGTAAAAGTGCTCCGCACGTTCGAGCTCGGTCACCTCGATTCCGAAATGATCGAGCCGCTCGAGTGTGAGAGCCGACACACCATCAACCTATCAGGCTGGATTCCGATTTAGGAAGACGCCGCGATACGCTGTGCCAGGTCGGGACGGCGCGTCGCCAGGATGCGATCCTTCTCGCGTCGGATGAAACCGGGGTTGAAGGTGACGATCATCACCGGCAGGATCGTCATCGCGCCCAGCATCGACACGAACATCCAGACCGCCAGCAGCATGCCCATCTCGGCATCGAAGCGGATGTCGGACCAGTACCAGAAGAGCACTGAAGCAACGAGAGTGAGCGCAGTAAAAGCGACCGCCTTTCCCGATGTAATCAAGGCGATGTAGGTTGCCTCGCGCAGCTCCTGGCCTAGAGCAAGCTCCTCGATGATGCGACTGACTATGTAAATTGAATAGTCAATTCCGAATCCCACTCCGACGGTGACTACCGGCAGGGTATTGATGTTGATACCGATATCGTGCGCACCCATGTAAGCATTAATCGCGGCGTTCGCGAGCGCGAGCGGGAAAAGCAGGTACAAGCCCGCCATGAACGAGCGATAGGTGAAAAGCACGATCAAATAGATCGTTGCAAACGCGAGCACATTCAGCAGCACGTCGTTGTCGATGATTTCCTGATTCGCGGCGGCGAGCTCACCTATGATACCGGCGCCGGGTGCGAAGGTGACTCCTTTAACCTGATGGTCGGGTTGGCTGAAGAAATCATTGGTGCGAATTACGATGCGCTGGATGTTCTCGCCCTTGCGATCCTTGCAATAGACGGACATCTGCGTTGCGTCGCGTCGCGGCGTGATGATGTAGGCGGTTGAGAGCGGTGACGATCCAGCCAGCAGCGTGCCGAGCAGCTGGCCGATGCCCCGCATCGTGGTCGGCAGCACATTCCACTTCGGCTGAAATTCGTGAATCGCGGAGCCGCCATTGGAGATCAGATCCGCGACCGAGAAGGTGTAGCCAACGTCGGAATCGCCCTCGATATAGCGCTGATACTCGTCCATCACGTGGAAGAGCTTCGGATCATTTAACGCGTCGCGACGGTGCAGCTGAGCTACGACGACGAACTGCTCGATGCCGCCGAATTCATCCTGGATCGCGGTCATCGCGCGATTGTATGGTGAGTCGGGCCACAGGATCGGCTCCTGCGACGAAGGATCTCCGACCTTGAGGCCGGTCCAGAAAAACGCGCAGAGGAGGATCACGGCGACGGTCGCCACTGCCGTTAGCGCGCGTCCGGTCGGCATCAGCATCGGGCGCGCGATCGACTGCAGCAAGCGCTTGAATGTGCCATGGTCGCGCTTCTCGATAACCTCAATCCGCGGCGGCTCGAGGTAGTAGTAGACAATCGGGTTGAGCAGCAGCTCACTCACGATAATTGCGGCGATCCAGAAGCTGGCCGTGATCGCGAGCTTCTGTAAGAAGACGACCGGCACCAGCAGGATGACGAGGACGCCGAAGGCATCGGTAAGAATACCGGAGAGGGAAGGCACGAACAGTTCGGCGAACGCCGACAGGATCGCTTTTTCCTTGTCGCGGAGGCGGTGGTACTCCTCGTAGTAACGGTCGTGCATCTGCACCGAATGGCTGACGGCCCGCGCGGTGATGAGGAACGGGATGACGAGCACGAGCGGGTCGAGGCCGAAGCCGATAAGGTTGATGAAGCCGAGGCCCCAGATCGCGCAGATCACGCCCGAGATCGTGGGCCGCAGCGCGCCACGCCAATCGCGGAAGTAGGCGTAGAGCAAGAGCCAGACTACGACCACCGTGACCAGGAAGATGCGAAAAACCTGCGGAGTGTAGTGATAGACCCATCCGTAGAGAATCGGCTGACCGCCTACGTAGATGCGAATCGATGGGTCCTTATTCGGATCGACGACGATGCGGCGGATCTCGTCGAAGATGCGCCGATAGTCGAGGCGCGACTCGAGAAAGCTTGCCTTGATCAACGCAGCGCGATCGTCGAACGACACGTACTGCCCGAAGATCACGCCGGGATTCTTGTGGACGTTCGTTCGTAGCTGATCGAGCTGTTCAGGCGTTTTGGGTATCTCGCTGGCAGGGATCAGCGGCGTGTTCACGATCGCCCCGGCGGCGAGCGGCTTGAAGTAGCTCTGCGTCGCCATCGATTGCACGGAGCCGTGCTGGACGCCGTAGACCAAATCGAGGTCGCGCGACATGTTTATGATCTTTTGAATGATCGGGGCGGTGTAGATCGTCCCTTCCTTGGCCTCGACCACGATCGTGACGTTGTTCACGCCGCCGAAGTATTGATCGTACTTGTGCGCGATCTGGACGAACGGATGGTTCTGCGGCAGCAGCTCGCCGAAGCTCGTCACCAGGCGCGTTTGTGCGGCGAAGTAGCCGAAAAATACGGTGAGCGCGCCAACGATGCCCAGCACCAGGAAGCGGCGGCGCAGGATCCATTCACCAAAGCGGTACCAGACCATCGCGTTCTATCGTTCTCCTTGAGGATCAGCCCCGGCAGGAGTGCCAGGTCTTGCCACCGTCATCGGTGTAGAGAATTGTCCCCCAGCCTACGACCCATCCGTGCAAGGCATCGAAAAAGCGCACCTGGCTGAGCCAGATCGGCACGGTTGGGAATGCGGGATCGTGAGCCCATGCGGAGTTCGGTTGGAGCCTGAGCGCGGTTCCCGTGCCGCCGACCGTCATGCCCTGATCGGCGCCGAAGAGATCGATCGAGAAGAGCGGATCGCGAATCGGCAGCTGCAGCGCTCCGGGCACGATGTTGTCAGGCGGCGCGCCCGGCTTATCCGCCTGATGAACGAAATGCCACGTCGCGCCGCCGTCATCGGTCTGGATTATCGAACCTTCAAGGCCGCAGGCGGCGCCGCGTTTCTGGTCGCGGAACGACACGCTGAAGAAGGTTGGAAGCGTAAAATCGAGAAAGCGCGGATCATCGCTGGGGCTGGGCAGGCGCTTCCACTGATCGACCAGCGTTTGCTGCTCCTCCTGCCATGTAGCGCCGCCGTTGCCGGTTGACCAAATGCGGCCCATCTCGCCGACCACCCAGCCGTGCATCGGATCGACGAAGCTCGCGCTGTAGAGGATCGGCTCCTCGACCGGCAAAGCGTAGTCGGCGAGCGCAGGCGGGAAGATGCGCTGCAGCTGACGCTTGAGGAAAGTCTCGCCGCCGTCGGTAGTGCTCAGCACGAGCGCGCGATCGCCGACGAAGAATCCATGCAGGCGATCGGGAAACGAGAGTCCGAAGATGAAGAGGTTGGTGCGCGAGTTGATCTTCTGCCAGGTCTTGCCGCCGTCCTGCGTGCGCATGATGAGTCCATCCTGCCCGCAGAGGTAGCCGTTCTGGTCGTCGACCATCTGGATCCCGAAGATGCCGACCTTGACGCCCAGGTCAATCTTCTTGAAGGTCTTGCCGCCGTCAGCGGTCTCGAGCAACTTGCCGCGATCCCCGACGATGAACGCACGCGTCGGACTCGTCGGCCATACGTCGAAGAACTTGTCGGTCGGACGGATGTTGCGAATCGGCATCGGCGGGACCGCGACTTCGCGATGGCAGGCCGCGGCGCCGAGCGCGACGATCGCAAATACGGCGACCAGCAGACGATTAGCGCTGATGTTTCGCACCATTAGATGGAATTCCGGAAGCCGAAATTTGCTCTATACTCAAGCAAAGCGCCGAGCTTATCAAGCAGCTTATTTTGAACTGGGCAACGCTCTAGCCAAGGTCTTCGAGCAGCGCCCCCGTCAGATATTCGCCCTCGACGTGGCCGAGGAGCAGTGGATGATCCGGGCCGGCACCAAGCCGCCGGATCATTCTCAGACTGCGCCCGGCCTTCGCCTGCGCGATTCGCAGGGCGTGGATAAAATCCTCGCCGCGAAAGTGCGCAGAGCAACTGAAGGTCATCATCCGGCCGCCGCGCTGCAGCCCGCGTATCGCAAGCGCGTTCAACTCGACATAGAGGCGGGCGGCGCGCTCCGCCTCGGCGCGGCTTCGCGCAAGCGGCGGAGGATCGAGCACGATCAGGTCAAACTTGTCGGTCGTCGATGACAGGAACTTCTGCGCATCATGGTGGATGAAATCGATTCGGGCGGGATCGATCTGGTTTTCTCGGCAATTGCGGCGAGCCCATTCGAGCGCTCGCGCCGAGGAATCGAGGGCGACGGAATGGATCGCGCCGCCATTGATCGCCGAGATCGAGAACAGGCCGCCATAGCAGTATGCATCGAGCACTCGCGTCCCTTCGGCGAGCCGTCCAGCGAGCGCATGATTCTCGCGCTGGTCGAGGAAAGCGCCCGTCTTCTGCCCATGTTCGAAATCGACGAAGACCCGAAGGCCGTTCTCTTGCCCAACTATCTCACCGACCGGCTCGCCAGCGAGCAGCGCCGCACGGTCTGCGAGACCTTCCTGCCGTCGAACTGCGCCCACGCTACGTTCGAAAATCGCCCGCGGCTCTAGCGACTCGTTAAGCGCGTGAACCAGTTGCTCGCGCATGCGATCGGCGCCGGCCGTGAGAAGCTGCATCACCAGGGCATCGCCGTAACGATCGACAACTACGCCCGACAAGCCATCGCCATCGCCGTTCAGCAAGCGATACGCGTTGGTGATTGGCGAGACGACACGCTTCCTGAGCGTCAGCGCGTTCGCGATTCGTCGCGCGATCAGCTCGTCGAGGGGAGGCGCCTCTCCCCACGCGACAATCCGCACGGCAATCGTCGTCGCGAGGTTGACGTAGCCGAGCCCGAGCAAATCCCCGGTCGAGCTGAACACCTGCGCATAGGTCCCCGGTTCGGGATTCGGCGGATCGACGCGTGCGATCGCCTGCGAGAAGATCCACGGATTGCCACCGCGCACCGGGCCGTCGCGATTCGTCTTCAAGAAGACGCGCGCCTCGCCCGCGCTCACGTCTTCGGCCATTGCGCCTCGCCGGGCCGGATAAAATCGCCGCGCCGCCCGCCGCTCTTGCGGACGAGCCGGATGCCCTCGATTTGCATCGCGCGGTCGATCGCTTTCGCCATGTCGTAGATCGTGAGCGCAGCCGCGCTCACCGCCACGAATGCCTCCATCTCGACGCCGGTCTTGGATTCGGTGACGGCGCGCGCCTGGATCGAGAGCATCGAGCGTTTCCGATCCGGAGCGAAATCAACCTCCACGACTTCGAGCGGAATCTGATGGCATAGCGGGATCAGTTCATGCGTCCGCTTTGCCGCCATGATTCCAGCGAGGCGGGCGGCCGCGAGCGCCTCGCCCTTCTTGAGCTTGCCGCCGACGATCGCGTCGAGCGTCGTGGGTGCCATCACGACTGCAGCGCGCGCGACAGCTTCGCGGCGGGTGACCGTCTTGTCGCCGACGTCGACCATCTTGATCCTGCCCCGGGAGTCGAGATGAGTGAGGCGCGCCGGCGAGCTGCTTCGTTTGCTGGGCATGGGCGTGAGCGGATATGAGCCTATGTTGACCGGCTGCGGCATTACAATGAAACTAAACCAGCTTCCGTAACTCCATTTCATCGGTATTCAAGGACGCTCATGGCAGACGAGATCAACAAGGTTGTGGTTCTAGGCTCCGGCCCCGCTGGCCTCACTGCGGCGCTGTACACCGCGCGCGCGAATCTTTCGCCGCTGGTGGTCGAGGGACTCGAGCCCGGTGGTCAGCTCACGATCACGACCGAGGTTGAGAATTACCCGGGCTTCGAAAAAGGCATCCAGGGGCCGGAGATGATGGAAGTCTTTCGGCGCCAGGTCGAGCGCTTCGGCACCAGGTTTCTTGCGGGCCACGTGAGCGAGGTGCGGTTCAACAAGCGCCCATTCGAGCTGGTCGTCGAAGAACACGTGATTCGTGCCGCTGCCGTCATTATCTCAACCGGTGCGACGGCCAAGCTGCTCGGGATCGCATCGGAAAAGCGCCTGATGGGTTACGGCGTAAGCGCTTGCGCAACCTGCGACGGCGCTTTCTTCAAAGAAAAGGAAGCGCTGGTGGTGGGCGGGGGAGACACTGCGATGGAGGAGGCCACGTTCCTCACGCGGTTCTGCTCGAAGGTGACGATCGTACACCGGCGCGACACGCTGCGCGCGTCGAAGATCATGCAGGATCGCGCGCGCAAGAATCCGAAGATCGCGTTCATCTGGGATTCAGTAATCGATGAAATCTTCGGCGAGCAGAAGACCGGTGTGTCCGGCGCGCGGCTGAAGAACGTCAAGACCGGCATGGCCACTGACGTGAAGACCGACGCGGTGTTCATGGCGATTGGCCATCAGCCCAACACGGCTATCTTCAACGGCCAACTCGATCTGGACGAGCTCGGCTATCTGAAGGTGCGACCCGGCTCGACATACACGAATATCGAGGGCGTTTTCGCGGCGGGCGATGTTGCCGACAAGGTTTACCGCCAAGCGGTAACGGCGGCTGGCACCGGATGTATGGCGGCGATCGATGCCGAGCGTTGGCTCGAGGCAAACCACGCGGGCTGAACACGCGCAACGCTGCGCGCGTGCAATTCTCTAACTCGAGAGCTGTATTGGACCGATCACGCTCAGCTCGTCGAATATATCGATAATTTCGGGCATTGGGCCGCGCAGCTTGAGCGACAGCAGTTTCTCCTGGTTCTCGTCCCAGGCTTGCCTGCTCTCCCATTCCGCCATCGCATAGAAGTATCGCGGGTTGGTGGTGCTGCGCAGGAGAATGCTGCCGAGCGAACCGCGGCATTCGACCTGGACTCTGCGCGAGCCCTCCTCCCAAAGCTGGACGAAGCGCGCCTCCTTGCCGGGCGTGATGTCCCATCGAAACATGATTCGAATCATCTGAGGCCGGTCCTCCATAAACACGTTGAGCGGCTTTGCGATTTGACGCAGCTTAGCAAAATCACCGTCCGCAATAGGCCTAACGTCGCAACCGGTTTGCGCGCGAGTGGCACGGCCCGTTGCGGTTGGTTATATTGCGTGATGCGCTGAGGAGTCGGCTAATTGGCAAGCCACCTGACTCTGGATCAGGCGATTGAAGGTTCGAGTCCTTCCTCCTCAGCCAAAAACCTCTTCTGCTCTTTTGATTATCTCGGTCGGTCCAGCCAGAATCGGAGCCGATGGTCACGGCGCGCGAATACAACGATCTGCGAAAGGGCACATGGGTCGGAGATCTCGGAATCGAGATCACGGGCGTCGCGCCGGGCAAGCTCACCGCCGAAGTGAAAGTTCGCAAAGAACTGCTGTCGCCCAACGGATATCTGCACGCGGCGACGGTGATCACGCTCGCCGACAGCCTTTGTGGCTCGGGCACGATGGAGAATCTGCCAAAGGGCGCGCGCAGCTACACGACGATCGAGCTCAAGGCGAACCTCGTCGGCACCGCGCGTGATGGAACGATCGCGTGCGAGGCGACCCTCGTGCACGGCGGCCGCAGCACGCAGGTTTGGGACGCGCGGGTCGTCGCGAAGGAAAGCGGCAAGGCGATCGCGCTCTTTCGATGTACGCAGATGATACTTTACCCCGACGCCCCCGCCTGATTGGCGCTATTTCGCGCTTGAGCGCGATCGGAGAGGGCGTTAGGATGCTCATTCCCCCGAGCGCCGCAAGTTATCGTGGCTTGTGGCTGTCGATGCGGCCCCATCGTCTAGTGGTTAGGACACCGGCCTCTCACGTCGGGAACGCGGGTTCGACTCCCGCTGGGGTCACCAAAGGTTTTTCGCATTTCGGAGGGTTTTGACCACCAGTTTTGACCACCACGAGATGGGCGAGGGAACAGGAAATCGGATTCTTACATAAGCTCATCGCCCCGTGGGCCGGTAGCCCCTGGTACGCTGCGTTCGTCAGCCTCCTAGCGTTATTCGCTGGATTGGTGGGATCCATCTTCACCGACAGTATTAAGTCGGCGTTTCCCTTCTATTGGCATCGGGGTCCGATCTCGTGGGCCGCTTTTTCCTTCTGGTCGACTGCCCTGCTGGCAACCCTTGCGTTTTGGTTTGCTCAGATAGCCGGTGATGATCAGCGGCGTGCCTCCGAAGATCGGCTCATAGATCGTTCGACTCGACTCGAAGCGTTGATTAGGACGCTGCCGCCAACCGACTTTCTCGCTGCCTTCCGCAAGATATTCCTTGATTGCAGTGTCGCGCTCGAGGGAGTCTACGAAAGTGTATCGCCCAGTGCGCGAGGCGTAGAGCCTTCGCCGGAAAGTGGCAGCGCTCCGATAGAATTGAATGCCGAGACCGCGGTGCAGGCGATTCGCGTCGTGCTGTCCGGTATCGCAAAGTTGGCAGCAAAGTTCGACGGTGCTCCTGAAGATGCACGATATGCCGCGAATATAATGCTTTTCAGATCCAGTGACTCTTTTGGCGATGAGGAAATCAAGCGCCTGAGGGGCATCTTGAGGTTCTCATCGGAAGAGACAGACCTGCGAGCGCTCAGGGGAGTACTGGAGTTGGAATGCTCCCTTTCGACCACCAACCAAAGCGGCATTCCACTTGAAAAAGATCCCGACCTCGTACCGATCGCCTTGGCAGTTCCGAAGATAGACCGGGATGCGAACACCGGACGTTGGCGGGTTCTCCCCGGGGCGCCGATGGCGCTTTGTCGGGGTTCGCTCGAAGCCTACAAGGACACTCATACTCTTGGGGACTGGTGCCGTCGTGAGGGCGACTTCAGCGAAAGCGTTTCTCAATCGGTAGATGCTTATTTTAGGAGCCCTGCCTCGCAACGAGACCGGAGTTTCGTCTCAATCGCTCTGAAGCCATTCGAAGGCGAATCGGTGGGTGTGCTTAACATACATCGCGATCAGATCGGCCTACTCGGTGAAAAGGAGCCGGCACAGCAATTTTTTCCATTGGTGAGCCCCTTCATTTTCATGCTGATCGAGATGCTGGACGTGTGGGAGAATTTGATACAATGATTGTTGCCGAAAGGTGCCAGAAAAAT
>JASHPB010000260.1 GCA_030038355.1 Candidatus Binataceae bacterium
GGCCAATATTGCCCCCGCGAGCCCTACCAGTTTTGAAGTTCGTCTCATTAACCCTTCCATGTCTCCCTCCTAAGGATTGCGCGGTAGCGGAGTGAGTTCTCGTAGGCTGCCGCGAGTAAGACCCTTCAATGTTTCTCACACTTTCGAAGTTCCGCGCAAGATTACCGGATACGAATTACTTCTGCAATGCGATACCATTTATTAGTGCAAACAATAGTAGTCGGATGCTGCACAACGATTAACAGAAGCGCTATCAACTCTTTAGAACTCGTTGTTCAGCTAAAATCCTGACAATCCCGCACCTTGAGCGCCACCCTCGTCGGGGCGCTAGAAGTCGTCTCCCATATCGCCCATGCCGCCCATCCCTCCCATGCCGCCCATGCCACCCATCCCTCCCATACCGCCCATCCCTCCGCCGGGCGGCATCATCGGAGGCGCTGGCTTCGCAGGTTTCTCTGCGACAGCGGCTTCCGTCGTGAGCAGCAGCGAAGCAGCACTCGCGGCATTCTCGAGCGCGGAGCGTACGACCTTTGCCGGATCGATAACGCCAGCCTTGACGAGGTCCTCGTATTCCTCGGTGCGAGCGTTGAAACCGAAATCGCCTTTGCCCTCGCGCACGCGGTTCGCGACGATCTGCGGCTCGAAACCCGCATTGTACGCGATCTGCTTCAGCGGCTCGAGCATTGCCGTTGCGACGAGCTTTGCACCGGCCGCGCGATGCTCGTCGGCGATCTTCATCGCTTCGACCGCGGGAACCGCGCGCAGCAACGCGACGCCCCCGCCCGCCACGGTGCCTTCCTCAACCGCGGCGCGTAGCGCATGGACGGCATCATCGACGCGCGCCTTCTTCTCCTTGAGTTCGATCTCGGTGGCAGCTCCGACGCGAATCACGGCCACACCGCCCGTCAGTTTGGCAAGCCGCTCCTGAAGCTTCTCGCGATCGTAGTCGGACGTGGTCTCCTCGATCTGGCGGCGAATAAGTTCAATGCGGCCCTGGATTTCGCTCTTCTTGCCGGAACCGCCGATGATGGTCGTATTGTCCTTGTCGATCACGACCTTCTTGCACTTGCCGAGCGCATTCGTCTGCACGTTCTCGACCTTGAGGCCTAGTTCTTCGGCGATCACGTTGCCACCGGTCAAAGTCGCGATATCCTGCAGCATCTCCTTGCGGCGATCGCCAAAGCCCGGAGCCTTGACCGCGGCGACTTTCAGCGTGCCGCGGAGTTTGTTGACGACCAACGCGGCCAGCGCCTCGCCGTCGATATCCTCGGCGATAATCAGAAGCGGACGCCCGAGCTGCACCACTTGTTCGAGCAGCGGCAGCATCTCACGCAGATTCGAGAGCTTCTTTTCATGCAACAGCACGAGTGGCTCGTCGAGCTCGGCGGTGAGTTTGTCCGCGTTGGTGACGAAGTAGGGCGAGACATAGCCACGGTCGAACGTCATGCCCTCGACAAGATCGAGCACGGTTTCGAGACCGCGTGCCTCTTCGACGGTGATCACGCCTTCCTTGCCGACCTTGTCCATCGCGCCGGCGACGATTTTTCCAATCGATTCATCGCCGTTGGCGGAGATGGTCGCGACCTGCTCCATCCGCTCCGTATCTTTAACCGGCTTCGACATGCTCTTGATCGCTTTGACTGCCTCGATAACGGCAGCGTCGATGCCGCGCTTCAGCTCGATCGGCGGAAAGCCCGCGGCGAGGAGCTTCATGCCTTCACGGATCAATGCGCGCGCGAGTACGGTGGCCGTGGTGGTGCCGTCGCCCGCGACGTCAGAGGTTTTCTGGGCGGCCTCGCGAATCAGCTTCGCGCCCATGTTCTCGAAGTGATCTTCGAGCTCGATTTCCTTGACCACCGTGATGCCGTCCTTGGTGACGGTCGGCGCGCCGAAGCTCTTCTGCAGCATGACGTTGCGGCCCTTAGGCCCGAGTGTGACGCGGGCCGCTTCCGCGACCATCGTGGCGCCGGCGACGATTCCCGCTCGGGCCCGTTCGTGCAGCTCAACCTGTTTGGCAGGCATGAAGTCTCTCTCCGTATTGCTATCTAGAATTTGTCAGACAAGGCGCGCGTCGCGGCGTCGGCGACGCGAGCCGATTTGATGTTAAGCACTTCGCGGCGCTTTGCAACAGTCTCACTCTTTTAGCCGCCTCGCGCGCATGCAAGGATGGGCTGGGAGGCCAGTCGAGTGGATCATCAGTTGAAAGGCGAAAAGCCCAAAATGCGGGCGGCTTGGGCGGTGGCGGGCGCGATCGGCGCCTCGATGGTATTCTCCTCGGCCGCCCATGCGGCGTTGAGTAGCGGGCAACGGGCTCTGCTTTCCTCGTCCCTCGAGGTCGCGCAGGAAATGGGCGACGATGAAAAGGAAGTTCCGCCCACCGACGTCGAAAAATACATCAATACCTACAAAGCGATGCAGAAAGACCACGGGCTCACAGTCGAGCAGGCGGCAGCCAAGCAGGGACTCACGCTCTCACAGTTCAGGAGTCTCGAGGACAAGATCGAGCGCGACGACACCCTTCGCGAACACGTCCGGAGAGCGCTCCAACCGCCGGGAGCTAAAGCCGAACCGACCGAATGACGGCGCGCTAAACCGGGTTCCAAAATGATAAACGGCGCAGAGAGCGAGACCCTCTGCGCCGTTTCGCTTGCGAGCTTACTTGGTGACCGAGGTCGAGAAGGCCGCTTCCAGCCGCGACACCGCATCGTTGGCGCGACGGACTGCATCCTCAGCGCCGTTGGCAGCATCATCAGCCTGCTTGGCCGCCGATTCCGCCTGGGTCGCCGCCGCTTCAGCCGAGTTCGCTGAGGCTTCGGCCTTGGTCGCGTCGGCGTTGGCGCGGTCGGTAGCAGCCTGGATCGTCTTCATGTCCGGTCCGCAGGCGGCTAAGAAACTGGCCATCGCCAGAACCCCCAGAACGTAAACCGTCGTCTTCTTCATGAACCTACCCTCCTAGTTCCAGTCGAACAGCCAGATCAGGTGCTCGTTTTATCAGCGTTCCGTGTATAAACTCGACCTAAAATTACCGCCCTGATACTGGCAAAAGCAATTCGTGGACGCAAGGCGATATGAAGCGATGACTCGAGCCCGGGCTAGTTGGCAGAATCGGGCTGGGCGACGCTGCCGCGATTGACAGCGAAAACGGGGGCCGGTTATCGTCATGTTAGTTGCCCTAATTCAGGCGGGCATCTGAGTTTAATTGCTCTCGAAAGGCCGGAGCGGCGGATGGCGACGATCATCACCAGTGAATGTATCAACTGCGGTGCATGCGAGCCCGAGTGCCCCAACACCGCAATCTATGCCGGCGGCGTGCCGT
>JASHPB010000261.1 GCA_030038355.1 Candidatus Binataceae bacterium
GGGCTCGGGACGATCTTCGTTGGTGTGTTCGTCCTTGCAGGATGGCTGTTGTATCGAAAGAGGTTGTACAAGACTCCGCTAATGCTTTGGGCGCTGATGTTGCTCGCTCCTTTTCCATATATCGCCACCACTGCGGGTTGGATGACTGCGGAGCTGGGAAGACAACCATGGCTTGTCTATGGATTGATGAGAACGGAAGCTGGGAGGTCACCGCTAGTATCCGCGGGTAACGGATTGTTTACATTACTTGGTTTCATGGGCCTGTATGTGGCGCTCGGGATATTGTTCCTATTCATGATTTATCTTGAGGTGCAGCGCGGTCCTGCGGGTCCCCCGAATAGCCAGGTCGAGGGCGTCGTCGCCGCTCGCTAACAGGAGGAAACATCCTACGAATACTCTCTGGTTCTGGATCGTCGCTGTAGTTATCGCGATGTTTGCCGTGCTCGACGGTTTCGACATGGGCGTCGGAATCGTTCATCTCATCATCGCGCGAGACGATAAGGAGAGGTCTCTCCTTATTGAATCGATCGGGCCGGTATGGGACGGCAACGAGGTATGGCTGATCGCGGGCGGCGGCGCACTGTTCTTCGCGTTTCCGGGCGCCTATGCTTCGGGATTCAGTGGCTTTTATCTACCGCTCATGATGGTTCTCTGGCTACTCATTTTGCGCGGCATCGCGATTGAATTTCGCAATCGCATCACCAACGCTGTGTGGACTCCTTTCTGGGATGTGGTCTTCTCCGGAGCAAGCGCCCTGCTCGCACTGTTTTTTGGTATCGCTCTCGGCAACGTTATTCGCGGAGTCCCGCTTGACGCGAACGCATCATTCTTTCTTCCTCTTTGGACAGATTTTCGCATCGGCCCCGCGCCTGGGATTCTCGACTGGTTCACAATCATCCTCGGCTTGACGAGTGTCGCGGTGCTCACAATGCAGGGAAGCCTGTGGGCTGCAATGAGCACCCGCGGAGATTTACAAGTTCGCGCGCGCGAGTTTGCCGCTATCGCGTGGATAGTAGCTGTGCTGTTTACAATCGCCGTAATTCTTATAGTACCATTGACTCTTCCACACTTCTTAGCTCGCTACTTGACGCACCCGGCGGGTCTGATTTTGCCACTGGCATCATTCGGAGCTCTAGCCGGCGTCAAGATCTCTAGCGCAAGCCGCCAAGACAAAAGTGCATTCGTATATTCCTCCGGATATATTCTGGCTATGCTCGCGGCGGCCGCATTTGGCCACTACCCTAATCTGCTTCCGGCGATAAATGGTACACAAAGTGGCTTGACGATCTACAACGCCTCGACGACGAGTTATGGACTGAACATCGGATTAGTCTGGTTCGTTCCCGGAATACTGCTAGCCTGTGGTTATTTCATATTCGCATATCGTCAAGTTTTCAAAGCGAACCCTGATTCCATTCAAACAGATGCAAGAACCTAGAAGGATTTGGCCCCGTACCAGCTTAGCGCCTTCCAAAAATCAATTCCTCGGAGTGCTAAGAAACAACGAGATCCTCAGAATTATTGATGAACCTGCGATTCCTCGAGTGATCCGAAGCGACCACATTCGGCTCGCAGCTCAATGCCCAATGGGAACCGAATTTCAAGCGGCATCGCCGAACACCAGCACTTCCGAAATAAAACCTTTTTTTTCGCCGCCCCCCTATTTTCGCGAAAATCTCTAAAGCAAAAGCAAGACGGGTAACATTCGAGACCAGGCAACTCGGCTCGCGTGCCAGATCCCGGGAACGGCGATGGGCCGCCGAGCCTGGGGCGGCTGAGCCCTCTCCGCATCGCCTGAAACGTGTAATCAAAGCCCCGTTCAAACGCCACGACCAAAAAACTAAGATGATGAGCTGTGGTAGTCATGGACCCTGTTGAAGTCAGCGCGACTATTTTCCTCTGCATATTCGGCGGTGCCTTGCTTGGTATGTGGCTGCGCAATGTGCTTCCGGAGCACCATCTGGATACCGAGACCAAAGACGTAATGAAGCTTGGTGCTGGCCTAGTCGGCACGATGGCGGCATTGCTTCTCGGTTTGCTGGTCGCCTCGGCCAAGAGTTCCTACGATTCAACGAGCAGTGAACTGGCCCAGATGGCGGCCAATGCCATCCTGCTCGACCGAATGCTCGCCCACTATGGACCAGAGACCAAGGAGATACGCGTCGTTTTGAAGACCGCGGCTACCGGGACGGTCGACAGGCTATGGTCCAAAAACAGCAATGAAGCGGGTACGCTCTCCTCTCAGTCCTCCCCTACAGAAGTCGTCTTGACTGGGATTCAACAGCTGACCCCGGCCAACTCCTATCAACGCGCGATTCAGGCGCAAGCCGAGTCTCTCGCGCTTAGCGTAGGGCAGATGAGATGGTTGTTCTTCGAGCAGCGCGGGTCGGCGATTTCTGTACCTTTCCTGGTAGTCGTCGTTTTCTGGCTCAGCGTGTTATTTATGAGCTTCGGATTGTTCGCGCCGCACAATGCAACTGCAGTTGTCACCCTAATGGTTAGCGCCCTGGCAGTCGCGGGTGCGCTGTTCTTGATCCTCGAACTCGATCACCCGTTCTCAGGACTGATTCAGATTTCCAGTGAGCCATTGCGCAATGCGCTCTCGATACTTGGACGATAAAGCCGCCAGGCTCTCGAGGCTCTGGGCGTCACCTTTGTGTTGGCTCTTTCGACAGACGAAACTCAAACACCAGTCGTTTGAAGTGACTATTTCCTAGTGTATTCAATGGCACATCCGCCTGTCTGTGTCGAAATCCAGTTCAGGCAGCAACTGGGCTATGAAACAAGCCATCACAATGCGATCGCCATCGATATGAGTCGAGGTGCAAGCGGGGGCGCAGGTGCGCCAGCTCGCTGCTATTTAGACCCCGTACCAGCTCAGTGCCTCCAAAAATGCAATTCCTCGGAGCGCTAGGAAACTGTAAGATCCTCAGAATTATTGATGAAAGTGCGATTGCACGACTGATCAGAAGCGACCACATTCGGCTCGCAGCTCAATGCCAACGGAAACCGAATTTCGAGCGAGGAGAATCACGCAAGTGAGCGCGCGGAACTAACGTGGGCATCCAACGAGCAGTCGCTGAAAAATTGAGGGCTACTCCGATACGATTTTACGTTATCGCCGGTCTGAGAAACTGCTGGTGCTCCTATCGGTTTCGGCTGTTCGGTGTTCCGAGCTATGAGCCAAATCTGCTCGCTTCGGATCTATTACAGATAGCAATTTTCCCAATGACCCTACGCAGTTATGGTGTAATCAGCCCCTCGGAGAATTGCATTCACACCGGCTCGTACTGAGGCGGTGCGACGCGGCCCCGTCATAGCACTTCGAAAACCTTGTAGACCGGCATGCCCGCAAAACGATGGCCGATCCCCAGGGCCACGATGTCGTTGAGCCAAGCGAGCTCCGGGTCCGATGTCTCGAACATCGGCGCAATTCGGAAATAGTAGTTCGCCGGATCGACCTCCTCGCCCCGCTCCAGTCGCCCGATGATCTCAGGAGAACCGTACCGTACGCCCCGATAGGCCATAGTCACAATCGCTCCGTTGTCGCATTGAAAGCCGAGGCGTACGTCCAGGAGCAACGACGCGTTGCCGCGAAGCGTCTGCCAATCGATGCCACCGGCCAGCACCTTGCCGCTCACGCGGTCACCGGCTACCGTTCCGCCGGTTAGAAGACCAAGCCGCCTCGTGCCAGCGCCGATGTCTCCCACCACTGCGACCGGGTTAAGTTGCAGTTGCATAGTGAAAAGAAGACGAGTGCGAACAGAAGAAAAGGGCGGCTGCTGAAGTGCACTCTCGACCAGATCGGGCATCATGGCACAGGTCTCTCAGGCGTCGAAAAATCGGCTTCTATCTGTTTGTCGGCGGCGCGTAAAAGAACTCCATGTCCAGCCTTTGGAACCGGTTTACACTTTGTTGAATAAGCGTGCCCAGTCCTCAATGGCGTCTTCATGGCCAGGTACCATTTGCACTACGAACTGATCGTAATCTGCTTGCGCCAGCAAAATTAGGCGCTCGCGCAGAACGTCTTCAGTCGCGGTGAAGGTGGCCCATCGGATAAGGTCCTCGGTGAGGAATTTCTCTTCTTCAGGGCGCACGCCGAGTAAGTGCATCTTATGTATCTGCAAGTACTTCGCATCGGAGGGTTGATAAGTTAGGTATTGCTCACGGTACGCGGTCACGAGCCGTTCGATCTTTGCCGGCAAAACACCCTGAGTCGCGTCATCGAGCAACATATGCAGAGACACAACGGCCAACGGCCCCGCTTGAGCCTTCGCACGCGGACTCGTCTCGGACTCGCCCGGCTTCAGCACGCATCCGAGCGCGAAGGTGGTCTTGTGCAACGACCGCGGATCGCGGCCCGCCTCACGGCAGGCTTTATTGAGTTCCTCGGCTTCTTCCGCGGCGCGCGGCAACGAAGAGCTGAACGTAAGCCATCCATCAGCAATTTCCGCAACCAGCTTCCGAGCCTTGGGCGCGAATGCGGATATATGTAGCGCGATTTTGTCACGCGTGTTGATCATGCCGACCTCAGGGTTCAGGAATCGGATTTTCCTCCGTGCGCCCTCGAACTCCCATTCGACAATTTCGTTTTTCAAAAGCCCATAGACGACACGTATATAGTCGCGCAGCGCCGAAAGTTTCATCGGTCCGAGGCCCATCGGTAGCCGCGCGGTATATCCGGTACCGACGCCAAAGACGAGCCGGCCCGGAGCGAGCTTGTTTAGTGTCGCGAGCGCCGCCGCGCATGACGGCGCAATGCGATTGCTCGGCACGATCACGCCGGTTGCGAGCTTTATCTTGGAAGTGTGTTCTGCCGCCAGCGCCATCGAAACGAAAATATCGGCAGCCAGCAGTTGCGAATCGTAAAACCATGCGTGGGTGAAGCCGAGATCTTCTGCGCGCTTCACTGTTTTCCAGGCGTCGACGTTGGATGCTAGAGCGATGCCATATTCCATAGAATCTCGTCCTCAGGATTGTTGTGGCGTCTTCCTGCCGATGAATCCCTAAACTCTCGGTGCGTGAGCGAACTCAAACTTGAGCCCATCAGGATCGGAGAAATAGACCGCGAAATATCCGGGCGAGTACGGATATCCCGCCGGCGCGTTGAGCACGGTCGCTCCTATTTCCTTAAGCAGCTCATGCATCTTCTCAACGTCTGATCGGTTCTCTGCTGTAAAGGCTAGATGGTTAAGTCCGGGGGTATTGCGATCGTGCAGCCGGTGAGCAAATGCGCCTTTTGATGGTCGGATGTTTATTGAATAGCCTGGCCCGACCCACGCCTTGAGGCGTGTCTTCATCGCCTGTTGAGTCGATTCCGGAACTTCAACGCGTTTGAAGCCGATGAATTCAAAAACTTTGTCGTAAAATGCAGTCGAGCGCTCGAAGTCACTGACCGTCAGCGCAATATGACTGATACTTCCGCGAGCCATCACATGCCTCCTGAATATTCCTTACCGTGCGATCGTGGAGTGGCACCGAACATTTTATCGCGCCGTCTTGCCGCCATCGGCGGCGAAAGTTGCTCCGGTGCTGAAGGACGCCTTGTCAGATGCGAGAAAAACGATCAATTGGGCAATTTCTTCTGGCCTGCCCATGCGTTGCAGCGGGACTCCCGCCACCAAGTCTGCTTTGCGTTCGGCAGTCCCTGTAAAGCGGTTCAGTAGCGCTGTGTCGATCGGTCCGGGAGCAACGACATTGACGCGCACGCCAAACTCCGCCGCCTCGAGCGCCGCCGATCGCGTAAGTCCTTCGACCGCGTGCTTGCTGGCCGCATAGAGCGACGCTCCCGCGCCGCCCAAGTGGCCATAGGTGGACGAGATATTGACTATGCTGCCGTGCCGTTGGGGCAGCATCACGCGCAGTTCATGCTTCATGCTGAGGAGTGTGCCGAGAACGTTGGTGTCGAAAGTGGCCGCGTAGCTCTCGGCCGTCTGTTCCGTCACTGAACCTGGCTTGCCCTCAGTGCCGGCGTTGTTGACAGCTACATCGAGGCGACCGAATCGCGCCACCGTCTTGTCCACGAAGTCACGGACATCTTCTTCGTGACGAACGTCGGCGCGCCAAAACTCAGCTTCAACGCCTGTGTGGCGTAACTCAGCGAGCAATTTCTGCCCGGCTTCGTCGCGACGGCCGGAGATGACGACGCGCGCACCATCTTTGGCGAAAGCCAGGGCGGCAGCTCGTCCAATGCCTGTCAGGGCGCCAGTGATCAAAACAATTGGATTTTCCATAGGTAGACTCCGCGATACTCCTTCTTGTTCGGTGCGTGGCTTAGTCGGCTAGCATTCCGCCATCTACGGGAATGGACGCACCGGTCATGTATGACGCGTTTGCGGAGGCTACGAAGACGATCACATCGGCGATCTCCTCGGGTGTTGCAAGCCGTTTGACCGGCACGGTCGAGACGAGAGCAGCTTTTTTCTCATCTGTACTGGTGAAGCGAGTGAGCATGCCCGTATCGGTAGT
>JASHPB010000262.1 GCA_030038355.1 Candidatus Binataceae bacterium
CTATGAGCGCTTCAACTTCGATATCCCGACCGGCGAGCGCGGCGACAATTACGATCGTTTCAACATGCGCTTCCGCGAGATTTTCGAATCAAAGAAGATCATCGCGCAAGCCCTCGAGCAGCTTCCCGCGGGACCGATCATGGTCGCCGATCCCAAAGTCGCGCTGCCACCCAAGGAGCGAGTCTACAATTCCATCGAGGGGTTGATGAACCACTTCAAGCTCATCATGGAGGGAATCAAGGTTCCGGCTGGCGAGACCTACAGCTCCGTCGAGGGCGCCAACGGCGAGCTCGGATTCTACGTGGTGAGCGACGGCAGTGGCCGGCCTTATCGAGTGCGGGTGCGGCCGCCATGCTTTCTGGCGATGGGCGCGCTGAACAAGATGCTCATCGGGCATATGATCCCGGACATCATCACGACGTTCGGGATGATCAACATGATCGGCGGCGAATGCGATCGCTGAATGTTCCGCATCGGCGCTAGAAGCCGGCCGGCGCGAACTGCATCGTGCGGCGCACGAGAGTCGCCGAATCGAAATCGAAAAACGGCGCCGGCATCTGCTCGGCGCTTCTCGCCCGCCAGAAGAAACTCGGGGTCGTCGGCATCCCCCAGCTTTGATCGATTGCCGTTAGCGCGAACGCCTGGCGCGAGCCGAGCTGCAATTCGACCTCGATCCCGCCCGGCGGCACATTCCAATACCATCCGCTCCAGCCGGTCAAGCGCGCGTTCTTCAGAGACATGTTGTCAACTCGCGAACCGCGCACGCTAATCCCAGCGGGCACCGATAGCCAAATGATCGGCGCACCGCGCGTCGATCGCAGGTGAATCGCAATCGTGCGGCCATCCGCGGTCGTCTGGTCGCTTCGCACCACGAGCTCCGGTGGTGAGAGCTTGACCAGCGGAGCGTTGCCGACGATGGCGCGGCCATCGCCGATACCCGAGAACGAATGCGCCCCCGCTGCCGCGATGTCGCCCGTGATATCGTCGTCCGGCTCGGCCAGTCCCGTGAGATGCGCCAGCAATTCTCCGCGGACATGATCATGGAAGAATTGCGCGGTGAAGCGGTCGGGCCGCGAATCAACGCTCAGCCACGTCGCCTGTCCGGCGTCCGAGTCGAGCAGGTAACAAATCGTGTCGGGGCGTGGCTGCGTGCCGTCGAAGCGGCTGGCTGCGATACCAATGATGAACGCCGCGACCGCGATGGTCGCAGCGGCGGAAGGAATTAGCCATTTGATGCCGTTGGTCAAGACATCGAGGTAGGGAATCGCGAACCCGAACATCAGCCAGATGCTCACTGCCGCCAGCATCGCGGTTAATGCCGTGCCATCGGTATCGACGGTTGCGGGGGTGAAGAGCGCAGTCGTGGGCAGCAGCGCGAGTATCGCGAGCAGCGCCGGCCGCACCGTCAGATGGCCGTTGGACGCGCCCGAGCCTGCGCCCAGAGCCACTGCGGCGAAGAGCAGCGGCCAGGTCAAAAGGTAGCTGGCGCCCGGCAATGCAACCACACTCACGAGCATGAGGACCGTCGATACGCACAGCGCGCCGGCTCCCAGATTTTGCAAAGCCGTAGAGCGGCTCAGCAACTCGCCGCCGCCCCACAGGCTCGCCGTCACGAGCGCGCTCGATGCAACGCCGAAATAAGTCCCGCCGTAGGTCGTGCCCTGGGGCAGCATCTCCCAGCCGGTCGCGTGGCGCATCGCGATCAGAGCGACCGCAACCTCGACGATCGGGACTACCAACACGCCGGCGTACGCGAATGCACCGGCAGCGACTCCGCCGAGACTGAAGCGGCGGTCGCGGATTCCGCCCCCGATCGCTCCGGCCACGATCAGCGCCACCAGGATCGCCAGTGGCAGCGCGAGCCGCTCCGAGTAGTGAAAGAGGTGTCCGCCGATAACGAAGTAGACGTCGCTGGGTCCGCTGCCATCTCCACCTAACCGCATCGCGCCGAAGTACCGCGTCATCGCAAGCACGTAGCTT
This sequence comes from Candidatus Binataceae bacterium, assembly GCA_030038355.1. Taxonomy (GTDB): domain Bacteria; phylum Desulfobacterota; class Binatia; order Binatales; family Binataceae; genus JASHPB01. The sequence continues at coordinate 1,981 of JASHPB010000262.1, forward strand.
CCCTGATGCTGCAACGTGTCGCGGCTCAGGTGCTGAACGTCGTCCAGTGCAGTGTGATAACGAACGACCCCGCCGCCGGCGGCGAAATTCATGCCGGCAAATCCACGCGCCAGGAACATCGTCAGATCGGTGTCGTTACCGAGACGCTGATAATTTGCGTCAGCCGACGATGCGCCGTGCGGGAATGGCGCACTCGCGAGCGCTTCGATAAGCCACGAATTGCTCCGGCTGGTCTGGAACATGATCGACGGGCCGCGGTCACCGCGCATCTCAAAGTTGAGAACTACCCTGACGTCCTTCACCAGCGACGAGGCGTTGGTCGCGGCGACCGCGCCGAGGAGCCCCAGCTCCTCGCCGTCAGTGAGCACAACGAGCGCGTCATTCTGGAGAGGTGGTCCGGCACGAACTGCGCGCAGAGCCTCGAGGATCGCCGCGACAGAGGCGCTATCGTCACCCGCTCCTGGACTGGACGGCACCGAATCGTAGTGCGCGACGAGCATCACCGCGCCGGTGCTTTTGCGGCCTGGAATCCGAGCGAAGATATTAGTGACGATCGCGAAGGCCTCGGGTCCGCGCATCTTATGCACTCCCGACCGAGCGGTGCGAGCCTCGGGGTTCAGTCCAAGTTCCTTGAGGCGCGCGAAAAGATAATCGCGGACGCGGTCGTGCTCGGGCGACGCCACGGGATGAGGCGCCTTGGCGATCGCGGCGACGTCGTGCATCGCGCGCGCGGCGGAGAAATCCGTCGCCGGTGCGTCGATTCCGAGCGCTGCCGGAGGGCGCTGGCCGCGCGCCACGATCGCTCCCGCCAGGATCAGCAACAGCAACGCTGCCGGTCCTGTGCGCCGCCCGGGGTCTGATGTCGATGCGGCAGGCACTGGATTGCCGCTCGTTATACGCGGAGAGCCCAAAGGCGACAACGAGGCGCGCTATCTCCGCAACGGCCTCACGTTCCACCACTCTGACCAAGAGAACGTCCGACGGTTAGTCGCTGAAAGTACCTGTCGTGGACGGATGCCAATCTTTCACGTGAAAAAAAATTGTTCCCAGTGTTGACAATTTGTGGACAGGACTCGGGATGAACGAGTCATCCTCGATTCGCAACTTGGTCGAGCAAAATCGCCCGAATGCTCCTGGCGCGCCGGCCGAGTGGCTTTCTTCGATTTCGCCGCCCGAGGCCTGCCGATTCCCCAATGTTTCGCGCTGCAGCGCGAAACATTAGCGGTTTTTGCCGGCGACCGTCCGGGTGATTCAATTCAATTGCTCACGCTATCGCCGATTCGGTCGTCCAGAGCGCGCTAGCTCTTCGGTCCTATGGTTTCGCGGAGCAAGGCGAGCGTCCGCGTGCGTGCCAGTTGCGTCGCCGCCGCATTGAACACCGAACGTGCATCGTTGGCGAAGCCGTGGCCGGCCTCAGGATAGACATAAAACGATGCCTTGGCGTGATGCGCGAGCGCGGCCTTGACCTTTTCTCGCGCCTCGGCAGGAATCGAAGCGTCAGTCTCGCCATAGTGAAACATGACCGGGCATTTGATGCGCTTCGCGTCGTCGAGAAGCTGCTCGACACCACCGCCGTAGTACGCGATCGCGACGTCGACGTCGGTGTGCGCCGCGGTGCGATAGGCGAGGTTGCCGCCGAGGCAGTAGCCAACTACGCCCACCTGGCCGGTGCATTCGGGACGCGCTCGCAATGCACTCAGCGTGGCTGTGAGATCCTTCACCGCGAAATCGAAGTTGAACTTCGGGCGCATCGCGCGTGCTCGCTGAGCCTCTTCGGGCGTGTAGCCGGCCTCGAAATGCGGTTCGATGCGCCAGAACATATCCGGCGCGAGCGCGACGTATCCTTCCTTGGCCCAGCGCTCGGTCACCTCACGGATATGAGAATTCACGCCGAAGATTTCCTGGATCACGATTAAACCTGGTCCGCGCCCCGGCGCAGGCTTTGCGAGGTATGCGTCGAAGTTGCCGCCGTCGTGAGCATTGATCGCGATCAATTCTCCCATCTGAATCGTGCCTGCGAAGCCGCACGCCCTCCGTGGCTAGTCTATCAATCTTTGGCCGCGCTCTCCTTCCAACTCGCCATCAGGCCGTTGGACGGAATGCTCTTTTCATCGATGGCCTTGCGCGCGGTGTCAATTCCGGTGGTCGGCAGGCCTTTCGGATCCAGTGCACCGACCTGTACCAGGGCGCTGGCGGAATCCCAGTAGATATGTTCATGCGCGACCTTGTCGCCGCGAAACTGGATTATCACGACTAACGGAACCTCGACCCGTTTTCCGCTTGGCGCAATTCCGGGCAGTAGGAAGTCAACTTCCTGGTCGTGCGTGAAGCAGAAGAGGACTTCGTCCACCACCGCATCGGGTCCGATCGTGCGCGAAATCGGAACCATCTTGGTGTCCTTCGGAAGTCCCGGAATAAAGTGATGTTTGTAGAAGCGATACAGTTCGCGCTTGCCGATGCCACCGGTGAGCGTCGGGATGTGGTTGACGTACGGTTCGTCAACCATCGTCGCCATCGTGGCATCGACGTCGCGCATCGCAAATTCGCAGTCGCCATGCCGCTCCCACATCGCATTGAGATCGTAGCGCGGGCCGAGATACGTGCGGAGAAGACCAATCGAGCGTGAGCGCGCAATCTGGGCCGAGATCCGATCGTATGAATCACGTTTGCGATCGCTGAATCCGTGAGCAGCGCCGCGATAAACAAAAAACTGCGCACTGTCAGCAGAGGCGAACGCGGCGCGGATCTTCTCGCGCCCTGCCGCCGTCAGCCGCTGATCGTTTTCGGCGAAATGAAAGAGAATCGGGCATCGCACTGCGGATGCTTCGTCGAGCTGCGCATCAAGGCCGACAGGATAGTACGCGATGGCCGCGTCGATTTTGAGGCGCGCCGCGGCCAGCACCGCGAGCAATCCACCGGTGCCATAGCCGAGCGTGGCGAGCTTGCCGCTGACCTCAGACCGCACCCGGAGCGCAGCAAGCGCGGCGTCGATATCGTCTAGTGCCCGGCTCTCCTCGGTACTTCGAAGGTTGAAAGCGAGGGCCACGTAGCCTTCGGCAGCGGATTCCTCGGCTGCCGTGCGAACGTGTTCGTGCTGACCAAGCTCGTCCAACAGCAGAAGACCGGGGCCAGATCCGATCGGCGGCGTTGCCAGGTAGGCATCGAAGCTGCCGCTTCCGGCATCGATTGAGATCACGGTCCCACTCATACCAATCACCTCCGAGTAGGTGGATACGATTGTTTGGACAGTTCGCTTATAACACTCCTCGACCGCTGGTCTCAGCCCGCGTACACACTCAACATTCTGCTGTCGCATCGAATTAGATGCATATCGCACTAGAGAGCGACTAATATTTGTAATTATCTTGGCTCACGAGCTATTTGCACTAATTGTCAGCAAGGCGGCGAATATCAAAAGAGGTGACTGATAGTGAAACGCAACTCAACAAGCGGATTATTGGCGACCTCGCTCGCCGCCGCGTTCACGTCTTTCACCGACGCCATCGGCGGCTACCTCTACGCCGAGCCGTTTACGTGCCGGCAGTAAACCTCGGCACGCAAGGTACGCACACCGTCGCATTAGTCGCGACCGAGCAAGACAGCGTAAATGCGTTCGACGCCGACAATTCCGCGACGCCCGCTGGCAGACGAGTTTCCCGAATGCCGCCGAGGGTATCACCGGCACGGGCGATGGCGGAACGACGATTACATCTGACGCGCCCACGCAAAATCAGCGCGTTGCACTTGCTCTGCTCACCACTAGCAATACCAGGAAGGTGTACGTCGCGTTCTCAGCGCACTGCGACCTGGCACGCTTACGATGATCGATAATTCGACCAGCGGCCCGCGGAAGGTCTCGCTGGGCGAGAAAGTCTAAGGATCCGAAGGTCAAGCAGAAGCTGGCTACGATGGAACAGTAATTCGGTTGCGATCAAATCGCGAAGATCGTTTCGCGTAATCGATCTTTAATCGGACAAGTGCCATTGGCCTTGCGGGATAGATCTCGATCTGAAAGCTTTACGGCGAGATCGGGCGAGCTCTGAGTGCGTCCGGATTTGATGCGCGCGGTTAGAACAGATACCGAGAATGCCCCGCTGCCCGCAGGCTTCACTCCGCCCTCGCGCCGCTACCTGATCGCGCTCTTCGCGATGCTGATGTCGGCCACGGTCTTCGAGGGTTACGACATCACGATCTTTCACCTCTGCACGCCCGACATTGCCAAGACGTTTCACCTGGCCGATCCGCAAATCGGCCTGATGGCGACGATCGTGCGCGTCGGCGGGATGTTCTCGTTCTTCGTGGTAATCCTGGCCGACCGCTATGGGCGGAAGCCAATCTTGTCGGTGACAGTGCTTTGTTACTCGGTCTTTACGCTGCTGACCGCCCTCTCATCGGGTGTGGCGAATTTCACGGTCTTCCAGAGCTCGGCCCAGGTTTTTCTCGCCGCCGAGTTCGGCGTCGCGGTGACGATGATTGGCGAGGAATTTCCGGACGAGTCGCGCGGCCGCGCCATCGGCGCGCTGCACATGGTCGCCTTCCTCGGCGTCACCGCCGCAGGTCTCGCTTACGGCGCGATGTCGGAATCGCGCTGGGGCTGGCGCGGGATGTACTTGCTCGGGCTCGCCCCTCTTTTGCTGATCGCGTTCGTCCGGCGCGGGATGCGCGAAACGGTGCGTTTCCAGGCACTTCAGGCCGAACGCTTGGCCAGCAGCCGCACCTTGCCCGACTTCTGGTTTTCGATCCGGCAGTGCATCACGCCGCTCCTCGGTTCATACCGCGGGAGATTGCTGCTGATCGCCACAATGTGGAATTCGATCGGACTCATCGGCGGGCCCACTGTCACTTACTTCAGCCTCTACGCGCGGCGTGATCACGGCTGGACAGCGGCCGAGGTCAGCATGGCCTTTATCCTGGCCTACATGGCGGGCACGGCTGGCTCGCTTCTCTGCGGCTTCCTGATGGATCGCATCGGGCGCCGATTCACGACGGCGACGTTCTACGTCGTATCAGGCGCCGCGATGTACGCGCTGTTCCAGAGCGATTCGTATTCCGCGATGCTCGCGGCGGAAGTGATCACGATGTTCGCGTACCAGGCCGCGCGCACCGCTACCTCGGCGCTCTCGACCGAACTCTTCCCGACGGAGATTCGCGCGACCGGCTATTCGCTATGCGTGCAGGTCGTTGGCCAAATCGGATGGGCGATCTCGCCCGTGCTGATCGGATTGCTCTCCGCGCCGATGGGTGGGCTCGGCAACGCGGCGTCGATGTTCGCGCTCGGTCCTCTGGTTGGCGTGGTACTGGTCTTCGCGGTCGTTCCGGAGACGCGTGGGCGTACGCTGGAGGAAATCTCGCCGCGCACGGCGATGATGGCGCGTCAGCAGCACGACTAAGACGCTCGCGCGGAGGCGAGATTCAAGCGCCCGCGAATCGTGCGACAAACCTCTTTCGGCGGTTGCCAAACATCGACCTCGATCGCGTCGCGCGGGGGCTCGAGCGTATCGAACTGGCTGTCGAGCAGATCGGGATCGAAGAAATGTGCGGTACGCTGTTGGAGCCGCTCGGCAACCAGCGCGCGAGGCGCATTTAGAAAAACTAGCCTTACTTTGATCGGATCGACGACGATCAGCTCGCGATAGCTTTGCTTCAGCGCCGAGCAGGCGACGATCGCATGCGTCCCATCTAGGACGCATCGTGCTATCAGATCGCGAATCGCGATGAGCCACGGCCGCCGATCCTCGTCGGTGAGTGGTACTCCGGCGTGCATCTTGTGCCGATTTGCCTCCGGATGGAGTTGGTCACCGTCGTGAAATTCCCATCCGAGCTCGCGCGCGAGCATTGTGCCGATCGTTGTCTTGCCGCTCCCCGATACTCCCATCAGCACGACCACGGTCGGCGCGCTTTGCAGTTGATCGATCACTCGGAGATTCTCTCGCCCTTGGGCCTTCGTTGCCATCACCAGCCTATCAGCCTTCAGCGCGACGAATTCTGCTAAGCTCGTGCGCACTGCCAAGACGAGCGGAGAAATCATGCCGGCCGAATTCAGTCATCACTATGCGAACCTGAAAGACGTACGACTTCACTATGTGACGCTTGGGAGCGGCTACCCTGTCGTGTTGCTGCACGGCTGGCCGCAGACCTGGTACGAGTGGCGGCGCGTGATGCCGCTGCTCGCCGATTCGTTCGCGTTGCTCGCACCGGATTTGCGCGGGCTCGGCGATTCATCGCGTCCCGCGAGCGGCTACGACAAAAGGACCGTTGCCAACGATGTGTGGCTGCTGATGAGCGAGAGCCTCGGCCATCGGCGCTTCGCCGTGGTCGGACACGACTGGGGTGCACCAGTCGCATTCCGGCTCGCTGCCGATCACGCCGACGCCGTATCGCACCTCGCGATGCTCGATGTGCCCGTGCCGGGCGACCAACCGGCGGAACCGGGAATCGGCGGCACGCCACGTTGGCATCACATGTTCAACCGCGTTCCCGATCTACCCGAAGCGCTGACCTTCGGCCGCGAGCGGATTTTCCTCGAGTACTTCTTCATGAATGGCACCGATCAGGCGAATGTCTTCAGCGACGGCGATATCGCGGAGTATGTCCGGACCTATTCGCAGCCGGGTGCGATGCGCGCGGGGTTCAATTTCTATCGAAACATGACCAAGGACGTCGCCGATAATCGCGCGACATTCGCGACCGGCTTCAAACTGCCGATGCCGACCTTGGGCATCGGTGGTGGTGGCTCACGTGGGCGCGGCGAATTGGTGGTTGAATCGCTCAGGCGCGTCGCGGTGCGGGCCGAGGGCGGCGCGATCGCGGATTGCGGTCACTTCATTCCGGAGGAGAAGCCTCGTGAGCTTGCCGATCGGCTGCGCGCGTTCCTGAAATAGCAGCAACGCGACTAGTGCGCGGTGGCGGATGAGCCCGCGTTGAGTTTGTTCAGCAGCAGGAACGACGGGATGAAGATGAACGCCATCACTGCGAGCAGGCGATAGATGTCGTTGTATGCCATCAGCGACGCCTGCGCCTGAACCGTGCCGTAGAGCATGCCGAAGCCTTGCGGATTGCCGTTGATCAATCCCTGCATCAGGCTGAGATGCGGCCCTCCTGGCGCCATCGCGGCCGCGTGGTCGAGGCGCCACGCGTCAAACACCGTGACGTGCTGCACAAGATACGACTGATGAATCTGCTCGCGACTGTTGAGCAGGTTCGACACCATCGAGATGCCAATCGCGGAGCCGGTGTTGCGCATCATGTTGTAGAGACTCGCCGCATAGCCCATTCGCTCACGCTCGACGCACGAAAGAGTTGCGGCAGACATCGTCGGGAAAATCAGTCCGCTGCCCACGCCGGAGATCAAGATTGGCATCAGCACGTTGGTCATCCCGACGCCGAGCGTCCAGTGCGCCATCGACCACAAGGCATACGCCACCACCGCGAAGCCCGCGCCGACCAGCCATCGTGTATCGACGCCGCGCCGCGACAACTGCCCGATCAGCAGCATCGAGCAGAGAGTGCCGATGCCGCGCGGCATCACGGCGAGGCCGGATTTCCAGGCGTTGTATCCCAGCAGGTCCTGGAAGAAGAGAGGATTGAGCAGGTTCGAGCCGTACAATACCAGGACCATCACCATGATGATGACGACCGAGTAATCGAAGGTCGGGATTTTGAGGATGCTGAGATCGAGAATCGGCTCGGGGAAGCGCAGTTCATGGAACACCAGCAGGGTCAGGGAAATCACCGCCGCAGCGGTGAACAAAACGACCCACGCCGATGCGAACCAATCAGCGCGCTGACCGCGATCGAGCACGATCTGCAAGAGCCCGAGACCGAGCGCGAGATAGGCGATGCCGAGGTAGTCGATTCGCCGAGCCTTCGCGCGCGAAGCTTTCAGGTACGCGGGATCGTGCACGAACGTGTAGACCATCATGGCGGCGAGAATTCCGGTCGGCAGGTTGATGTAGAAATTCCAGCGCCAGTTCCAGTTGTCGGTGATCCAGCCGCCGAGCGTCGGTCCGAGCACCGGCGCGACCATGAGGCCGACACCCCACATCGCCATAGCAAGTCCCTGCTCGGCGGGTGGAAATGTTTCCATCAGAATCGCCTGCGATGACGGAATCATCGCGGCGCCGGCCGCTCCTTGTATCAACCGGAAAACAACGATCTGATCGAGCGATTGTGCCGCGCCGCATAGTCCGGACGCGACGACGAAGACCATCACCGAGAATAGGAAGTAGCGCTTGCGGCCGAAGCGTCCGGAAATCCAACCGGTCAGCGGAATCATGATGCCGTTGGCGACGATGTAGCTGGTCAGCACCCAGGTGATCTCGTCGGTGCTGGCGGAGAAGCTGCCCTGCATGTGCGGCAGGCATACGTTGACGATCGAGGTGTCGAGCACTTCGAGCGTGGCGCCGAGCATGACAGCAATCGCGACCAGCCACTGGTGCTGGCCGGACGCATCGGAAGCGGGGCGCGCCGCGGATTGCGGAGCGGCGGCGGTGCGGGGCGCGGATGATACAGCCGAGGCCATGGTTTGCTAAGATGAGCGCGGATTCCGACCAGTCAGACCGGAAGAAAAACGCTCAACTTAATAATGACTGACTGGTCGGTTATTATCAAGTATGCCCAGGGTAGCAGCCGCCAGACGCGAACAATACGCCGCGGGCCGCCGCGACCAGATCCTCGAGGCCGCGCTGCGCGTCTTCGCCGACAAGGGCTTTGCCGAGACCACCATGGAAGAGGTGGCTGCCGATGCCGGCCTTGCCAAGGGCAGCCTCTATGTTTACTTCCCGACCAAGGAAGACCTGCTGCGCAAACTGCTGAGCCGCTTCACTCTCCTGCCGGAACTGCCCGAGCTGATGGACTCGATTCGCGAAATGCCGCCGAACAAGGGCATTCCGAAATTGGTGAGTCAAATCTGGCGGCGCTTTCGCGAACGGCGCGAGCTCGCGCGCGTCGTGGTGCGCGAAATCCATTCCAACGCGGAGCGCGCGCGTATTTTCAACGAGGAAGTCGGCCTGCGCGCCTACCGCCTGCTGGCCGAGTACCTCGCGACCTGGATGAAACGTGGCGAACTCAAGCGCGCCGATCCACTGGCGACCGCGCAGTGCCTCTTCGGGATGCTCTGGTTCTTTCTACTCTCGCAGGAGTTGATGAGCGGCAAGGAAACGCATCCACTTTCGGACCAGGCGTTAGGCAAGGTCGTATCGCAGATCTTTCTCGAAGGCGCTGCCGCGCCGGTGAAGACTCCCCCGCGCAGAGGCAGCCGATAACGCCAGTCGTCGATCAGCTCGCCCTCATGTTTGCCACTTGCTACTAAGGGTGCGTGACGAATGACGTACCGGTCGACCTGAAGAGCCTCCTCAAACCCTACCGCATCGACGATGGCCGCAAGTTCCGCCTTCGCGACCACGATCCCGCGGGGATTCCGAGGCAAGCCACCAAGAAGCGTGCGGAGAAGCTTCTTCCGCAGGGCATCGAGCTGCTGGCTCAGATGCAGGACAAGCTCTACGCCCAGAACCTGTGGGCGATCCTGCTGATCTTCCAGGCTGCAGATGCCGCCGGCAAGGACGGCGTGATCAAGCACGTGATGTCGGGCGTCAATCCGCAGGGATGCCAGGTCTATTCGTTCAAACAACCGTCCGCCGAGGAACTTGACCACGATTACATGTGGCGGAGCGCGATCCGTCTGCCGGAGCGCGGCCGCATCGGAATCTTCAATCGCTCGTATTACGAAGAGGTGCTGGTCGTTCGCGTCCACAAAGATCTCCTCGCGCGACAGCACATCCCGCCGAAATTGATCGGCAAACGCATCTGGCGCGAGCGCTTTGAGGACATCAGCTCGTTCGAGCACTACCTCTCGCGCAACGGCATCGTGATCAGGAAGTTCTTCCTTCACCTCTCACACAAAGAACAGAAGCGGCGTTTTCTCGAACGGCTCGATAACCCCGACAAGAACTGGAAGTTCTCGATCTCGGACGCGACCGAACGCCAGCACTGGGACGAATACATGACCGCGTACGATGAAATGATCCGCTACACGGCGACTCCCTACGCACCGTGGTTCGTCGTGCCCGCGGACAAGAAATGGTTCACGCGAATCGTGGTGGCGGCTGCGGTCGTCGATGCGATGCAGGACCTCGACCTTCGCTATCCGAAAGTCGACAAAGAAAAGCGCAAGGAGTTGGTCAGCGCCCGCCAGCAATTGCTGCACGAAAAGCGCTGACTGCTTTCAGCGCCGATCGCGCGCTACAGTCCGCCAGTTTGCACGGGTACATCAAAGCGGCCTGTGTTCGGAAATCCCGATCCGGATTACATCGGCACTTCGTACGTCGAGCGCCAGAATCTCAGCATGAGAATGGGGATGCGCCGCTTCACACCACCAACCAATGCCTTCTCAAAAAAAGTCGCGAACTACGTTCATGCGCTCTCGATCTAGTTCATGCACTACAATTTCGTGCGCATTAGTCAGACACTTCGATGCACGCCCGCGATGGCGGCTAAGGTGACAGATCGGCTCTTTGACATGTCAGATGTCGTGCGGATCGTGGACGAATGGGAAGCTTACCAAAGACGGAGGGTACAGCGTGAAGCCACTGACTAATGTGTTTTTGCTTCCCATGCTGAAAGCTCAAGTGAAAGCAGCCGAGCATCTGCAAAGCTGCTCCCGATGCCAAAACCTATCCGACATTGCCTTGGAGGAGATTGAAGAACGGGGATCTGTCCTGCCTCAAGGGCCTTCGGAGTCACCGCGATGATCATCTGGGAACTACGAAACTGCCCCGATTGGCCGCCCGGAGCGTGAGGAAATTCAAACTGACCCACTACCGACTATTGCCTCAAGAATGATGACCGAAGAGAAAAATCTGCGCACTTGCACGCGGACCCCCACATGCCGGAGCAGTAGCCACGCGCACGCAGGTATCTCACCTTGTCATCACTGACCGCCGGACCCGCCGCGATGCTGGCGTAGCGCACCCGTAGCCAATCGGCTGTTGACCGGGCATCGCAAGTCAACGCCAGGCTCCCCTTCCGGCATGGGGATCGTCACCTGGATATCTGAGACGGCGGGCTCGTTTTGCTCCACCATTCGCTGGTCTGCTCTCATCCCTGCGAGATTGTACGGATGGCTCTGTACCGCGGGGCGCAGATATCTGGGCAGCGTCCGGATTGTATCCTTTTGCACCCCTTTTGCAGCAAGGCTCTTGTCGGTTCCGTGGCCTGCGCGCGACGACATGCTGCCAAGGCTGACGCGATCCAGGCCGCGCCCGCGTAAAGGGTTGTGCTTTGTACGGATTCCCCCTCCAGCATTGCCGACTACAATCTGTCAGCAAATCGTGACAGGCTCATCCAGTCGCCCTTGATCTGCGATCCTCTGTGACGGGCGCGCTCGCTCTCGCTTGCATCGAGGCGCTGGGTCGGCGAGTTTTCATGCAGACGCGCCATGCAATCGGAAACGGAAACGCTGTCGGCAGGGCAGGCCGCACTCGACGACGGCTCGCCGCCTCCTCTCGAGCTGTTCGACTCAGCGCGTGCATGGCGGATGGTCGCGGCGGCGTTCGCCGCCATGTTCGTGGCATATGGCGTCGCCTACAGCTTCGGCGCATTCTTCAAGCCGATGGCCGCGGAGTTCGGCGCGGGCCGCAGTCTCACTTCGGTTGTCTTCTCACTCACGGTCTGCGTCTGGTCGACGCTCGGCACGCTGACCGGTCATCTTGGCGATCGCCTGGGTCCGCGTGTTGTGCTCGGCGTAGGCGGCCTAATCATGGGGATCGGCCTGCTCCTCACGTCGCAGATCCACGTGCTGTGGCTCGGCTATCTGACGTATGGTGTCGGTGTCGGGATCGGCGTCGCCTGCGCCTACGTGCCGATGGTGGCGGTGGTCGGCGGATGGTTTCTCAATCGGCGCAATACCGCGCTTGGAATCGCAGTCGCGGGAATCGGCTTCGGGACGGTTCTAGTTGCGCCGCTGGCGGCGTGGCTGGTCGCGAGATACGGATGGCGCGCAACGGACGTTATCTTCGCGGCGGGCGCGACCGCGATTCTCTTCGGCTGCGCCGCGGCGGTCGAGCGGCCTCCCGTCCACGTCACTCCCGCGAAGATGAACCTGCTCGACGCGGTGCGGACGCCGGCGTTTGGTCTTCTCTATATTTCCGCGGTTCTGAATTCGATGTCACTCTTCATTCCGTTCGTGTACCTGCCGGCATATGCGCACGATCATGGCGCGAGCGAAGTCGCCGCGGCTGCTCTGGTCGGAGTGATCGGCGGCGCGAGCGTAGCGGGAAGGCTCGCTCTCGGCACACTCGCCGATCGCGCGGGCGTCGTCCATCTCTACCAGGCGAGCTTCCTCGTGCTCGGCCTCAGCTATCTAATCTGGATGCTCTCCGGAGGTACCTACGCATGGTTGGTCGCGTTCGCGCTGGTAATGGGCGCGGGTTACGGCGGCTTCGTAGCGCTTTCTCCAGCCTTACTCGCACATCTATTCGGCACGCCGCGGCTCGGCACGACCATGGGCGCACTCTACACCAGCGGCGCGATCGGCGCGCTAGTAGGGCCGCCGCTCGCCGGCTTGATCGTTGACCGCACCGGCAGCTACCGCCTCGCGATCGCGTTCGCATTTGTCATCGCGATGGCCGCGTACGCCGCACTGATTCCGCTTGGCCGCCACGAGGACTCGACCAGCGCGGCGTTCTCATGAGATCGAACTGGCATGGTGGTTGCCAAGACGTCGCGTCATGCAAACTGATCAAATCGATAATCCCGGGATTAGCGCACGGCCACCGCTGATTTATCTGGGATTTCTCATCCCCGGTATCATTCTGGACCGAGTGTGGCGCGCAATGTCGACTACGCAGCCTATTGCCGGCAGCGGAAGCCTCCTGGTGGCGGCACTGTTGATCATTGTCGGCGCGGCGATGCTGACCTCGGCGATGGGCAGGTTTCGAGCCGCGGGAACCAACGTGCTGACTCCGATGCCGTCGACGGCTCGGTCACGAAGGGACTCTATTCGTTCTCGCGAAATCCCATCTACATCTTGCTCACCACGATCTACCTCAGCCTCGCGATCGGCGCCGATAGCGTGTGGAGCGCAATCTTCGTCGGGCTAATTCTGCTTCGGATTCGCTACGGCGTAATCGCCCGCGAGGAACGCTACCTCGAGCGCAAGTTCAACGGCGCCTACGTCAACTATCGGAATCGCGTGCGGCGCCGGATCTGAATCTTTACTTCGCGTCGTGAAAGATTACGCCGAGTGAGAAGCGGCGCCCGCGCGTGATCGTGCTAACACCGTGTCTGACCGCGACGGGGTAATAGCCGCGCGCTCCCTTCACCGGCCGGAACTGATTCGGAAAGATGATGCCCTCGCCCTGATCGAGCGCGATTGCGGTTCCGCGCGACTGTGCGCGCGGACGCTGTTCGACAAGCAGTAATTCTCCGCCCTCAAAATCCCGACCTCGCTTGCTCAGCGTGCAGGTGAACTGGAGTGGGAACGCAAGCTCGCCGTAAACGTCTTGATGCAGACAGTTATAGCCGCCGGATTCGTAACGAAGCACGAGCGGCGTTGGACGTTCCTGGCCGTGGCGATGACAGAGCTCGATGAAGCGCTCGAGCGTCTGCGGAAATTCTGATTCGCTGCGGCCGAGCGCCTTTGACCATCGATTTGCGATTGGCGCGAGCCGCTCGTAGAGCAGCACGCGCGTCCTTTCGACAATCGGCGGCAACGGGCGCGCGAAATACTTGTACTCGCCGAGGCCGTAGTTGAGCCGCTCCATCACGATTCGACTGCGGAACCGCTCTCGATCATCGTAGATCGCAATCAACTCTTCGCATTCTTCACTAGTAAGGATCGGTCCCGTAAGCGCATAGCCGCGATCGTCGAGTTCGTGCTCGATACGCTCCCAATTGAGTGCCTCAACGCGCACATCGATTGTTGCGGCCCAAACGTCGCGGGCGCGGCCCGAAGACCGCGCCCGCGTTCGGGAAACCTGCTTTCCTTCGATCACGTTGCCTGGGCTTTCACGAACGCGCCGATTTTCGCGATCGCTTCCTTACCTTCGTCGAGCATTGGCGCGAAAATCTGGAAGACGTGAATCATCTTCTCGTATGGCTCGTAGGTAACCTTCACTCCGGCTTTGCGAGCACGTTCGGCGAGCCGCGTCGAGTCGTCAAGGAGAGTCTCCGACGTGCCGACCTGGATAAGAAGCGGCGGTAGTCCCGCGAGGTCGGCGTAGAGCGGCGCGGCGAGCGGAGTGCGCGGATCCTTGCCCGCAAGATAGTGCTTCGCCATGCCTGTCAGGCCATCCTTCTGTACCATTGGATCCTCGGCGGCCTTGGTCGTCATCGACTCGCCGATACCCTCGAGATCGATCCACGGCGAAAGACACACGCCCGCCGCCGGCAGCTTCAGGTTCTGGTCGCGAATCGCAACCAGCGTTGAAACCGTCAGACCGCCGCCCGCCGAATCTCCGGCAACGACGATCTTCGCCGGTGCGATACCCTGCGCCACCAGCCACTTGTAGGCGGCGACGGAATCTTCGACCGCGGCGGGGAACGGATGTTCCGGCGCCAGCCGATAATCAATGAGTAAAACCCGCGATGCGGCCTCCCGTGAAAGCATCCCGGCCATCGCGCGATGCGTATCGATTGATCCAATCACGTAGCCGCCGCCGTGCAGATAAAGAATGACGCGCGAGGCGTCGGCTCCTGGAGCCGTCACCCATTCCGACCGCACGGTGCCGGCCTTGACCGGCTCGCATTTCACATCAGGCGCGACCGGCATCGTCTTTCCCATCTGCTCGAAGCCCGCGCGCATCTCCGCAACGGAAGGATTGTCGAGCCTCGGCCCGGCCTTGAGCATCAGAACGAGAGTTTCGAGTTGCTGGAGCGACATGAAAATTACCTCCTCGATGAAATGCGGTTACCAGTCCGGTCCCTGGCCTGTCAGACTCGGCATGCCCGAGTGCGCCCAGAGGCCGCCATCTGCGACGAAGAACGCGCCCGTAACGAAGCTCGCCTCGTCCGATGCCAGGAACAATACTACGTTGGCGATTTCCTGCGGCTCGCCGAGCCGCCCCATCGGGATCGCTTCTTTGATCCGGCCAACGATATCTGGCCGTGAATCTTCCAGCCGAAGCAGCGGCGGCGTGCCGATCGGTCCTGGACACACGCAATTGCATCGGATGCCTTTGCGAGCGTACTCGATTCCGGTAACGCGCGTGATATTGACGACACCAGCTTTCACCGCGTTGTAGGCGCCGAGGGCGTAATCACCGGCGAGGCCCGACACAGACGCGGTGTTGACGATCGCGCCGCGTCCGCGCGGCAGCATCACGCCGATCGCGCATTTGGTCGCATACCAGTATGCGGTGAGCCCGACCTCGAGCGTCTTCTGCCATCCCTCGAGCGTGAGATCGCCGATCCGTCCGACGGTCGTGAAGACCGCATTGTTGTGCAGGATGTCGAGGCGGCCGAACTGCTTCTCCGCGAAAGCGATCATACGCTCGCTGTCGGCGGGTTGTCCGATATCGGCGTGATAAAACTCCGCGGTGCCACCAGCCTTGCGGATCTCGCCCACGACACGCTGACCGCCCTCGTCGTTCAGATCGACGACTACGACTGCCGCGCCCTCGCGCGTGAATGTCTTGGCCGTGGCCTCGCCGATTCCCGAGCCGGCGCCGGTGATGAGCGCGATCTTGTCTTTCACCCGCATGATCGATCCTCGATCTGGTACTGGCCGCGAGTATAGTCCGCCCCGCGCCGCCCCGGCAAAGTGATTTCACTTGCCGCGCTCGCGCGATGGGTTCTAGAGTCGTAAGCGCCTGGAGTAAATCGAATGAAAGTATCGCTCTTCTATTTGCCCTCGGTCGGCAACAAGACGGAAATCGAGAAGGGCCGCGTTGGCCTGAACGGCGCGCTCTACGATCAGATGCTGCGCGAAATCACCGCGCAGGCGAAGCTTGCTGACGACCTCGGCTACGATTCGATCAGCTTCACCGAGCATCACTTCCACGTCGAGGGTTTCGAGCTTTCGAACAACCCCGTGCTGCTCGATCTCTACATCGCGATGCAGACCAAGCGCCTTCGCGTCGGGCAGTTGGGAATTGTATTGCCGTCGCAGAATCCGATTCGCGTCGCCGAAGATATCGCGATGCTCGATCACATGTCGGGTGGCCGCGCAAACGCCGGCTTCGCGCGCGGCTATCAGCGCCGATGGGTCGATATCATGGCCCAGCAGACGCATGGGATTCACGGCGCGCTGCCGCATCAGCACGATGAAATCGACGCCGCCAACCGCGCGGCGTTCGAGGAAAACTTCCGCATCATCAAGCAGGCGTGGACGCAGGACTTTGTCAGTTATGACGGTCGCTACTGGCGTGTCCCGCCGGGCGAGACCCCGTGGACGCTCGAGGCGACGAAGAAGTGGGGCGGCGGCGTTGAGAACGGCGTCGTGCGCGCGGTCTCGGTCGTGCCGAAGCCGGTGCAGAAGCCGCATCCTCCGGTGTTCCAGCCGTTCGCGTCGTCCGAGCGCAGCATCCGATGGTGCGCGGAGCAGGGCGTCACCGCGATCCTGCCGCCGCTGCATCCCGACCTCGAGCGTCACCTGTGCGACGTCTATGCCGGAGTATCGAACAAGCCGCTCGGCGAAGGGATGGGCGTGCTGCGCGATATCGTGATCGCCGACAGCGACGCCGAGGCGCGCGCGATCTGGCACGACAGCGGCTACTTCTGCGGCCACGAATGGTTCGAGCCGTTCGGCTTCTCCGCGGGACTCAACGATCCGAAGACGGGAGAAGCTGCCGATCTCTTTAGCAACGGCCTCGCGTTCGTCGGCACCGTTGACACCGTCACGCGCCAACTCGAGCATCTCGTGAAGCGTCTCCCGATCCGTTGGATATTTGCCTGGATGTACAACGGATTGATGCCGCACGAGCGACTGATGAAGACCATCGAGCTCTTCTGGACCAAGGTGCTGCCGCGCGTTGCGGATGTGCGTTAGCGATTCGTGGCTGATACATAGATCAACCGGCTGAAGGCCGGCTTCCGATGATCGGACCGCTAACAACTGCGAATTCTCTCGGCGATCTCGCACTGGTGTTGTGCGTCGCCGCAGTCACGACCGTGATCTTCCAGGCCATGCGCCAGCCGGTCGTAGTCGGCTACCTGGTTGCCGGGATGGCGGTGGGACCGCATCTCAGGGTTCCGCTGCTCGCCAACTACGATCGCATCCACACGCTCTCCGAGTTCGGCGTGATTCTTCTGATGTTCGCACTCGGGCTCGAGTTCAGCGTGCGCAAGTTGATCAAGCTCGGTCCGACCTCCGGGTTCATCACCGCGATTCAGGTCGGCTTGATGATCTGGCTTGGCTACATCTGCGGCAAGGTGATGGGTTGGACGCCGCTCGAGAGCATCTTCACGGGAGCGTTTCTTTCGATCTCGAGCACCACGATTGTCGCCAAGGCGTACGAAGAGGTATCCACCTCGCAGCGGCTGCGCGACCTGGTGTTCGGCGTGCTGCTGATGGAGGACCTGACCGCGGTGGTCGAGCTTGCGATCCTGACGGCGCTCGCGTCCGGCACGCATGTCTCGGCGCCGATGCTGTTCACGACGGTCGCGCATCTGGTGATCTTTCTCGCGCTGCTGATCGGTATTGGTATCCTCGTCGTGCCGCGCGTGATCAGGCTCGTCGTGCGGCTCAACCGGCCGGAGACGACCCTGATCGCGAGCGTCGGAATTGCGTTCGGGCTGGCGCTGCTCGCGGAGCACGCGGGCTATTCAGTGGCGCTCGGCGCGTTTCTCGGCGGCTCGCTGGTGGCGGAATCCGGCGAAATACATTCGATCGAGCACCTGGTGGCGCCAGTGCGCGATTTGTTCGGCGCGGTGTTCTTTGTCTCCGTCGGGATGATGATCGACCCCGCGCTGATTGCCGAGCACTGGCTTGCGCTCATCTTCCTGGTCGGCGCCGTGATTGTTGGAAAGGTCGTGGCGGTAGGGTTCGGCTCACTGATGAGCGGCGCTGGAATATTGACCTCGGTCGAGGCGGGCATGAGTCTCGCCCAAATAGGAGAGTTCTCGTTCATCATCGCCGGCGTCGGACTGCAGCTCAACGCGACCCGCGATTTCATTTACACGCTCGCGGTCGCGGTCTCTGCAATTACCACCTTTACTACTCCTTTCATGATTCGCGCGGCGGAGCCGGTAGGCGACTTTGTTGCGAGTCACTTCCCCGAGCCAGTCGCCGTTCTGCAGTCGCTCTACGACTCGTGGATGGAGCGGGTACGAATCGCGAGCGCGGCGCGCGCAGAGCGCGCGTCGCTCAGATGGCCAATCGCGGTGATTACGGGCAGCGCGATCGCGATCGGTGCGATCCTGATTTTCAACGAGATTGACCCGCTCGATTTCACGACCATGGCGTCCCATCTGCTGCAAATGACCTACTTCGACGCGGGCCTTGTAGTTGATGTCGTCGCGCTGATCGTGTGCACGCCCTTTGCGCTGTCGCTCTACTACGGATCGCGCCGGCTCGCGATCAGCATCGCAATGCGCGCGATTCCCTTCACAACGCGCAAGACGCTCGAACCGAGGTGGGCCACCGCCGAGCAGGCGCTGATCGAGATGCTCCAGCTTACGATCCTGCTCGGCGTCGTGATGCCGCTGGTGGCGATCGTGCAGCCCTTCATGGAACCGGTCGAAGGTGTCGGGATCGTGGTAATCGCTGCTCTGCTGATGGGCTTCGTCGTGTGGCGCAGCGCACGCCTGATGCAGGGGCAGATGCGCGCGGCAGTCCAGCTTCTGAGCGCGTCGTTCACGGCGCGTGAGGAAACCGACGGGCATCCGCCGCTGCGCGAGCATGAGCTTCCAGGCATCGGCTCGCTGACGGCGGTACGCATCATGCCGGACTGCGCTGTCGCTGGCCGCACGTTCAGGGATCTGGATATTCGCAATTCGACTGGCGCGACCGTGGTTGCGATCGCGCGCGGCGAAGAGGGTTTTCACGCGCCGGAGCCGGGGGAAATCATTCGCACGGGCGATGTTCTCGAGCTCGCCGGATCGTCGGATGCGATCGAGGCGGCGGCGGCAGTTCTTAACGCCAAGTCGGAAGATGCGCCGCCCTCGGCCCATAATGCGCCGGCGGTTGCATCGCCTACAGCGCGGTCATAACGTTTGTCGGCTCACAATCGGTTTAGTCCAGAGGTCTGAAATGAAGCTCAAGGATGTAGTTGCGGTAATAACAGGCGGCGGGTCTGGTCTCGGTGAGGCCACGGCGCGCGAGTTCGCCTCGGCGGGTGCCAAGCTCGCGATTCTCGATCTGCCTGCATCGCCGGGCGCCAAGGTTGCCGAATCGCTCGGCGCCAATGCGATTTTCACTCCTGCCGATGTCGCATCCGCTGATCAGGCCGAAGCGGCGATTGCCGAGACGGTGAAAAAGTTCGGCACGGTTCATATCGCGATCAACTGCGCCGGAATCGGGCGCGCGATGCGTACGATCACCAAGGAAGGGCCGCATCCGCTCGACCTCTTCAGCAAGGTCATCAGCGTTAATTTGATTGGCACCTTTAACGTGATTCGGCTGGCGGCCGCGCAGATGGCGAAGAATCAACCTGTCACTGCCGATGGCGAGCGCGGCGTGATCGTCAACACCGCGTCGGTCGCGGCGTTCGATGGTCAGATTGGACAGGCGGCCTATTCGGCATCGAAGGGTGGTGTGGTCGCGCTGACGCTGCCGGTCGCGCGCGATCTCTCCTCGATGGGAATCCGCGTGTGCACGATCGCGCCAGGAACGTTCGAAACTCCGATGCTCGCCGGACTGCCGGAGCCCAATCGAAAGGCGCTCGCGGCGGGAATTCCGTTTCCTCAGCGTCTCGGGAGGTCGGCGGAGTATGCAGCGCTTGCGCGGCATATCGTCGAGAACGAGATGCTGAACGGCGAGACGATCCGCCTCGACGGCGCGCTTCGCATGCCCCCGCGCTGAGTAGCGAGCAAACTTACAACCACAAGATCACGAAGCTCACCAAGACGACCTGGAGGTTGATTTTCTTTCTGCTTAACCGATCTCACTCGTCATTGTTGGAGGCGAGCGTGTTGGCGCCGATCGAGATGATCAGCATGCCATCCTGGTAGCGCGGTCCGCCGACGATGAGGCGGCCGTTGTTCTTGAGCTTCAGGTCGGTCGTCATCATCGGGCGCGCGCCCTCGAACAGCACCAGCTCCATAGCGATCATGTTGCCGTCGATTGCGCGCGGCTGCACGTGCAGGATATGCCCGCCCGGCAGCGCAAAGGTCATCATCTTGCCGCACTCGGTCTGGCCGTCTTCGTGAGTCTCCAAGTGATAAGTCGAGAAGCCGAAAAGGCCCTGCAGCTGATGACCCATCCACGCGAGCCGCTTATCCATCCCCTGATTAGTGTCAGACGCAAGCACAGCATCAACATGCAACTCGACCACAGGCCGCTGCGGACTCTGTGCGAATGCACGGTCTGTCGCCCCTAAAGCAAAAGCTGCGATGAGGACGAAGAGGAGACTTCGCGGGCTCAGCCTCATGCGCTCTAATGCTGGTCAGGTAACCAGATGACGGTGGTATGGTCCTGAGGCTCGCTCCAGACGGCGACGTTCGGAGTGTCGGATTCCAGTTTCGAAATATCGGCGTGTGAATCGTCGTCCGCGATCGCCGAGGCGTACTCGCGCGGCATCTCCTCCGGTCCATCGTGCGTGACACTGTCGAGCTCGCGCACCGGGACTGCATCGGCGGTCACGTTGGCGAGCTGCACGGCCGTCTCTTGCGGAATGGCGGATGCGATCTCGCGCGGGGTCGCGTCGGTATAAGCGGGTACAATCTTCGTCGCCGCCAGGTGCAGGGGCGTCGCTCTCTGGCGGCCCGCGAACTGCTGGGCGTACGGAGTCACGATGATAGTTGTGATCGCCGCGACCGCCGCCATCGCCGCGCCCATCGCGAAGCCGCTGCTCAATCGCTCGGAGCTGCGCGCGACCAAGTTGCTGATACGCTTCCAGAGCGGCTGGGGCAGGTTGTCGATGCGCTTCATCACGGCCTGGGGGAAGCCGTCGAGGGAGGGCAACGTCACGGCGCCGCGGAGTTCACGTCCCAGCGCGCCGATCTCGGCGATTGCTTCGGTGCACGAGTTGCAGCGCGCCAGGTGATACGCGACGCCCTGCATCTCGTGCGGCTCGAGCTCGCCGTCCTCGAATGCGCCAAGCAGAAGACTTATCTCGCTACATTCAGCCATGCTCAAGAAATCATTCCTCTGAGAGATCCTTCAAAATTCCTCTGAGGCGTCCCCGCGCGTAATGCAACCGGCTCATCACCGTGCCGCGCGGACATTGCAGCACATCGCTGATTTCGTCGTAAGACAAACCTTCAACTTCGCGTAGAAGTATCACTGCGCGATGTTCTGGCGTCAACTCCTCCAACGCCTCGCGGAGCCTCGCCGATAGTTCCGTTCTGCTGGCCTCCTTGAATGAATCACCCTGGTCGGTCGGGATACGGTTGAACTCATTGTCGGCATCCTCGCCGCGGAGCACCACGTGCCGGCCTTCGCGGCGGCGGAAA
The DNA here is from genome assembly GCA_030038355.1 of Candidatus Binataceae bacterium. Lineage (GTDB taxonomy): Bacteria > Desulfobacterota > Binatia > Binatales > Binataceae > JASHPB01. The sequence goes on from JASHPB010000262.1 coordinate 23,530, forward strand.
TCGATCGATAGATTGGCTGCGATACGATAGAGCCAGGTCGAGAAACTCGAGCGAGATTCGAACTTGGACAGGTTCTCATAAGCCCGGATGAACGTCTCCTGCGCGAGTTCGATAGCGTCGTCCTGGTTGTGCACGACCGCCATTGCGACGCCGACCACCCGCCTCTGGTAGCGTTCGACCAGTTGGCCAAAGGCCTGCGAGTCGCCCTTGGCGGCTCGCTCGATGAGTTCGGCTTCGTCGCCGTCTTGACGGCCGGGGTTTCTCAAATCGAGTAGACGCAGGCGATGGGGCGGAAATTCAGAGAAATCTTCATCTTCTCGGATCCATCTCTGCCCAGTTCAACCCGGCTTTGACGTCGGCCGCGAGCGGAACCTTCATCTCGGCGACGCCTTCCATTTCGCGTTTTGCGATTTCCGCAGCTTGCTCGAGCTCTTTCTCGCCCACCTCGATGAGCAGTTCGTCGTGTACTTGGAGCAGCATCCGGGCGGTGAGTTTCCGCTGTTTGAACTCACGATCCACCCTTATCATGGCGACTTTTATGAGGTCAGCCGCACTGCCCTGGATCGGCGTATTAATTGCTATTCGTTCAGCCTGAGCCCTCGATCCACCCGGTCCCGAGTTAATCTCCGGCACATAACGGCGCCGTCCGTACATCGTTGTCACGTAGCCGGTTTCCCGCGCCTTGCGGACGGTTTCCTCCATGAAGCTGCGGATTCCGGGCAGGCGTTCGAAATAGCGTTTGATGTAATCCGACGCGTCGGCAAGCTCAATTCCAAGTTGGGCGGAGAGCCTCTGCGGGCCCATCCCGTAGATAATCCCGAAATTTATGGTTTTTGCGATGCGCCTCGCGTCCGCGTCGACTTGCCCGGGCTTCAAGCCAAGGAGCTCTGACGCCGTCCGGGCGTGGATATCCTCGCCATGCTGGAAGGCGCTCACCAGCGTCGGATCGCCCGAAAGATGAGCCAGCACGCGGAGGTCGATCTGCGAATAGTCGACCGAGAGCAGGCGGCATCCTTTGGCCGCGATAAACGCGCGCCGGATTCGCCGGCCCTCGACCGAGCGTGTCGGGATGTTCTGCAGGTTGGGATCGCTCGAACTGACGCGGCCGGTCGCCGCCAGCGCCTGATGGAAAGTCGTATGAACACGGCTGTCGCGTGGGTCGATGAGGCCTGACAAGGCATCGGCATATGTGGATTTCAACTTGGCGATGACGCGGTACTCGATGAGCTTCTTCGGCATCGGATGCAGGCCGGCGAGCTTCTCCAAAGTATCGGCATCGGTCGAGTAGCCGCTCTTGGTCTTCTTCAGACCTTTGGTGGCGAGCTTCAGATGGTCAAACAGCACGTCGCGGAGCTGGATCGGCGAGTTCAGGTTGAACTCCTTGCCCGCAAGTTCATAACACTCGCGTTCGAGGCGCCGAACCTCTTCATCGAACTCGCGCGAGATTGCCGAGAGCGCCTCGCGGTCAACAAGGACGCCGGTTTGTTCCATCTCCGCAAGGATCGATGCGATCGGCATCTCGATATCGCGAAACAGGCTCATGAGTCCGTCTGACTCAAGCTTCGCGGTCATCACAGGCTCTAGCTTTGCAACAACCTCGGCGTTGGTGCCGGGAAGAGCGCGCGTGCCGAGCGGTGCCAGATGCTCATGGTAAAGATCGATGATCGGTGGCTCGGTGCGGCCCGAGTTGATGATGTAACCCGCGAGCATCGTGTCAAAATCGACGCCGGCCAGTTTCACACCGTGGCGGGCGAGGCGCGTCAGATGCATCTTCAGATCGTGGCAAACCTTGAGCGGGGTCTTCGCCCCGAGCAACTCCGCGGCGTCACGAATCTGCGACGGTCCGAGGACGTAGGTCTGGTCATCGGCGTAGATCTGAAGCCGCTCCGCGCCCGACGGGTCGGTCTCCAGGTCGAGGCCGATTCGTTCCGCCGCCGCGGCCTTCTGCAGCGCGTCAGCCGTCTTGCCCGCCGCGAGCACTACTTCCGTGGACGTGCTCATCGGCAATTGGGCCTGCGACGGTGCGATTTCCTGCATCAGCGACGAGAACTCGAGCTCGCGCAGAAGCTCGGCGACCGCGGGTTCATCGATGCCGGGCCAGCGCAAATCCTCCGGCGCGATATCGAGCGGCATGTCGGTTTCGATTTTCACTAACTTCCGCGCGAGCTCGACGTCGGTGCGATGCTCCTGCAGGAGGCCCGCGACGCGCTTCGCCGCGCGGATGCCGCTCTCCTCGATACGATCGAGGTGGGCGTAGAGTTCCTTGATGCTACCGAATTTCTGGATCAGTGCGGCGGCGGTTTTCTCGCCCACGCCCGGCACGCCCTTCACGTTGTCAATCTGGTCGCCGGTGAGCGCCGCGATCTCAACCAACGCTGACGGCTCGACGCCGAAGCGGTCCTTCACCTCGCGCGGGCCGATACGCCGTTCCTTCATCGTATCCCAGAGAGTCACCTGCGGACCGACGAGCTGCATGAAATCCTTGTCTGCAGTGATGATCGTGGTCGTGAAGCGGGCTTTCGCCGCACGTATCGCGAGCGTGCCGATCACGTCGTCGGCCTCGTAGCCCTCCTTGACGATGCTCTTGATGCGGAACGCCTCGACCGCGCGATGGACGAACGGAATCTGTACGCGGAGGTCGCTCGGCGCCTCGCTGCGGTTGGCCTTGTATTCGGCGAATAAATCGTCGCGGAACGTGCGCTTCGGCGAATCGAAGACGACAGCGATATGGGACGGCCGCTCTTCCTTGAGCAGTTTGAGGAGCATGCGGATGAAGCCGTAGACGGCGTTGGTCGGCATCCCGCGCGAGTTGTTGAGCTGCGGCAGCGCGAAGAATGCGCGAAAGATGTAGCCCGAACCGTCAACCAGGATTAAATCGTCGCGATGCTCACCCGCCATGAATCGAAAGTAGCCGATACTCGTGCGCTTGCGAAGCCGGTTGCGTGGTGAGACGCGCGCCGACCGCTTAGGCAAGCATCGTATTGACAGTATGACTTGGCGAGTTTATTCCTTTTTGTTGCTTCCAACGTTTTGAATTTGCCGAAGCGGTCGCCAGTCTTATTAAAGAAAACGGCCCTTCTAGATCGGACATCTGGATGATCGAGGTCAAGAATCTCGTTAAGAGCTACGGAAACGTAGTTGCCGTCAAGGGTATCTCGTTCAAAGCCGACGAGGGCGCAATCCTTGGCTTTCTCGGCCCCAACGGCGCAGGCAAAACCACGACCATGCGCATCATCACGGGCTTCATGCCGGCAACCTCCGGCACCGTGCTGATCGACGGGCTCGATATCTTCAAGAATTCACTCGAAGCGCGGCGCAAAATCGGCTACTTGCCGGAGAATCCTCCGCTTTACACCGATATGCGCGTCGATGCGTACCTTCGCTTCGTGGCGCGGCTGCGCGGCCTTGGCCGATCGGCGGTCGACGAGGCGCTTGAGCATGTGCTCAAGGTTTGCGGCCTCGAGGAAATGTCGCATCGCATCTGCGGGCATCTGTCGAAGGGTTATCGCCAGCGCGTCGGGCTCGCACAAGCGCTGATTCACAATCCGCCCGTGCTTGTGCTCGACGAGCCGACGATCGGGCTCGATCCGCGGCAGATCCACGAGATTCGCGAGCTGATTCACAAGCTCGCCGGTCATCGCACGGTTGTGCTCTCGACCCATATCCTGCCCGAGGTCTCGCAGATCTGCCAAAAAGTAGTGATCATCGCCGACGGCCGTGTCGTGCTCGAGGAGCAGCTCGAAAAGCTTCCGGCCGGCACGTCGCTCGAAGAAGTGTTTCTGCACGCAATATCGAAAGAGCATCCGGAAGATGCCGGCCGCGCCGAGGAAACGTTGGAGGAGGTTGGCGCGGGTCACGCCTGATTCCGTCGCAGCGTCAAAAATGAGAAACGCAATTACGATCGCGGGCAAAGAGCTCGCGGGCTATTTCGTGCAGCCGGTCGCCTACGTGGTGATGTCAGTGTTCCTGCTGCTCGGCGGATTCTTCTTCTTCAACATGCTGCGCTACTTCGAAGTCGTGCTGCAGATGTACACCGCGATGCAGAATCCCGAGGTGCTGGCGCGCCTCAATTTGAATCACGCGGTGATTGAGCCGCTGCTGCACAACCTCGCGATCGTGCTCGTCATTCTGGTGCCGGCGATCACGATGCGGAGCTTCGCCGAGGAGAAGCGCACCGGCACTTACGAACTGTTGCTGACCGCGCCGGTCCGCACCGGTGAGATCGTCGCTGGCAAGTTTATCGCGGCCGCGGTCTTCATGCTGATTATGATCGGTCTGGCGGGAATATTCCCGCTCATCCTTGTGATGTTCGGTAACCCTGAAATCGGCGTGATGATGTCCGGCTATATCGGAATTGCGTTTCTCTCGGTAAGCTTCGTCGCAATCGGCCTCTTCACCAGCTCGATCACGCAGAATCAGATTATCGCGGCGATCACCTGCTTCGGCCTGCTGCTTCTGCTGTACGTTATCTCGTGGCCGGCGGAAGCGGGCGGCAGCCAGTTCGGCGACCTGCTGCGCTACCTCTCACTGCCCGATCACTTCGGCCAGATGGTGTCGGGGATTATCGATACGCGCGATATCGTCTACTTCCTGAGCGTGATCGTGGTCGCGCTCTTCCTCACGCAGCGCTCGGTCGAATCGGTGCGCTGGCGCTAGGCTCATTATGCGGCGATCAACGGCGCTCTACGGAATCCTTGGCCTGGTGCTGGTCGCATTCGGCCTGATCGACTACTTCATCGCGACCGGCTTCCGGCTCTTCGTCGTGGTCAACATCGTGGCCGGTGTCTTCTCGCTGGTCCTCTGGATCATGTCGAGCTACTCGGACATCGCGTCACTCGCGGGACAACGCTCGACGCGCTACGGGCTGAACGCGGTCCTGTATTCGATCGTGTTCATCCTGATCCTGTGCGCAGTCAACTACATCTCGTCGCTGCATCATACGCGGCTCGATCTGACGACCGAGAAAATCTACAGCCTCTCGACGGAGTCGCAGGCCGTGCTCAAGAACCTGAAGCAGCCGCTCAAGCTCTACGGCTTCTTCCAAGGCGGCGCGAATCCCCAAGCGCGCGAGCTGTATGAGACCTATGCTTACTCGTCGCCGAAGGTGACGTTTGAGGTGGTCGATCCCGACCAGCATCCAGAACTCGCCGAGCGCTACAAAGTCTCGGTGATGGGCACGACGCATCTGCAATACGGCGACGACAAGACCGGCAACGGTACTAACATCACCGAACTCAACGAGGAAGCGCTCACGAACGCGATCTTGCGTGTCAGCAAGCGCACGACCAAGGTGATCGAGTTCCTCGACGGCCACGGCGAAGCCGATATCGACAACACCGATTCGCCGAACGGCTACGGCGCGTTGAAGAAAGACCTCGAGGGTGAGGGCTACGAAGTTCGGAAGCTCCTGCTCGCGACGCAGGCCAAGGTGCCAGACGACGCGAATATCGTGGCGATCGCGGGTCCGATCAAACCGATCCTGCCACACGAGATCGACGCGCTGAACGCATACCTGAAGGGCGGCGGGCGGATCGTCACGACGCTCAGGCCGCAGCGGCCCGACCAGCCGATTGATGAATCCGCGCTCATCGGCCTGCTCGGCGACTGGGGCATCACCGTCGACAACGACGTCATCGTCGACCAGGTTGTGCGCCTCTTCGCAGGCCCCGAGCTCGGCCTGAATCCCCTGGTGCAGAGCTACGGTGTGCATCCCATCACGAAGGATTTCACGCAGCGTACAGTGTTCCCGATGTCGCGATCGATCGGCGCCGCGGCGAAGCTCAAGCCCGGCATCACCGTGACGTCGCTCGCCAAGACCAGCGAGAGCTCGTGGGGCGAGACCGACCTCGATACGCTTTTCCGCCAACAGAAGGCCCAGCTCGATGCCAAGGATATCCGCGGGCCGCTTTCCGTGGCCGAGGCGATGGAAGGTAACCTCGAGCAACTGGGCTACGCCAAAAGCGGCGAGGCGCGGATGGTCGTGTTCGGCAGCACCGATTTCGCCGACAACCAGACTTCGACCGAGTTCTTCAACCGCGACCTGTTCATCAACAGCATGGACTGGCTTGCGGGCGAGGAGAGCCAGATTTCGATTCGTCCGCGCTCGATGCGGGCGTCGCGCTTTCGCCTCACGGTCGATCAGTTTGCGATCGTGTTTGCACTATCGGTGCTGATGCTGCCCGAGCTGTTGCTGATTATCGGCATCGCGGTGTGGTGGGAGCGGCGCAATTAGCAAGGCGCGCCACGGCATTTTTCGTCGATGAATTTCCGCAATACGATCATTGCAATCTTCGTGCTCGCGATTATCGGCGGCTACGCGCTCTACGTCGGCAAGTTCGCCAAGCCGGAAGAGACCACGCAGAAGCTGTTCCAGTTGAAGCCCGACGATATCGCGAAGATTGTACTCAAGTATCCCGACCGCGAGCTCGAGCTCGAACGCAACAAGTCGTTCGGCCAGTGGTCGATCGTCAAGCCCGTAGGCACTGACGCCGATCAGACCGCAGCGAACAACCTCGCGCGAGCAATCGCCGATTGCGAGTTGGTCAAGACCGTTGAGGACAATCCAACCGACCTCAAGCCCTTCGGACTCGACAAGCCGCAGGTGACCGTCACCGTGACGACTTTCGCCGGCAAGGCTTATCCGGGCATCGAGGTCGGAAAGACGACGCCGATCGGCTTCAACGCGTACATCAAGACCACCGACAAGCCCGCCGTGATGCTCACGCAGTCCGCGTTCCAGTCGGGCATGAACAAGTCGCTCAACGACATGCGCAATCGCGATCTGATGTCGTTCACGATGGACGAGGTGCAGAAGTTCGTGCTGGCGAAGGACGATGGCACCACGATCGAAATCGATCGCGATGGCGACAACTGGAAAATCGTCCAGCCCGCCGTCTACAAGGCCGATGATACGCAGGTGCGCGAGGCGCTGAGCGCGCTCCTCAACGCCAAGGTCGCGGATTTCATTAATGACGCGCCAACCGCAGTCACGGAGTACGGCCTCGGCAAGCCGCATGTGATGGCAACCGTCTATCTCAAAAATGGCACGCAGCAGTCTCTCCTCTTCGGCTTCAAGCAGACCGAGGCCGGCAAGGACGGTGTCTACGTCCGACGGGGCGAGCGCGCGCCAGTCTACACGGTCCATGAGTATGTGATGAACGACGTTGATCGCTCGCTGCTTGCGCTCCGCGACAAGACCGTGTTCGCGTTCGATCCGGCCAATGTGGAATCGCTCAACATCAAGGATGAATCCGGAACATTCACGCTGAAGCGCGCGCCCGCCGGCAAATGGGACATCGTCGCCGGCGGCAAAAGCTCGAGCGCCGACGTGCCGGTGGTCGAGCGCTTCCTCGATCAGCTGCGCGACCTGAAAGGCAATGCGATCGTCGCCGACCCGATGCCGAGCTTCATGCCGTTCGGCCTGAACGCGCCGGCGATCGACGTGACCTTGTTCGACAAGAGCGGCAAGCAGCTCGGCGATATGAAGCTCTCGAAGGTGAGTATTAAGCCGGCGACGCCGCCCGCTCCTGGCGAACTCCCCGGTCCGACGACGCAGTATTACGCCGCGTCGACCGCGAGCAAAGCAGTATATTCTGTCAGCGATTATTACTTCACGCAGCTCAACAAACCGTCGCGTCTTTTTCTGTCGCGCAGCGCAATGGCAGCCGCGTCGAGCGCCGCATCGCCGGCGCCGTCGTTCGCGGCCTCTCCCGCGGCTGCAGCTTCATCTGCTGCCAAATAGTCACTTGAAGATCGCCAAATAGTCATTGACTATTCGGCGCGACTAGGATTTCGTCCGCAATGTTTCACTTGAAACATCGCGGTAGATCTTCGCCCCGTTCAGGATGAAGTGTTCAGCCTCTTCACGGATCAACTGATCAGCCTTGCGTTCGCGATTGGTTGGCGTGAGCTTAATCGCGCGCGAATCGCGTCATCCTTCCGCGATCACATGCGCGATCGCCTCGTTGGCGGTGTGTGTGATGCTCAAATGAAAGATGCGAACCTGCTTGCGCTCGGCGAAGGCCGCGGCCTTGCCTGAGAGCACGATCGTCGGCGCGGCGCCGCGCCGTCGCACCACTTCGATCTCGCTCCAGCCGACGTTGCGGTTCCATCCCGTGCCTAGCGCCTTCATCGTCGCTTCCTTGGCCGCGAAGCGCGCGGCGTAGCTCTGGAAGCGCGGCTTGCCGCGCGACTCGCAATATTCGATTTCACCGGGCGTGTAAACGCGCGCGCGAAACCGTTCCCCGGTCTTTGCCTGCGTCAGCGCGCGCTCGATCCGCTCGACCTCGATCATGTCGATTCCGGTGCCGAGAATTTTAGCCATCAAAGACCTCGCATCGAGTATTAACGGCGGCGCGGCTGGATTCAAAGCCGGCGTTTGTGCGTGCTTGCGAGATGCGATCGGTGGATTCTATTGTTCAAGGCGAGATTCTGTTTCGGATGCGGGGAGAGCCTGATGGCCAAACTGAAGATTACTGTGAACAAGTCGCGATGCATCTCGAGCGGCGACTGCACCGAGACGGCGCCGGCGGTTTTTCAACTCGATGCCGACGGCAAATCCGACGTCGTCAATCCTACCGGCGCGGCTGACAGCCTGATTCTCTCCGCCGCGCGCTCGTGCCCGGTGAAGGCGATCAGCGTGGTCGACGAGGACAGCGGCACGCAGCTTTTCCCGCCGCCCAAGAAGTAAACGAGCGTGGCGCTGAAGAAGCATCGCCCGGGCGAACTCGCAATCGAGCAGACGCGCAACCTCGGCGTCGTGCGTGCCATGCTCGAGCGGGCCGCGATGCTTACCGATGGTCTCGACGCGCCATCGTCGTGTTATCTGCTGGCCTATATCGGCGATGAAGCGGTCGGCGTCGTTGCTATCGAGCCGCGGCTCGACGCGGCGCTGATTCGTTCGCTGTGGGTCGCCGATGCGATGCGCTCGCGCGGAATCGGCGCGAAGCTGATGGCCGCGGCGCGAAAGGCGGCGCACACGCGCGGCGCGCGGCATCTATATCTGTTCAGTACCGACCGGGGCGACTTCTTTCGCCGCCTCGGCTTTGAGCAGGCGCCGGTGGAAGAGACGCTCACGGCGATGCGCGGAGCGCCGCAAGCGGAATACTATCGCGCGCGCCCCGATGAGCTCGCGCGCGAAGTAACCTGGCACCTCGATATCTCCCGCGACGGCATAATCGATCGATAAGCAAGTTCAACCACAAAGCGCACCAGGTTCAGAAGGGAAACTGCTTGGTGTTTGAAATCCGTCTCAGCCGGAGTTGGCGAGCATCGACATGCGGTAGCGGGCAATGTAGACGCCCGTCGCGTTGGTCACCAGCAGATAAGGATGCTCGCCAAGCAGTGTCGATGCGAGCGCGGGCGTCATCTCGGGGCGAATAGTCTGCGGTCCGCCAGTGATGACATCGATCGCGCGCGAACCTTCCGCCTCGCGATCGATCGAGCCGAGCAGCACGCCGTCGCGACTCAGCACCACGGCGCGCGGCGACTTGCTGCGGAGCGACTTTGGCACGAGGTCCTCAGGTGCGAGACGCGGCAGATCATCGACAACGAATTCATCGACACGGGCGCGCCCAGTTAATCTGATCCATGCATCGCGCGGACCGGGGGCAAGATTGTTTATGAAGTAGGGCAGGGCGCGAAGCCGCTCCCGCCGCGTTCGCCGCCGGCTCAGTCGCTAGCCGCGCGCGAGCCAGTCGGCCTTACCGCGTGGGTAGTGGAAGAGGTGGGCGAAGCCGAGATATCGAGCTGCGCCGCAGCTCGCGCGCTCAAGTCTCAGAGCGAGTCGCGACAGTAAACAATCACCGTCAGCTCGCGCGTGAGGCGCGCAGGCGCTTGGCGGAAAATCATCGCGAGCGGAAGATGGATCGCGCCGCGGATATGCGCCGCACGATACTCGGGTGCCGGCAGTACGTCGGCAACCTGCGCGCGCTCGTCCTGCAAATGAAGCACGGCGCGATGGTCGACGGTTTCCTCTATTCACTGAGGTGCGCTCGAGATGTTCGCGAGGGCTTCCAGAGCCATTGCTATCACTTCTTCACCAGCGCCTTCGCCGACGCGCGCGGTCTCGACCTCGTAGCCGCCCTCAGCATAGGCCTCACGCGTCGGGATGTAGCCGATCAAATCGTTGCAGTAGCCGACCACGAGCGTGTGGCTGAAGCATGAATTCGCTTTCAGCGCGTGCGCAAATTCAATGAACGGTTCGCCCGGAATGCCGATAATCGCGACGCCGCCGATCGTGAGAATCGTCATCGCGGTTTTGATCTCGCGCCGCGCAAGATCCACGCGCCGGTCGCGCCGGTTCTGTTCTTCGAGCGACTCGAGCGCCGCTAGTTGTGCGAGCGATAGCTCGTGCTGATCGCGAAGGCGCTTGAGCTGAAAGCCTTCGCCAGCGCGATGATTTTCGAGCGAGGCCTTGGTCTGCGCGACGCATCGATGTGCTTCGGCCAGACGCGCGTCGAGATCGCGGAGCTTGAGCGCGAGCCGAATTCTTTTCACCGCCATCGGCTCGTCCTCGAGCGCCGGCTGCCCGCGAAGTCCCTCCAGCACGGCGCGGCCCGCCGCGTGGCCGTGTTCGCTCGCCACTTCGAAGCTGCCGCGGCTTCGCGGATCGATATTGCCGGTCGCGCCCTGCAGAAAGATCGCGATCGCGCCTTCACCCGCCGCGCTGGATTCGATCTCATCGAGCGCGAAGCCCGGCCAGTCCCGCGAATAGAGCAGGTTGTCCTCGCACAGCACTACGCCGTGGCACGGATAGGTGAAGACGTACGCGAGTGCGCGGCCATTTGCGGAGTAGAAGCCGAGCGCGAGCAGTTCGGACTCTGCGACGCCGGCGTAGTTGGCCGCGAGCTGAATCGAACCGTCGGCTCGCCTCAGCCTCCGATTCGTGCCGAGCGTGAAATGAC
>JASHPB010000263.1 GCA_030038355.1 Candidatus Binataceae bacterium
CCCGCTGCGATGCGCCGGTAAAATTCGAGGCCGTCGCCTTCGTCCGTCAACGCGACGCGTGGTTCGTGTGAACGGATTTCAGGTTCGAGATTCGCGACTCCGGCGCTGTCAACATAGGGCGGATTAGCAGCGATCACGTCGAATTGCCCGAGCGGTTCACCGGCGATGAGGGGTTTGTAAACATCGGCGATCAGCAATTGCACCCGGCTTTCGACCCGATGTCGGCGGGCATTGCGTCGCGCAACCTCGAGCGCGGCGCGCGATATGTCAAGCGCGACAACCTGCGCGCCCGGCGCGTTGACCGCGATCGCAATCGCGATCGCGCCCGAGCCGGTGCCGATATCGAGCACGCTCGCTATCGGCTTTCGCCCGACTATCTGCAGCGCCTCGTGCACGAGGGTTTCGGTCTCCGGGCGTGGAATCAGAACATCGCAAGTGACGTCGAAATCGAGCGAGAAGAATTCCTTGTGGCCGACGATGTATGCCAGCGGTTCGCGAGCCTGACGCCGCGCGACCATCGCATCGAAACGCGCGAGCGCTGCTTCGCTCGGCGTTACGCTCCCGGCGACGACTTCCGCGCGCGAGACGTCCATCGCTTCGGCCATCAGCACTTCGGCATCGAGCCGCGCCGACTGGATTCCCGCGCGCTCCAGGACGCGCGCCGCGGCAAAGACACGGTCCCCTACCCCGCGCATCGCGCGCTCACGCGCTCATCGCCTGCGCCTGCTCGGCACTGCTTAGCGCGTCGATAATCGGATCGAGGTTGCCGTCGAGCACCAGGTCGAGCTGATGAAGCGTGAGGTTCAGACGATGGTCAGTGACGCGCGACTGGGGAAAGTTGTAGGTGCGAATTCGCTCCGAGCGGTCGCCGGTCCCGACCATCGAGCGCCGTTGTTCGGCGATCTTGGCGTGCTGCTCCTCCTGCGCCTTCTCGAGCAGCCGCGCGCGAAGAATCTTGAGCGCGCGCGCCTTGTTTTTGTGCTGCGATTTCTCGTCGCGGCAGATAATCACCATCCCGGACGGAATGTGCGTGATGCGTACCGCCGAGTCCGTCGTGTTGACGCTCTGGCCGCCGGGGCCCGACGCGCGCATCACGTCGATGCGGAGGTCTTTTTCCTCGTTGATATTGACCTCCACATCGTCCGCCTCGGGCATCACGGCGACAGTCACCGCGGAGGTATGGATGCGCCCCGAGCCTTCCGTCTCGGGCACACGTTGCACACGATGCACCCCGCCTTCGAACTTGAGGCGCGAGTATGCGCCGCGGCCGTTGATCGACGCGATTACTTCCTTGATTCCGCCGAGGCCCGTGTCGCTGAGGCTCAGCGCTTCGACCTTCCATCCGTGGCGCTCGGCGTATCGCGAGTACATGCGGTAGAGCTCGCCGGCGAAGAGCGAGGCCTCGGCGCCGCCCGTGCCGGCGCGGATTTCCAGGATGACGTTGCGATCGTCATTGGGATCGCGCGGCGTGAGCAACTCCTTCAGGCGCTCCTCGAGCGCGGACTGCCGCTCCTCGAGCGCGGGCAACTCGGCCCGCGCCAGCTCGCGCATGTCGGCGTCGTCGCCATCGGCGAACGACTTGTGCTCAGCGATTTCCTTGAGCAGGACACGATAGTCGCGCGCGCATTGCGCGACGTCGGCGAGCTGCGAACGCTCCTTGGCAAGGCGCGCATACTCGCGCTGATTCCCGACGATCGCAGGATCGGAGAGTTTGCGCTCGATCTCGGCGAAGTGCTCTTCGATCGCCCCCAGTTTGTCCAGCATCGCTTCCACGTCGACTCCGCAGCATAGCTACCTGAAACGAAAAGCGGCACGGCCAACGGGCCGGGCCGCGAAACCTTTCCCCCGCGCACCCGGACGCAATCGCGCCGCGGGCGGCGGAGGTTGCTATGCTACTTCATGCCGTACTTGCGCTTGAACCGTTCAACGCGGCCTGCGGTATCGACGAGGCGCTGGGTGCCGGTGTAGTACGGATGGCACTTCGAGCAGACCTCGACGTGCAACTCGCGCACGGTCGAGCGGGTCTCGAAAGTATTGCCGCAGGCACAAGTCACCATGCAGCGGCGATAGTCAGGATGAATTCCAGCTTTCATGTTACCACTCGATAACTCGCCAAAAGTTATCCGCTAAGATTATCACCCGATGGCCATTGGCACAATTCACCGCCCAATCGTTAGGCAGTGGGTGGTGGCGTTTATCGCCGGAACTATATTAACCATCCTTTGCGGGTTGTGCAGGGCGGCCGAATCGCATCGGGCAGTGGCGGCTCAATCGAAGCCGAACGCCCATGCTGAGACAGTCGATTTCGGTCCGCCAGACTATGGCTTCGCGCCGGCGAGCCAGAACTTGTTCGCGCCGACGATCGAGCTTGCGCCGCCAGGCCCGGATCGCGCCGCTCGCGCCGCGGCGGTCTTCATCCGGCAAATGGACTTCCAGCGCAAGATCTCGTTTCATCCCGAAATGTCGCCGGAACTCGATCGTGTCGTCGAGCTCTTGCCGCCGCGGCAATCGACACTTATCCGTGCGGGAGCGCTCTACTCCGAGGATGATATTCCGTGGCTCGAGCAGAAGGACGGCAGCCATGAGATTTGTGTGAGCGGCGAGCCGCGCGAGAAGGACTTTTACTATGCGCTCACGCGCAACTGTGCGAGTCCCGAGGTTGCGGAGCGCTTCTCGGGTGTCTTCGCGTTGAAGCCTGCCACACCGCCGACCGATGGCGCATCGCCGGAGAGCGTGACCGGATCACTCGGTGGTGAGCTGATGATGAACACTTACGACGGCGGCGAGTTCATCGACATGCTCGCCGGATTCGTCCGCGAGACGCGCGGCGACCTGACGCCTCCGTGGGACAAGAAGCCGGGCGAGTTTAACCATCACGATCGCGCCGCACTCGATCACTTCGAGCGCGACATGCCGCACTTCTCCGAGCGTCTCGAGCACTACGTCGAGTTCAAGAACATGCTCGATGAATTCGACGGCCCGGGCGGTCCTTACGTCCTCTTCAATCTGGACGCCGTGCTGAAGCTGCACGCGCTCAAGGCGTATCCGCATCTGGCGGAGTTCTATCGCAAGATCGTGCCGGCAGTCGTTGCTGCGTCAGGAATCTACGATTCCAAGGGCAACTTCTGGATGCGCACCGGCTTCGAGCGCGGCCATATTCGGATCGCCTTCATGGTGCGCAATGGGATGCTCACTCCCTTCAATGGCAACTACGAACCCGCGGGTGAGAGCGTCGCGCTCGACCAGGTGCGCCACGGCAGCTATCACAGTCTCGCCTGGGTGCACATCAGGAGCCTGTCGCTGACGTTCGGGCTCGATAATCTTTCGTTCGCCAGCGACTATGTCCGCCACGATCACTCGATGAGCCTTGTCAATCACATGGATGAGGTCCCGGTGCTGGTCGCGCCGCCCGGCATCAGCCAGGTGATGCAGTTAATCGCGGGTGAGTTCATGCGTGTGCTGGCGCAGGGCGACGGCGGACTCAAGACGTGGGTCGGATCGACGAGCGATGGCGGCATGACTGAGTTCAAGGCCGGCCTTAGCGGGCAGTATCACTACTCGCCGACGCTCGAGTTCCTCGCGCGGATTGGCGACACTATCGCGGACAAGCACGACGAGACCGTGCGCAAGGAAGAGCGCGCGCTCGGCGAGGAACTTCTCGACGCCTTCATGGTCGATTACAATAACGCCCGGCCCGCATTGATTGCTCAGGATCGGGGGATAACCGCGCAATGAGCAGCTATGGATCAGCCGCCATCGGCGCGGCGCTCGCGCTCTTGATGTTAACGCTCGCCGCATGCAGCGACACCGATGAGCCCAAGCCTCTCGCCAACCAGGACAGCGGCCCGCAGCAGCTAACGAGTCTCGATTCGATCTCCAACGCGCCGATCGAAGCGCTCAAGCTCAATGGCGCCGCCAACGCGAGCCTGGCACCGAATCCCCAGGCCGAGGCCGCGCTGACCGAGGCGCCCCATCTCATGCATCAGGCCGGCACCGATCACGATCCCGCCGAAGAATCGCTGCTGAATGACAAGGCCGCCGAGTATGCTGCCTTTTCGCACGCGCTGCTCGAGCGCTTGTACGTGCAGATGCGCGATCTTGAGCGCACCGAGCAGTATTCACAACTCAAAGTTCCCGAGGACATCAAGCCGGTCGTCATCACCGCGATCATGGACCGCGACGGCGACTTGAAGGAGCTGATTCTCGAGCAGCATTCGGGCCGCGCCAATGTCGACAAGATGGTGATCGCGGCCTGCAAGAAAGCGCTCTGGTACCGCAATCCTCCCGTCGGCGCGCTCTCAGATGACGGCGATTACAAGTTCACGATCCATGGCGAGATCCAGAATTATGCTTCCAGGGACGGCCGTCACTGGCAGTTCATAACCAAGATCGGTCTGGGGATTGGCTGAAATGCCGCCTAGCGGCAGAGCGCCCGGTCATCTGCTAGAATCCGCGCGTGCCCTCGATTGACGACTACATTCCGCGGCCGGGATTGTCGATCCCGATCGTGACCGTGCTGGCCCCGGACGGCAGCGTGCGCGAGGACGAGCAGCGTGCCGTTGTGCGCTACGTGCTGCAGGGTGGTGCAGGCGCGGATATCGTATTCGCGGCGGGCACCAACGGCGAATGGGATCGCATCGACAACGAGCATCGCCAGGTCGTCACGCGCATCGCAGTCGAGGAATGCCGCCGTGCCTCCGAGCGGCTCGCCAAGCGCGTCGAGGCCTGGGCCGGAATCACCGCGCATACGCGGCGCGAGACGCTCGAGAACCTCGAGCACGCGCTCGAGGTCGATGCAGACGCCGCCGTGGTCGCGCCGCTATCAATTCGCGACTCGCATCATCCGACCGAATTCGTCGAACGCGACATCGGCTCGCTTTTCAACCGGATGGGCCGCATGATTCCGCTATTTCTGTATGACAACGCCGACATCTCGGCGCCGGGGCACGCCGCGCATCTCCATACCCACGATGTCAAGGACATGAGCAAGCTGCCGTACGTGCGCGGCGTCAAGGTGACAGCCAACAAGAGCGTGATCGGCAACTACACACGCGCCGCATCGCACTTCAAATCAAGCCACGAGTTCGCGATCTTCGCCGGCAACGCGCACCTGATTTTCGATTTGTTCAAACCTCCCGAGGGCGGCGTCGCCGATCGCGTGCGCCACTATTGGAATCGCTACCTGACGCAGCGCGCACGCCCCTACGGCGTCGTCGCGGGGCCTGCCAACGTGCAACCCCGCGAATGGCAGCGGGCATGGCAGGTATGCCGCTCGGCGGACGCCGAGCTGATGCGCGCCTACGAGACGGCGATCGGCGAGTTTCGCGATGCCTGCTCATTCAAGCGCGGACGCAAGTCGGCGGCACTCACGATCGCCTGCCTCAAAGCCGCGCTGAAGGAACTCGGCGTCATCTCGAGCGAGGTGGTCGCCAAGGACACCCCAGACTTCGCCGGCGACGAGCGGCGGGTCTTCGCTGAGCGCTTTGCTCATGTGCGCGCGCGTGCCGCCGCCACGCTCGAGTCGAACTGGATAAGCGAGCCTGACGCGCGCGCCGGCCAGTCGCCCGTGCTCAAGACCGCGTAATCGAATGGCTGAAGAGAAGCTCGACGTCGCCGGATGCGGCAGCATGGTGGTAGACCTGTTCTACCGCACCCCGCGCATTATCCAGGCCGACGAGAAAATCCTGCTCCGCGCGCACGGCGCGAGCGCCGCGATGGAACGGACCGAGGTCGGCGGCCTCGTGCTGAACCATCTTGGATGGGCGCGCGTACTCGGCCTCACCACAGGCATCTTCGGCAAGATCGGCGACGATAGAAACGGCGAGTTTCTGCGCGAGGCGATGGATCGCTTCGACATCCGCCACAACCTCACGCTCGACGGCAGCGCCACGGCGTTCGCCACCGTGTTCGTCGACAAGGACGGCAACCGCGCGATTTACATGGCGCGCGGCGCGACCGGCGAGCTCGCGCCGGAGGAGATCCGGCGCCGCCACGCAACCTTCATTCGGCGCGCGCAGCTCGTCAGCACCGAGATTTCGCAGCTCCCGCTCCGCACCGTGCTCGCGATACTGCTGTTCGCGCGCACGCATTCGATTCCGACTCTGCTCGACGTGGATATCAAGCCATCCGATGCGGTCGGTGCGCTAGGCACCCGCACCGAGCTCGAGCGTGCGCTCAAGCTCGCGACCTATTTGAAACCGGCCAAGGCCGCGGCGCGCGAACTGATCAAAAGCAACGGCCGCGATCCGCTCAAGCTGGCGCAGGCGATTCGCGCCAAGTACGGCAATCGCGCGGTGATTATCACCGAAGGCGACAAGGGTTGCTCGATTTCGGCCAAGGACGCCGAGCTGCAGGTGCCAGCCTTCAAGGTGCGACAGGTCGATGCGACTGGCGCGGGCGATGCGTTCCTTGCCGGCGTCATCACGGGGCTTCGCCTCGGTCTGACGTGGCCGCAGATTGGCCGCCTTGCCAACGCGGCGGGCGCGATCTGCGTGACTCGTCTCGGCGCGTTTCCCGCGAGCTTCGAGCTGCGCGGTGAAATCGTCGATTTATACGGCGAGGCGCTGCCGCTCGCGCATCAGCGGCCCGCGCGTGCTCCCAGAGCCAAGGACGCGCCGGCGGCGACGACTGAAGTCGCTGAATTCTTTGAGACCGCGCTGACCGAGCTTGCCACCATGCGCGCGTCGCTCAATCTCGACGCCATAACCCGCGCCGTCGAAGTCATTCGCACCGCACTTGGCCGCGGCGGACGCGTGCACGTGACCGGGGTGGGAAAACCCGAACACGTGGCGCGTTACGCCGCGAGCCTGTTCTGCTCAGTCGGCACACCGGCCACCTTCCTGCACGCAACCGAAACGCTGCACGGTAGCCTGGGCCAGGTGCATCCCCGCGACGTCGTGATCGCGATCTCGAACAGCGGCTCGACCGACGAGTTGCTCTCGACCGCGACCGCGGTGAAGGACCAGGGCTCACAGCTAATCGCGATCACCGGCAGCCGCGAGTCAGCGCTCTCGCAACTGGCCGACCTGGTAATTCATGCGCCGACCGCGCAGGAAGGCGGCGGACTCGGGCTTGCTCCACGCATTAGCGTGTTGGGGCAGGTCTTCGTGCTCGCGGGAATGTCAGTGGCGCTGGAACTCGCGCATGGGCTCACGGTCGAGGAGTACAGCCGATGGCATCGCGCGGGCGCGCTCGGCGAGACCGCGCGCCGCATCGCCAACGGCGATTCGCCGGCCAAGAAAATCAAATCGGTCTGACCTTCTACACCAGCGCGGCGAGGCCTTTCGGCGCGGTGCGCTTGTAGCTCCAAGTCACCAGCGCGGTGACTTCCTTCCAGTCGATAGGGCCGACATCGAGGCGCAGCGCCACCCATCCGCGAAGACCCAGGTAGGCCGGGAGGTAGAATCGTTTCGGATTCGCCGCCGACAGCGAGGTGTTATCGCCCGGCAGCACCTTGCACGTCATCGCGACGATTCCGTCGCCATGATGATTGTCGAGGATGTACGCGAACTTCTTGTCGCGCACCGAGAACGACGCATGCGAACCGTGAACCTGACGCGTCGCCTCGGGGAACGCGAGGCAAATCTGAGTGAAACGCGTAAGCCGCAAATCTTCTGTCGAGGCCTGCTTCGCCGATGACTTCCCCATCGCGGCTACCTGCCCGAGAACTTCGGCTGGCGCTTCTGGATAAAGGCGCTGATGCCTTCCTTGTAGTCTTCCGTACGCGCCGCGACGCCTTGCGAGATCGCCTCATGCTTGAGCACCGCGAATAGTCCCAAGCCTTCCTCGTCGATTCGCCGCACGAGCCGCTTCGATTCCATGAACGCCGCGGTAGGGCCGGTTGCGACTTGCGCAGCGAGCGTTCGCGTGTGGCTGAGCACGGCATCGACGGGGAGGCTTTGGTTGACCAGACCAATCGCTGCAGCCTCGGCGCCGGAGAGGAGTCTGCCGGAGTAAATCAACTCGAGCGCGCGATGCGTGCCGAGCCGAGAGACAAAGAACGAATGACCTCCCGAATCGAGCACCGCGCCGATGCGCGCGAATGGCGAGCCGATTTTCGCGTCGTCGGCGATAAAGACGAGGTCGCACGCGAGCGCGAGCCCGAGCCCAAGTCCGAGGCACGCTCCGTGAATCGAGGCGAAGGTCGGCGCGGGAAACGTGGCGATGCGGCGAATGACAGGATTGACGACCGTCTCGAGGATTTGCTGACCGTCTTCGTTGCCCGGGTCCGCCTCGGACAGATCGCGGCCGGCGCAGAATCCTGCGCCCTCGCCTCTCATGAGCAGCCCGCGCACGTGCTGCTCCTCGGCACGATCGAGCGCGACCATGATCTCGCGCACGTCAGCCTCGCGCATCGCGTTCAGCTTGTCGGGACGGTTGAGCGCGATTTCAGCGAGCGCGCCATCGATCGACAGATTAACGCTCATCGTGGCCTCCGCCGCGGCGATGTGAATGGAACTAGAAGACCGGGATTATGTCCTCGGCCGAAATATCGCCGACGTCTACTCCCTCAATATCAAGCTCGGGAATCGCGGGAAACTCGATGCCCCAGCGTTCGACCAGCTTGCGCACGCGCGCGATCGCGAGCTTCCAGTTGTCGGCCTGCTGATCGAAGGTGAGCACGCCAAGCCCGGCCTCGCGCGCGACGCGGAGCAGCTCGCGATGGTTCTGCAGAAAGTACGGCGGCAGGTCCCAGAACTGTCCCGGCGGCTCCCAGAGCACCATCGAGAGGAAGACGAACCCCGCGCGGAGCTGCTTGGTGACGAAGGAGCGATCGTCGTCGGTAAGCCCGGGCCACTGCTTTTCGAGCAGGTTGATGCAGATCTGCAGATGGCGCGCCTCGTCGCGGCCGATGCGGCTGAAGATGTCGCGGAAGACAGGATGCGTCGTCGCGCGCGACATTCCGTGGAAAAGCGTCGAGGACGCAACCTCACCCATCATGAACGAGGTGAAAAGAATCGCGAGCGGGTACTTGGTGACCGCCTGATTGAACCCCGACCAGTAGCGGCCGCCATTGTGGTAGAGCCAGCCGATATGGTTGAGCGCGATCGTCTGCAACTCGGTCTTCGGCGTGAAGCCCTGCGGCCCGCCCGGCACGAGGCGCTGGATAACGCGCTGGCAGGTCTCTTCGTGATTGGTCTCGTCGCGAGTGATCGAGAAGAAGCACTTGCGGACCGGATCTTCCTCGTGCGTCTCGAACGCGCGGATCATCGCGCGCGCAAATACTGCTGGGCCTGAGGAATCGAAGTTCGAGAGCAAAGCCCACCAGTACATGATTGCGACCTTCTCGTCGTCGCTCCACGCTTCGGGCGAGAGATCGCTCCACTTGATCGTCGCGGGATTAAAGCCCTCGACTTTGGCGCGCTCGTAGATTTCGGCGAGCTTGGGCGTTTCGCAGCGCCATTCAATCGGAAAGATATTCGGTTGCGGGACTTCAGGCGGCTTAATCAAACCCGCCGACGGGACGGTGAAATTGCTCATGAGACGCCCTCCACCAAAAATCTACCAACTATTCGGTTGATTTTGCAAGCGGGTTGAATTGGCCGCCAATCAGGCCTTCGAAGGCGATCCGATTGGCCGCCTCCGCGATAGCTGCGGCGCCCAGCTCGCCGTCCGCCCGATACCATTCGGTGATCGAATTGAGCATCCCGAAAATGAGGCGCGTTGCAAGCCGCGGATCGATATCGGCGCGAAGTCCGCCCTCGCGCTGCGCTTCGACCATTGCTTCCGACACGATTCGATCGAACTCGCGGCGCCGCTCGAGCACCCGCCGCTCGACGCGCGTGTTACCGCGCACGCGAATCAGCAGCGCCACCTCGGGCAGGCGCTCGACGGTGATCTCGATCGTGCGGCGAACGAGATGGCGCAGACGATCGACTGCCGCTCCGCGTCTGGCCTCCGGCTCATCAAGCACGGCGAACAGGGAATCGAGCGCGCGCCCCACTCCGCGCGCCAGCAGCTCTTCCTTGCTGCGCACGTGGTAGTAGATACTGGCCTTGGTGATTCCCGCGGCACGCGCGATCTGCTCGAGCGAGCTGCCTTCGTAGCCGCGCTCGCGGAAAACACGCACCGCGACGTCGAGAATAGTGTCGGCGCTGTACGGCTTGCGTTGCCGGGCTGGTGGCCTGCCCAAAGTGCGTGGCCTCCCCTTACGCCGCTTCAACCTGATGTTATCCTGCACCCTGTGTCACGCTCCGAGTAGACGAAAAAAACCGCAAAATGTTGACGCTCACTCAACTGAAAGAAGGCCTTCGCAATGAAATATGGCGTAGCAGTCCGCAACATGGGTCCGCAATCGAGCCGCGCCGGCGTGATCGCGTGCGCGCGCGCCGCGGAGCGCGCGGGATTCGACGCGGTGTTCGTCTCCGACCATCTGTGTATCCCGCCGGACCAAACCGAGGGCTCCGACGGGCGATACCTTGATGTGGTCGCGACCATCGCATTCCTTGCCGGCATGACCGAGCGCATTCGCGTCGGCATCTCGGTGCTCGTCCTGCCCTATCGCCCCGCCGTGCTCACCGCCAAGCAGCTCGCGACGATCCAGGAGCTCTCGGGCGGTCGCGTAATCCTCGCGACTGGCAGCGGCTGGATGAAACCCGAGTTTGACGCGCTTGGTGCCGATTTCCGAGTGCGCGGACGCATCACGACCGAGACGCTTCAAGTAATACATCATCTTTTCGACTCGGATGTGCCGGATGCTTTCGCGGGCGCGACGGTCAAGTTTCCCTCTTTCGTCTTCAAACCTCGACCTGCGCGCCCGCCGATCTGGATCGGCGGCAACGGCGACGCCGCGATCGAGCGCGTCATCAAGTACGGCGACGGATGGCATCCGATGCTGAAGGCGGAAGAACTTAAAGTAAAAGTTGAGGCTTTGAAGAAACGCGCAGACGACGCCGGAAGACCCGCGCCCGAAATCATCGTGCGCCGCGGGATGCGCCTCGACGATATCGGCGCCGCGCGCGCCAGGATAGACGCCGAGCGCGACGCCGGCGCCACCTACTACATCTTCGATCTCGGCCGCTATGCCAACGAGGTCGCGTTCGCGCGCACGATCGATGTCTTCATGAGCAAGGTCGCGCACTGATTCGATCGGCTAGATAACCTTGTCACGTTGCAACGATGCGAGCTCGGATGTGCTGATGCCGAGCAGCTCGCCGTACACGCGACCGTTGTCGTGGCCGACGCCGACCGCGCCGCGCACGATTTGGCCGGGCGTCTTCGAGAACTTCGGTACAACACCGATGCCCTTTACGCGGCCAACCTGCAAATCGTCCCACTCGACGTGCACGCCGCGCGCGCGATACTGCGGATCCTCGGCCATGTCCCTGCTCGACATGATCGGCGAGCACGGAACTTTGCCTTTGGCCATCGCGTCGACGACTTCCTTCACGCTGCGCTCATTGATCCATCCGCGCAGAATCGCGTCGAACTCGATGCCCTCGATAGATTCGAGCTGCGTGCGAGCGATCTCCCACTTCGCGTCGTTCGCGTCGAGCCCGATGACGCCGAGCAGGCGCTTGTACACGTCGGCGAGCGCGCCCATCACGACCCATCCATCTTTGGCCTGGAAGGTATCGAGCGGCTGAAACCCCTGCGCCCGATTTCCCGAGCGCTCGCGCACGACGCCCTGCTGGAAATACTCGAGCATCGTGCCGCCCATCGTTTTGTGAATCGCCTCATACTGGGCGACGTCGATTGCCTGGCCCTTACCCGTCGCGCGCGCGTACGTGAGACCCGCGAGTGATGACCACATCGTGAACAGCGCAGTTATGTAGTCACCCGTCCAGGGCGCGGCGCGCGTTGGCGGCGTCGGATCAGGAAATCCCGTTTGATACATCATGCCGCCGGCGGCCTGTCCCACGACGTCGTACGATGCGCGCGCCACGTAGTCAGGATCACCGTCCTGGCCGAAGCCGGAGACATGCGTGATCACGAGCTTCGGATTCACCTCCCATACTGTCGCGTCGTCGAGCCCCCACTTGGGGTACGTTCCGGGCTTGGAGCTTTCCATCCAGATATCGGCGCGCGCCGCGAGTTCGAGGAAGATCTCCTTGCCGCGCGGCTTCGAGAAGTCGAGCGTGACGCAAAATACGTTGCGCCGTTCCTGCACCCAAGTGGTTGCGACCGGTGGAGCGCCGTCGCGCGCGGGCAGGCGTATTCCGATATTGCGCCATCCAGTGTCGCCGACGCCGACGCGCTCGATCTGGATCACCTCGGCGCCCATCTCGGCCGCGAGTTCGGCGGCGAATGGCTGCGCAATGAGCGACCCGGTGGAAACAATCTTAACTCCCTGAAGAGGACCAAAACTCTCTGGCAACAAACACTCGTTGGGCATGACTTTCTCGCGATCGGTGATTAGCTTTCGTTCGAGATGATGCCTTGCGCGGGTCAGGCCCGGCAACCGAAACTGCAGGTCGACCCTGCTGCCGCGCTATTCAGCGCATGCGTTTTCCGATTCCTTCGCTGCCGCTATTATAGATTCGAGGGCTCGGCTTCACGACGATCTCTTTGGTGAGGCTTCTGATTGGATGAACGGCACACTCAATCGCCGCGAATTGATGATGAAGGCACTGGCCGGGCTTGCCGGCGGCGCGATTGGATGGCTGCCGGTTGAGCTCGCGACCAACGGTCATTCGCTGACCGAGGTCGAGACTGCAGCCAGCCTCTATTTCACCTACTTCGCAATGTGCATGCTGTCGGGCTTGATCGGCGGCTTTATCGTCGCGGCGGAAGGTCAGCAGATCGAACTGACGCGCGAGACGCGCAACCGCTTTCTGCGCGGCTTCATCATCTGCGCAGTGATCGCGATTTTCTCCAACTACATTTCGAACCGAATCTTCGGCGCGATCCTCGCCATCGGCGGATGGTCGATCAATCACGAGGGCTCGATGGCGTTCCTGGTGATCGGGCGCATCACGAGCTGGATCGTGATGGGTGGATTGCTTGGCGCCGGCGTTGGTATCGCGACATTCAATATTCCGAATATCGGCAAGGGCGGACTTGGCGGCGTGATCGGCGGATTTATCGGCGGCGCGCTATTTGATTTGATCAACTACGCGAGCGGCGGCGGCCTGCCGGCGCGGCTCATCGGGCTCAGCCTGATCGGTCTCATGATCGGGCTTCTCATCGGACTCGTGCAGGAGCTCACGAAAGCAGCCTGGATTGTGGTCGAAAAGGGCCGCCTCAGGGGCCGGCAGTTCCGTATCGAAGGTGCGCGCGCATCGATCGGACGCGCCGAGGAAAATCCGATCGGACTATTTGGCGACCAGGGAGTGCAGCCGCGACACGCGATCATCGAGCGGAACGGCAGCGATTACGTGCTCAAGAATCTGGCAGTCGCCGCTGGCACGGTGGTCAACGGCAGCCGAATCGAGAGCGCGGTGCTGCGCGAGGGCGATCGGATCAATATCGGCGGCTACGAAATGGTATTTCATCTACGCCAGGCCGTGAGGCAGCCGCGCGCTTCGCTTGCGACGCGAGCACCCTCGCCCGCTCCTGCCTCCGCCGCGGCTCCTGCCGCGAGCGTGGCCAATGGCGGACCATATCTCGTCGATTCGAGCGGCCAGCGCTACCCGCTCAAGTGCGACTCCTCAACCACGCTCGGCCGCGCGCTCGACAACGATATCGTCGTGAACCACTCTTCGGTATCGCGTCATCACGCGGCAATCGAATCGCAGAATGGTTCGACCAAGGTGCGCGACCTCAGCAGCCAGAACGGCACCTTCGTGAGTGAGCGGCGCGTGACCGAGGCGTACTTGAACGACGGTGATTCTGTAAGGCTCGGCGACGCGCCGTTTACCTTCCGTGCCTGAGGGCGATTTCGCAAGGCCGCGGTTCTGCTCGCGATGCGGTCAGGCGATCGTTGTCAACGACGCCGCGTTCTGCAAGAACTGCGGCGCTCCGCTTGGCCCTCGCGAATGGATCAAGCGCGATCCGGGATTCAATCCTGTCCTGGCGCTGGTCCTGAGCATCGTTCCTGGCTTGGGGCATGTGTATAGGGGACGCGTCGGCAGGGGAATCATGTGGTTCTTCGGCGTATCATTTTGCTATGCGGCCAGCGTCGGCTTGGGAATCGTGATTCACTTCATTTGTGCGTCCAATGCTGCCTTCGCCGGCACCGTTCGTGAAGATGCTTTCGCCACACCACGGAGCCGCTAGCGAATCGCCGCCGAGTCCGCTTTGGATATGAAGGCTGAGCCAAACCGCCCCAGATGATCGACGCAAACACTATCGTCGGCGGACGCTACAAGGTGCTGAGGCCGCTCGGCGGCGGCGGCATGAAGCTGGTCTATCTCGCCGAGGATTTGCGCCTCGCCTCGCGTCCGTGCGCGCTCGCCGAGATGGTCGACGGATTCACCAATCCGGACCTCCAGAAGCAAGCGGTCGCGGCGTTCCAGCGCGAGGCAGACATGCTCGCGCAACTCAGCAACGAGCATATTCCGCGCGTATTCGATCGTTTCAGCGAGCAGAACCGTCACTACCTCGTGATGGAGTATATCGACGGCGCCACGCTCGAGGATCGGATCAAAGCAGCGGGCGGCAAGTTGCCCGAGGCCGAGGTAATCGACGTTGCACTGCAGATTCTCGACACGCTCGAATATCTGCACGGCCTCGAGCCTCCCGTGATTTACCGCGACTTGAAGCCGTCGAACGTGATGCTCTCGCGCAACGAGCAGGCGAAGCTAATTGACTTCGGCATCGCGCGCCACTTTCAGCCGCTGAGCAACGCCACGATGATCGGCACGCAAGGCTACGCTCCTCCCGAGCAGTATCGCGGCAAGGTTGAGGCGCGCTCGGATATCTATGCGCTCGGCGCGACGATGCATCATGCGCTGTCGGGGCGCGACCCCGCCCTCGAGGCGCCGTTCAGCTTTCCTCCTCTGCGCTCGCTATGTCCCACGCTGTCGCAGGCGCTGTGCGATCTCGTCGATGATGCGCTCAAGTACGACCTCGTGTTGCGCGTGCCCGACGCGGCCGACTTCAAACGGCGGCTAATCGCGATTCGTGACGGACATCCTTACGCGGCGACGTATTCACCGTCGAACCCGAGTCCCGCCAGCATGCCTGGAGCGCGGCAGCAGCAGCTTCGGCTAGGCGCTCCGCAACCTGCTACACCGTCCGCGCCGACGGTGCTGAGCGACGCGATCGATGCCAACTGTCCGCGCTGCGGCCGCAGGATTCCGATCGATTCCAACTTCTGCTCGTTCTGCGCGACCAATGTCACCGGATGGCTGGGCCGAAGCGCCGCAGCGCAGCCGACGCCCGAGGCACGAACGATCGTCTTGCAGGACGTCGCCGAGTCCACGCCTCCACCGCCGCCGCAGTTCCGTTACGAGCAGCAGCCGCGGCGCGCGCTCGGCCCGCGACATCTCCTCTGGATCGTTGCGATCCTTGTGGCAGTCGCGATCTTCGCAATCCGTCCCATGCTGCAGCGCGAGGCCGGCGACAGCGGCGGATACTCCGCCCCTGACAGCGGCGGCGCGGCTGCATCGAGCGACCCGCGCCTTCAGATGCTGCGTCAGACGCTCGACGCGCAGGGCTACAATTCAGTCAACTTCAAGATGGACGGGACGACGCTGGTGCTCTGGGGAACGGTCAATAGCGAGGTCGACCGGATGATGGTGCGTTCGCAGGCGCAACTGATCGCCGGAGTCTTCTCGGTCGAGGATCGCCTCCAGGTGCGCGACGAGTACGCCGAGCCGTGACGAAGCGCCCCGTTCAGCAAGACTCGTGAGAGTTCAGCCCCGATGATTGTCGATCTGCATATGCACACCAACCTGTCGTCCGATTCGAACGTGACGGCGGAGCAATACCTCGCGTTCGCAGCGGCGGCGAATTGTGGCCTCGGCGCAGTCTGCTTCACGGAGCATCGCCTGTACCCCACTGAACCCAAAATCGATCGCCTCTACTCCGAGCTCAGCGAGCGCTTTCAGATCCGTATCTTCAAGGGAATCGAGGCCGATACCGATCTTGGCCATCTTCTGATGTTCGGTGTCACGCGCGAGGTGGCGCGGCGCTTCGATCTCACGTCGCGGATGCTGAAAAGCGAGCATGTGATCGACGTGCTTTATCATGAAGGCGGAATCGCGATCCCGGCGCATCCGTTTCGCGACTCGGGCTTCGGCGTGCGGCTCGATGCGCTGCTCGCACGGCACGGCGCGGCGCTCGGCGCGATTGAAGCGCTCAACGGACAGAACTCCGAAACCGAAAACACGCGTGCGCAGGACGCCGCGCTCAAGCTCGGGCTTACGCAGGTTGGAGGCAGCGACGCGCACTTCGCCACTACGCGATGGTTCCTCACCTGCGCGACGGAGCTGGAGCGCGATGTCGCGAGCGTCGAGGAATTCTGCGTCGAGCTGCGCGCCGGCCGGGCGCGCCCTTATCTCTTTACTTCGGCGGGGGCCTGAGCTTCGGGAGCCGGCTCGGCGAGCTGAACATTTTCCAGGTCGCGCGCGAAGCGGCGAATATCGGTAGGCCGCCCCGCGACGATAACCAGGTCGCCACGCTTGAGCACACGATCCGGGGTTATCGGAACGAACCCGGCGTCGGGATCCTGGCCATCCTGGCAGGCGAGCACGGTAACGCCGAAGCGTGCGCGGGGATCGAGCTTGCGGATTGTCATACCCGACGCGCCTAGGGGGATCTCCAGCCGATCTACACGATAGCCTGTCGCCCAGAAGATTCCCTGGTCTCGCGTCGTGAGCGAGGCGAGCGAGACCGTGACCCGGTTCAACGCCTGCGCGATATGCATCCGCGTAACCAGCCCGAGCAGCGCGCCGCCGGCGTGCTCGGCGACTGGCACCTCGTCAATTCCCTCGTGCTCGATTATCTGACTCGCGACGTCAAGATTGGAATCCGGTTTGACGAACGGACAATCGGTCTTGCAGAGGTCGTAGGCGTTTACCAGCGGACCCAGATCCTCGCCGCTGACCATCAGCGCCAGTAGTTCGCGCGTAACGATCATCCCGATCAGTTCGCCGTCGGCGCCCACCACGGGCAGTGTAGATTGCGCGGTGTCGCCCGCGATCTGCAACACGTCGGAGAGCGATGCGTTCTCACGCGCATAAGTCACATGCTTGGTCATTACGGCGCTCACCGGGATCTGTGTGAGCGCGAGCCGCTCCTGCGAAATCTCGAGCGTCTTGCCCTCGCGCGCGAGACTGTACGTGTCCATCGATTCAGTCTCGATGGCGCGCGACACGACCAGTGCGGTGATCGTCGCAACCATCGCCGGTACGGCGACTTCGTAACTGTGCGTCATCTCGAACAGGAGAAAGAGTGCCGTGAGCGGCGCGTGCGTTACCGCGGCAAGAAACGCACCGAGGCCGATCAGCGCGTAAGAGCCCCGCGGGCCAGTGAGGCCGGGAATCACGAGCCGTGACAGGCGATGAAAAGCGCCGCCCGCCATCGTGCCGATGAAGAATGTTGGTCCGAAGGTTCCGCCGGGCGCACCACAGGCCAACGACACGCTGCTCGCGAAAATCTTCGCAAAAGTCAGCGCCACCAGTATGCCGAAGCCATATTCGCCGGCCATCACCAGGTTAATGATGGGGTATCCGTCAGAAAGATTTTGCGGCAGCGGTATGGCGACAAGGCCGACGATTAACAGTCCCAGTCCGAGACGCGCCCATTCGGGCACTTCGAGTCTGCGAAACCAACGTGCTGTTGCGTGGAAAAACGTTATGTAGGACGCGCCCAGAACGCCCAGGATGCACCCCAACAGCCCGTAAGTAACCAGCTCGACGTAGCTGCGCAGTACGAATCTGGGCACGTCGAAAACCGCGCCGCCACCGAGGATCGCGTGGGAGGTCACGACCGCGCTCGTGGTCGCAACGATCAACAGGGTAAGATTGGCGAGTTCGGTGTGGCCGAGCAGCACAATTTCTTGCGCGAACATCAGTCCGCCGATCGGGGAGTTGAAAGTGGTCGCGATTCCGGCCCCCGCCCCCGCAGCCACCAGGACCTTGGCCCGCGTCGGCGAGAGTGCGAAGAATTGGGCGACCGCGGAGCCAATTGCGCCACCGATTTGCGCGATCGGGCCTTCGCGGCCAACTGACGCGCCCGAACCGAGCGACAGCGCCGCTCCTGCAGCCTTGACGAAGATCCAACTGCGTTTGATGCGCGCCATCCCGAGATTCACCATCTCGAGGAAACCCGGAAAGCCGTAACCGAACACGTCGCCGGGAAAGATGTAATTCAGGACGATCATGCCGAGGCCGCCGCTGAGCAAGATCACCGGGACGAAGGCAAGAAACCATCCACCACGATCGATGCCGAGCGCATGCCATTCAACGTGGCGATAAAGCCACGAAAAGAATTTGATGAGTTCGCGAAATCCCAGGTTGCCAAGCGCGCCGAAGATGCCGACGACCACGGCCAGCAGGATCAATACGACGTATTCGAATTGATCGGTGCGCAGGCCGAATCCAGGCAGTCGCATGATTGAAATCTTCCCGTCGGTCGCCGCTACAGCTCGAGGAAGCGCGACACGATGGTGAGGAATTCGGCGAGCTGGTCGTGATGCACCCAGTGTCCCGCTCTCTCGACCGTCGTGGTACGCGCGTTCTTGAAGGCGCTGAAGCGCCCGTCTTTGACCCAGTCTCCCGCCCAGGACTCGGCGCCGCGAATCAGGAAGGTGGGAGCCTTGATGCGTCCCCAGATCTCGCGCGCGTCCTTGGAGTTGAACATGTATGGCGACGTGGCGTGCACGTAGTTGTCGAACTTCCAGGAGTAAGTGCCGTTTTCGTTGCGGCGCACGCCCCAGATCGTCAGGTGGCGCGCCTGGTCCTCGCTCAGATGAGGATTAGCCTCGCGCATGCGGGCGAGCGCCTCATCGATCGATGCGTACTCACGGACCTTGCGCCGGGCGAGCGTCTGCATCTGCGCGATCCAGTTCGACATGCGCTCATAGGCGGGGGACTCGTGAATCATCCCCGGTGGCGGTCCGAGGCCCTCGATCGATACGACGCGCTTCACCAGGTCAGGGAACGTGCCCGAATACTGGAGCACGATACTGCCGCCGAGCGAGTGCCCGATCAGCGTCGCCGGCTCGTGCGCGATCGCGGTCATCAACTGCGTAAGGTCGAGTACGTAATCGATCATCGAATAGGATCCGCCGACCGCCCAGTCCGAGTCGCCGTGGCCGCGGAGATCGGGCGCGATGATATGGAAATGCTCGCGCAGCGCGAGTGCGGTCCAGTCCCAGTTACGGCAATGGTCGCGGCCGCCGTGCACCAGCACCAGCAAGGGCTTGCGCAGGTTTCCCCAATCGACGTAGTGCAGCTTGAGCCGCTGCGAATAGAAGTAATGTGAGGTTGGCCCGATGATGCTGTCGGCCATCGAGAGCTATCTCCAGTGGATGTTCAAAATTCGCAAGCCCGCACGACCTTCGCACGCGCGAGCCATAAACCCGAGAGGCTACAGGTTGGGTCGAATCTCTTCCAGAGCCTCGCGTGCAGTGCGTACGATGTATTCGATCTCCGGGTCGCCGATGATGAACGGCGGCGCAATCATCATCGCGTCCCCCCCCGCCTTGCCCGCCATCCCGGTCGCAGGATAGAAGAAAAGCCCGCGCCTGACCGCCGCTCCCAGCACGCGATTAGTGACCTTCCGCTCGGGCGCGAATGGCATCCTGCTCGCCTTGTCGTGAACCAGCTCGATTCCCCAGAACATGCCGCTGCCGCGAATGTCGCCCACCATCGGGTGCCCCGACAATTCCTCTTTGATATGCGCGCCGAGCCGCGCGCCGACCTCGGCAGCGCGCTCGACCAGATGCTCGCGTTCCATGATGGCGAGCACCTCGTCGGCGACCGCGCACGCCACCGGATGCGAGCTGTAGGTATAGAACATGAAGTCTGCTTTGGCGCGCTCGACCTCTTCGACCAGCTCATTCTTCACCGCGGTCACCCCCATCGGGATGTAACCGCCTGTCAATCCCTTGCCGCCAACCAGTATGTCAGGAACGACATTCCAGTGATCGACGGCGAAGCGCCGCCCCGTGCGGCCGAATCCGGTCATCACTTCGTCCGCGATGAGCAGCACGTCGTAGCGGTCGCAGAGCTCGCGAAGCTTGGGCCAATACTCCTTGACCGGTGGAACCGTGCCACCGCTGGACCCCATCATCGGCTCGGCGATGAAGGCGGCGATCGAATCGGCGCCCTGCTTCTTGATTTCATCTTCAAGCGCGTTGGCGCAATCGATATCACAGCCGGGATAGGTCTTCTGCCACGGGCATCGATAGCAGTACGAGGGGCCAATCTTCGGCCAATCGAACAGCACGTGTTCGTAGTCCGCGCGGCGTCCACTGCCGCCAGCCGATAGCGCGGCGATCGTGTTGCCGTGATAGGAAAATCGCCGCCCGATAATCTTCTTCTTCGATTGCTTGCCGCGCACCTTGTTGTAGAGAATCGCGAACTTGAGGGCAGCTTCGACCGCCT
>JASHPB010000264.1 GCA_030038355.1 Candidatus Binataceae bacterium
GATGAGAATGCCGCCGACTATTTGGATGGAAAGTGCCTGCCCAACAGAAACGTTTCGCTTCACTTGACCTCGACCGAACGTATCGGATTCGGAGCTTCTTCGACTCGCCGGCGGGGATTAGTATCACGCCGCTCCTCAGTATCCCAGAGCTAGACAATCGATTTGTGGCGGTTCTCGGGCCGCTGCTCGATTTAGGCGGACGGTGAGGCCTGATGGAGTCCGATCCATTTTGGGGTACCAATATGCACGGCGAGCAGCGGGGAACTTCGGATTCCGACAAAGCGGCGCGCAATCTGAGAAAGCACGGCGAATCGCCGACGCAAAGCCGGCTATAGCGCGCGAATGTAGTTGATGAAGTTCCCGGTGACGCGGCCGCCGAGGCTCTCCGCCGTGCGGCGCGACGGCCAGTTGTCGTCGAGCACCAGGGTGTAACCCGCGTAGCGCATCCCTTGCTGCGCCATGGTGAGGAACGAACGAGCCGCCATCGCAAGCGCAATCCCGCGTCCGCGCGCCGCCGCCAACACGCCGATATTGATCAGCGCGCCGCGAGTGCCGCCGCCGCGCGAAGGATCGAGCTTGAAGCCGCGCCGCACCTGGGCGAGCGTGCCACTCAGATCGGGCACTGAGAACACGGCGCCCACCACTTCGCCTTCGATCGCGGCGAGCATCGAAAGGTCCGCGACCGGCGTCTCCCACAGCGACATCAGCATCGGGCGAACCTCGTTGCGCATCACCGGATGCCATCCCCAATGACGATCGAACGCTGCGTTGGTAATGTCCGTCCAGGCATCGATCGCGGCGAGGAAGCCATACTCGCGCCAGCTCCGGATCGTAACGCCGGTGGCGCTCGCACCTTCGAACATTTGGCGCCAGCGGCTCTGATTCTCAGGCGACATCATTGAAGTGTAATCGACCTGGCCCTTTTCGGTCTCGAAACCGGCGTTCTTGAAATAGCGATGAAAATACGCCGGGTTCCCGCGCATTAAGAATGACGGCAACTCGCCGTAGTTGTCGATCGCGTACGGATAGTCGAGGAATGCGGCGAACCCGCTGCGCGCGCGCGTCATGCCGCGTTGCCTGAGCCAGGCGGCCGACTCTTCCAGCAGCGCCGCGACCGCGGCTTCCTCGCCCTCCAGCGCTTCGAAATGGATTAACTGGCCGAGTGATTCTTTCCAATGCTCGATGTAGCGATGGTTGATGACGGCGCTGACGCGCGCGACAAGCCGCCCGTCGCGCCGCGCACACAATGGCTCGATATCGAGGTAGCTCGAAAGATGGCTGCGGTTCGAGAGTAGGTCGATCTCATTTTGTACGTCGGGCGGCCACCATGCGTCGCGGCCCGCATAAACCGTGTACGGCAGGCGAGCGAACTCGTCGAGTTGGCTGCGGCTCTGAGGCCGCTCGATTCGAATTCCCTGAAATGAGACTGCACTTGCCATCGCACGGCTGCGACTGAAGGTTATAGCTTCCTCGCGCTCGAATCACACGCGCCGCGACTGCGCCGAGTCGAGTGTCATCAGGCCGTCGCCGAGCCATCGTTCGAGCAGCGAATTGATCTTACGCGTCGCGCGCGGTCCGCGCGTGTTGCCCGCCGCAAGTTCGCAGATACGAGCAAAGGTCGCGCCTTTCTTCGCGGCAGCGAGCGCAGATGCCTCATCGGCGTCGAGGACTCGATGCCTTACGGCGGACCCTTGCCGGAATACGAGCACGGATATCCTGCGGCGCGCGGGCCGACGCCACTTGCGTCCGGCGGCTATCGCGTCGCGTACGCGCGTCACGTTCCACTCGAGTGCGACCGTTGTCGTGGCCGGCACGAGCGGCAATTTGAGCCGCGGCCATCGCTCAGGCGGGATTTTCTTCAGCGCGGCCGCATCCAGCGCAACCGCATCTGCCGCGTGGAACACGTCGAGCTGAGCCCGCTCGAGCATGGCAAGATCCGCGAGCCACGGCTTGGTGCGGGCAAGCGGATGATGGCGCAGGTAATCGGCCAGGTAGCGTCCGCAGTGCTGCACGGATGGTTCCGTCGGCGGACATTCGAGCAGGTAGCCGGTGATGAGATTGTGAAACCCATCGTCGCCCAGGATGGCGAGGGTCGCCGGGAAATCCTCGCGCAGAATATCCAGCAGGCGGTAGAAATACATGTTGGCGTAGATGTCGAGCCGCTCTACCGGCGAGAGGCGCTCGTCGCCATTGATGATCGCGCCGAGGCCGCCGACGTCGGGCGACCGCTCGCGCTCGAGTGCGGGGGCTACGCCCGCGGGCGCGGTGATCAGCCTATGCAGCAGCCGTTGCAGACCGGTGAGACGCGCCGGCGCTCGCGGAGCGCGAATCTGTCGCGCCGACGATTTTTTCATTGATTTGCCGCGCGCGATCGGCGGTTTTGACGAGCTCCTCAAGGGCGGGAATGTTGTCATCCCATTCGATCAGCGTCGACACTCTGCCGAAGCGGCGGGCCGCACGTTGGTAGAGCGCCCAGACCTCGTCCGCAATGGGATGGTCGTGCGTGTCGAGCAGATGCGTTCCGCGGTTGCTATGCCCTGCAAGATGAAACTGCGCGACGCGTTCGACCGGGATGGCGGCGATGTACGCATCCGCATCAAATCGATGGTTGAACGCGTTGACGTAAAGGTTGTTGATATCAAGCAGGATGCGGCAGTCTGCGGCTTCGGCCACTCGCGCGAGGAACTCCCACTCGGGCATCGTCGATTCACGATAGGTGAGATAGCTCGAAACGTTTTCGATGAGAAGCGGTCGCTCGAGGATATCCTGCACGATGCGGATTCGGCGCGCGACGTAATCGAGCGTCGAATCGTTGAACGGAAGCGGCAGCAGGTCGTGCAGATTGCGTCCGCCGACTCCCGTCCAGCATAGATGGTCGGAGATCCACGCCGGCTCGACAGCCCGCGCGAGCGCGCCCAGTTCGCGAAGGTAGCTCCGATTCAACGGATCGGCCGATCCGAGCGACATCGCCACGCCATGCATCACGAGCGGATAGCGCTCGCGTACCACGTCGAGCACGGCGCGCGGACGCCCACCCTCGACCATGAAGTTCTCCGAGATGATTTCGAACCAGTCGACCGCTGGACGTTGCTCGATAACCTCGGCGTAATGCTGGCGCCGAAGGCCGATGCCGCATCCGAGATATGAGAAATCGGTGCGCTTCATGAGGTTGAGCGCGTTGCCGCGCGGGATTTCTGACAGGCCGTCATCAACTTTCAGGCTTCTCGGGTTTCCCTCCTGCGGCCGTGCATTCCTTTGCGCTCGACATCAGGACCCATCCCTTGCCCTTGCAGGAATTCTGACCGGCACAGGAGTGCGCCTCGCTCTTGCAGGCGCTCTGACCCTTGCAGGAGTTTCCGCCGAGGCACTTGACCTGAGAACTGGTGCTGGTCGACGGATTGTCGGCCGAGCGGACAGGCGTGGCGAGGAACATGATCGCCACGGACGTGGCGAGCATCGTGCCGGTCATTGCAACCTTTTTCATCCTGATTCTCCTTGGCTTTGGTCGGTCAGCCCGTTAGGCGCCATCGGTTTGGAAGCCTACCATCAACCGTCTGCTTCAAATGCGCGTTAACACACTGCAATCAGCTTGGCAATTTTTCGATGATTGTGCGAAAAAGTCCAGATTTTTGGGAACTTATTACCTCGCGTGAGATTTTAACATGAGTAGATGCTATGTCTTTGATTCGCAAACATGGCGCAAAAAGGCGGCACCAGCGAGGAGCAGCGCCGGCGCTTCGAGGAAGAAGCGCTGCCGCACCTCGATGCACTCTACACGATGGCGGTGCGGCTGGCGCGCAATTCCCACGACGCCAGCGATCTCGTCCAGGAGACTATCCTGCGGGCCTACCGCTTCTTCGATCGCTTCGAACAGGGTACCAACTGCCGCGCCTGGTTGCTTACGATTCTCTTCAACAATTTTCGCAACGGCTACCGGCGCTCGGCGCGCGAGCAACCCGCCGGCTCGCCCGAGGAGTTCGAGCGCAAGATAGAAGCCGAGAGCCTACGCCCGGACTCATCCAACTCGAATCCCGAGACTGCCCTGTCGGAATCGGGCATGGAGCGCGAGGTCGAGGCAGCACTCGATGCGCTGCCGGCCGAATTTCGTGAGGTTTTGCTGCTGGTGGATGTGCAGGAGCTGAGCTACCAGGAAATTTCTCAGGTCCTGAATATCCCCATTGGAACGGTTAAATCGCGCGTCTCCCGCGGCCGATCGATGCTGCGCGAGGCGCTAACCGCTTATGCGAAGGAGCGCGGAATAATACGTTCTTGACTCAGCGAATACGCGGAAGTTACTCGAAAACTGGACAAATATCGGTTCTAATCGGCGTTTTGGGAGAAAGTTTGGCGTAGTGGCGTGGATTGTGGCGCATACATCGCAGAATTTTTGACAGCTCACGCCGATGGCGAGCTGAGCGGCGAGCAGTTGCGCCTAGCCGAGGAGCACATTCGCGGCTGTACCGAATGTGCCCAGCGGCTGGCCGAGGAACGCGCGCTCAAAGCGATCGTTCGCGAGCGCCGAGGCGTTATCCGCACTCCACCCCAGGTGCGCGGCTCGATTCTCGCCGCTCTGGATGCTGCCGACCGCGATGCGGTCGCGGTCCGACCACGCA
The DNA here is from genome assembly GCA_030038355.1 of Candidatus Binataceae bacterium. Taxonomy (GTDB): domain Bacteria; phylum Desulfobacterota; class Binatia; order Binatales; family Binataceae; genus JASHPB01. Next base: position 4,614 of record JASHPB010000264.1, read on the forward strand.
TGCCCGGCATGCGGCGACCGATGATTCGTCATCTCCGATGGGCCGCTCCGCTCGCACTCGCCGCCGTGATCGCGTTCGTGGTCGTCATTCTCAACCATCGGCCCGCTCCGGCCGGAGAATTTCCTCCGTTCGATGCCGCTATTGCAAACTACCAGAGGTTCCAGAGTAACTTCGCGCCCAACGTACCTTCCGGCTCGCCGGGTGAAATCGCCGATGCCTACGTCAATCACAAGCTGCCGGGATACCTGTGGAATTTCCAGCCGAGCGGCTACAAGCTTGTCGGCGGGCGGCTCGACCAGATGTCCGACGGCCGAATGGTCACGGACACTTTCTATCGCGCCGACGACGGCGGCACGATCCTCTGCCGCTTCATGACGTACCAGAACCTCAAACTGCCGCCGCGCGATTCGGGCGAGCCGTTCGGCGAGCATCACATGTTCACATATCGTGGCTACACCATTTGCCTGAGCTACCTGCCGACGGGCAAGTACATCTGCATCCTCGTGTCGGGCGAGCCGATGAAGAAGTTCATGCAGGACATCTCGGCGTCAGAATATTGAGGCCGTCGCCCGCGAGCGATCGCAGAAAATCCTAAGTTAGCGCCGCTCTGAGCGGAGGCCTTCCTCGCTCGCGTAGAAGAGCGGGAGCTGCGCCGGAGCGGTCTGGCGCGGAATCTCGACCGGATAGTTGCCGGTGAAACACGCGTCGCAGAAACCCTCACGCCCTTCCATGAACGAATAGAGGCCGTCCCAGCTGAGGTAGCCGAGCGAATCCGCGGTGATGTAGCGCCGAATCTGCTCGACCGTATGCGATGACGCGAGCAGCTCCTCGCGCGTCGGCGTGTCGATTCCATAGAAGCACGAATGCGTCGTCGGCGGCGCCGCGATTCGCATATGCACTTCGCGCGCGCCCGCCTGCCGGAGCATCGGGATTACCTTGCGCAGCGTAGTACCGCGGACGAGCGAATCCTCGATCAGCACGATTCGCCGGCCGCGCAGGAACTCCGATACTGGGTTGAACTTGATCTTCACGCCGAAGTGGCGAATTGATTGGCGCGGCTCGATAAAGGTGCGGCCGACGTAGTGGCTCCTGATCAGAGCCATCTCGAACGGCAGCCGCGATTCCTCGGCGTAACCGAGTGCGGCGGCGTTACCCGAGTCAGGCACCGGCACGACGATATCCGCGATCGCGGGGCATTCACGCGCGAGCGCACGGCCCTGCAGCTTGCGCACGGCGTAAACGTTGCGGCCGTAGAGCAGGCTGTCGGGGCGCGCGAAATAGACGTACTCGAAGATGCATCGCTTGAGCGGCGCCGGTCCCATGACGCGCAGCGAGCGAACGCCGCTCTCATTGACGACGACCATCTCACCCGGCTCGATTTCGCGGCTATACTCGGCGCGCACCAGGTCGAGCGCGCAGGTTTCCGATGTCACGATCGTCGCGTCGTTGAGCCGCCCGAGCACCAGCGGACGAAAGCCGTGCGGATCGCGCACGGCGATAAGCTCGTGCTCGGTGAGCACCACCAGCGAGTAGGCGCCTTTCACCTGCGACAGCGCCTCGGCGAGCTGCTCGGGGAGGGTCGCGGCATGTGAGGTCGCTATGAGGTGAATCATCACCTCGCTGTCCGACGATGACTGAAAGACCGTGCCGTGCTCCTCGAGCATCTCGCGCAGCTCGGCGAAGTTGACGAGGTTGCCGTTGTGCGCGAGTGCGAGTCCGCCGCGCTTGTGATTGACGAGCAGAGGCTGGCAGTTCTGAATCGATGTGGAGCCCGTGGTCGAGTAGCGGTTGTGGCCGATCGCGCTCGTGCCTTCGAGCTTGCTCAGGATGTCGCTGTTGAAGATATCGGCGACGAGGCCCATGCCGCGATGCGCGATCAGCGCCTTGCCGTTGGACGACACGATCCCCGCGGATTCCTGCCCGCGATGCTGCAGCGCGTAGAGCCCAAGGTAGGCGAGGTTGGCGGCCTCGGGATGGCCATAGACGCCGAACACCCCGCACTCCTCGTGGAAAGTGTCGAGCTTCGATTCTTCGTCTACTTCGACTGAGAGTTCGTCGTCAGTCACTGGCCTTCAGCCTCCGTGGCAAGGCGTCCTCGTAGATCGCACGAAGCTCACGCACGTCCTGATCGACGACGCCCGCGACACGCAGTTTCGGTTCATCGACAACTCGCCCAATCAGTGAGAATTCAAGCCCGCGTGCGGAGAACACTTTCTCCGCGCGGGCCATATCTCCGTCGCTTCGAACCGACAATACGACGGTCGAGGGACCTTCTCCAAACAGCGTCGCGGCGTCACTCGCGGCCACGCCCAAATCAACCTCGGCGCCAAGTAGCGCCGCCGGATTGAGGCATGCTTCGGCGATCGCCACCAGCAGGCCGCCCTCCGACACGTCGTGAGCTGATTTTATCAGCCCTTGTTCAATCGAACCAACAAGGGCCTCGATTAGAGCTTTTTCGCGTGCGAGGTCGATACTCGCGAGCGCACCGGCGTCGAGCCCGTACATCGCTTCGTATTGGCTCGCCGCGAGGCTCGCGGGCGCGGTGCGGACGATCGCGATCAGGTCGCCGGCTTGCTTGAAGAATTGCGTGACGCGCAGGCTTACGTCCGGCATTACCCCGAGCACTGCGATCGCCGGCGTCGGCGGAATCGCGCACCCCTCGGTCTCGTTGTAGAAACTCACGTTGCCGCTCACCACCGGAGTGCCGAAGCCAAGCGCCGCGTCGCGGAGCGCTTCGACGCCGCGCACGAACTGCCACATAATCTCGGGCCGCTCGGGATTCCCATAATTCAGGCAGTTGGTGATTCCGACCGGGTGCGCGCCCGCGCAGGCGACGTTCCGCACCGCTTCGCATACGGTCGCGATCGTGCCGATATACGGCTCGCGCTCGCAGGCTCGAGGATTTGAATCGACCTTGAGCGCGATCCCGCGCCGCGAATGCTTGATTCTGAGCACCGCCGCGTCGCTGCCCGGACCTTCGACCGTGTTGCTGAGGACCAAAGAATCGTACTGCCGATAAACCCATCGCTTGGACGCGACGTTCGGATTATCAAGCAGCGCGCGGAGCGCGTCCGCGGGGCTAGGCCAGGATCGCTTGGCTGTCGCGCGCGGCGCGGGCGGAAGCTTCGGCGGCACCTGCGGACGGTCGTATACGGGCGCGTCGTCGGTCAACGCGCCGACCGGGATATCGGCGACGAGTTGGCCATGCCACGTCGCGCGCCATCGCTTGTCGTCGGTTATCTTGCCGATCACAACCGCGTGCAGGTCCCACCGCTCGAAAATTTTCTTCAGCTCGTCCTCGCGCCCAGGCGCCGCCACCAGCAGCATCCGCTCCTGCGATTCGGAGAGCAGGATTTCGTACGGCGTGATTCCCTGCTCGCGCAACGGCACCTGGTCGAGATCGAGCTCGATTCCGACTTGGCCGCGCGACGCCATCTCACTCGACGATGAAGTGAGGCCCGCCGCGCCCATGTCCTGGATCGCAACGATCGCGCCGGTGCGCCCGGCTTCGAGGCAGGCCTCGATCAGCAGCTTTTCGGTGAACGGATCGCCGACCTGCACCGTGGGCCGCTTGGCCTCGCTCGTCTCATCGAACTCGGCCGACGCGAGTAGCGACGCGCCATGGATTCCATCGCGGCCGGTAGCAGAGCCGACGTACATCACTGAGTTGCCGATGCCCTGTGCGCGCGCGCTCAGCATTTCGCCCTTTCGCACCAGCCCGAGGCAGAACGCATTGACGAGGATATTGCCGTTGTACGCGGCATCGAACATCACTTCGCCCGCGACGGTCGGCACGCCGACGCAGTTGCCATAGCCGCCTATTCCGCCGACCACGCCGCCGAGCAGATAGCGCGTCCGCCGATGCTCGAACGAGCCGAACTTGAGCGAGTCCATGCTCGCTATCGGCCGCGCGCCCATCGTGAAGATATCGCGCAGGATTCCGCCGACGCCGGTCGCCGCGCCCTGATGCGGCTCGACGTACGAAGGATGGTTATGGCTTTCGATTTTGAAGACAGCGGCCCAGCCGTCGCCGACGTCGATCGCGCCGGCGTTCTCGCCGGGTCCCTGCACGACCAGCTCGCTCTTGGCGGGCAGCATCTTCAGATGCTTCCGCGATGATTTGTACGAGCAATGCTCCGACCACGCAACTGACACGACGCCGAGCTCGGTGAAGGTCGGGCGGCGGCCGAGAGTCTTTACGATTCGATCGAACTCGTCGTCGGTCAAGCCGTGCGCGTGCGCCTCGGCAAGATCGATTTCGGGCTCGCCCGGCAATGCGACCGGCCGCTCGTTCATCGCGCGCTCTCGACCATAGATTGAAAGAGCAGGCGCGCGTCGTCGCCACCGAGCATTTTCTCAACGGCGTGCTCGGGATGCGGCATCAGGCCGAACACGTTGAAGCGCTCGTTGGCGACGCCGGCGATCGCGCGCATCGAGCCGTTGGGGTTCGCCTCGTCCGTCTCGCGCCCCTCAGCATCGACGTAGCGGAGAATCACCTGTCCGCGTTCCTCCAGCTGGCGGAGTTCGTCCTCGGGCGCGACGTAGCATCCTTCGCCGTGCTTGATTGGCAGGCAAAGCACCTGGCCCTGGCGCGCTGCGCGCGTGAAGGCCGTCTTCGCGTTCTCGACACGGACGTGCACGCGCTCGCAGATGAACGAGAGCGAGCGATTACGGGTCAGCGCACCCGGCAAAAGATGCGCTTCGCAGAGAATCTGAAAGCCGTTGCAGGTGCCGATCACGAGTCCGCCGTCGCCCGCGAACTTGGCCACGCTCTTCATGATCGGCGAGAAGCGAGCGATCGCGCCGGTGCGGAGATAGTCGCCGTAGCTGAATCCTCCAGGCAGGAAGAGGCACTCGGCGCCTTGCAGCGATTCGTCCTTATGCCAGAGCATTGTCGCGTCCTGGCCCATCACTTCGGAGATCGCGTATAAGGCGTCACGATCATCCAGCGAGCCGGGAAAAC
>JASHPB010000265.1 GCA_030038355.1 Candidatus Binataceae bacterium
CGAAATCGGGCCGCTCGAAAAACATCCGACCACGCAGCAGCTCGTGAAGTACGCTGGCGCCTCCGGCGACTTCTACCAGATTCACTATGACAAGGATTTCGCGCTCTCCAACAAGCTCCCCGGCGTGATCCTCCATGGCGCGCTCAAGAATGCATTCCTCGCTCAGCTCGCGACCGACTTCGCCGGCGAGCTCGGATGGGTCCGCAAGCTGGGAGTGCAGTATCGCGGCATGGATCAGCCCGGCAGCAAGGTTATCTGCCGCGGCAAGGTGACGAAGAAGTACACCGACGCCGGCCATCCGGCGGTCGACTGCGAGATCTGGCTCGAAAACGAGAAGGGCGATAAGACCACGCCCGGCAGCGCAACCGTCTATCTGCCGTCGCGCGCCGCGCACTGAGCCGCACTATGCCAATCCGGCGTGAGTATCCGCCGAACGCTGTCGAGGCTGCAGACGTCAAGTTGGGCCGCGTCGACGCCCAATATACTCGCGTGCTGTCGCGCCTTCTCGCCGCGCACGCGATGGCCGAGAAGCTGACGGCGCTCGGCTACGAGCGCGCGATCCGGACGCTCGATAATTCCGAGCTGGAACCTATCCTGCGCAAAAACCTCGGCGAGGAGCGCAAGCACGCCCGCCTGATTTACCGAGCGCTCGAGGAAATCGGCATCTCGCAGCAGGCCGCAGATCGCTCGATGATCACGGTGATCCGCGCCCCCTCGTTCGACGCGCCGAGTTACTTCGCCGGCAAGATCGCGGGCGAGCTGGACTTCCTGATGGCGTCGCTCAGCGTCGATTCGACCGGGCTCATCATGATCGGCGTCAATTACAAGGACTCGAGTTACGCGCCCCATGCGCGCGCGGCCGAAGTGATTCTCGAAGAAGAGGCCGAGCACAATATGTTCGCGCTCGAGCAGCTCGGTCAGGCGATCGAGAACTTCGGACGCGAGGCGGTGCAGGTGGCGCTTCGAGGCTGGGTACCGCGCGCGGTGAATTTCTTCGGGCCGCCCGGCAGCGGCTTCACCTACGATTGTCTTCGCTTCGGCCTCAAGGCGCGCGACAACAATGAGCTGGCCGAGCTCTATGTCACGATGCTCGAAAAGAAATGCGGGCAGCTCGGCCTCGAGATGCCGCGGTTGACCGCAACTTATCCTCACTCCCTCGCCAACTGAGCCCGGCGTCTCACGCCGCGTGCATAGCCGGGCGGGACGATCGGCCACTGGACTTCACGAAAAGCGCGAGCGGCAGGATGCATCGCGCCGCGACTAAGAGTAACCAGATCGTGTCCATGAATGCGAGCGAAGATGCCTGCACCTGGACCTGCGAATAGACCAACGCACGGCTCGTCGGATCGAGGCGGGTCCGGCCAAGCTCGGAAAGGTAGTTGTGGAAGGAGTTGAAAATCGACTGGTATTGACTGTTGTGCCCGCTCACATTGCCCACCAACCGATGCCTGATGCAGCTGGGTGCGCTGCGCGATCATCGTCTGGATAAGCGAAATACCTAGGCTGCCGCCGATGTTGCGCATAGCTAGACCATTTCCGAGGCCCCGTGGCCCTTTTCGATTGGAAATCCCACGTACGCCGCGGTGGTAATTGGAATGAACAAAAAGGCGCGACCGATTGCCTGGTAGATGCTGAGCAGGACCCCAGTCTTCCCGGATAGAGTTGGCCTGCCACGTAGAAAAGCGCCATCGCGGATGCCATCCTTATGCTGCCCAAATGATGCCGAACTAGAAGAGGCGCTACTCCCCAGCGAATGGCTTTTCGGGCAGTGGCGCCTTTAAGGCCCAGGTGAAGGAGCTTTGCGAGGGCCAGAGCCGGCCGCCTCGCTCGAGGCTGGGGCGTAGGTGCTTCTCAAACAGCGCCTGTTCGTCGGCGTTGAAGATTTGGCGCATCACCTCGCCGCTGGTCGGGATGAGCGGATTGCCCGACATATTCATCCAGGTATCCCACTTCATCGGCGGCGTCGGCCAGGCATGCAAGAAAACTTCGGTACGCACGGCGGCAAATCCCGCGTCGACTGACATCTGTACCAGGTCGCGCTCGTTGAAGTTGGTCATCGCTTCGTTGATGTTGTTGTTCTTCCAGTATCCCCGCCACCGCTCGAGCAAGTGCTTGATCGGTGCGGTCTCTGGCGAATCAGACTCGGCCCACATCTTCTTTAGCCACGAGAACTCAGTCATCCGCCGATCGTCGATCGGCTCGAATAGCGCCGTGCGGCCGCCAGGCTTGAGCACGCGATGGAATTCGCGAAATGCGCGTGGTTTGTCATCGACGTAGATCAGCACCGACCGCGTCGTGACGAGATCGACCGAGTCGCTTTCGATCGCGCTCAGGTCCTCAGCGCCCGCCTTGATAAACGAACATCGATCCTGCACGCCCATCTGCTCGGCGGCCTGGCGCATGAACTCGACGAGCGCTTGCGAGATGTCAGAGAAGATGACGCGCCCTGTCGCTCCGACCTTTTCCAGCGCGCCGAAGCCCATCATCCCTTCGCCCGCGCCGACATCGAGCACCACCTTTCCCTCGCCGAGGCCGCCCTTCTTGAGCAGGAGATCGCGGACCTCCACGAGCATCCGCATCTGCGCCTCGGCGGCTTTCTGATCGCCGCCGAAGCGTGTCTCGGCGAGCCATCGTGACCACTTGTCAGCTTCGGCCATGGACTAACCTGCGACTGCATGTCGCTAGGAGGAAAGAGCGGTCGAACGCTAGTCACCCTGCGATATTCGACTTAGCGACTGCAAAGCGGTTTAGCAGGGCGATCGCTGAGTCTAAGTCCTGCACGGCTAACTATCAACGCATACACTTGGACCTGATCTGCGGAGACACTACAGGCCCAATCCCGATCACACCCGGCCCACCGCGAAGCAGCTCTATCAAAACTGGTCGACGGATGCGCTCCGCTGGAACTATTTCGCGCCTCCACCGGCGATATCGTCGTCGCCACGACCTACAAAGCAGGCACGACCTGGGCGCAAGTCATCGTCGCCAATCTGCTCTTTGCTGGAAAGCTGCCAGGTTCGATTACCGACGTCTCACCATGGATCGAGCAGCGCATCGTCCCGCTCGAGCTGGTGCTCAGCCGGATCGACGCACCGACTCATCGGCGAGCCGTCAAAACGCATCTGCCACTTGATGGCCTGCCGTTCTACGAAAATATCAAGTACGTCTCCGTGGGGTGCGACCCGCGCGACATCTTCATATCGTACTGGAACGTCGAAATTTCACGCCGCAAATGATCGCGCTCACTAACGCCGTACCCGGGCGGGTCGGCGACGAATAGCAGCCCTGTCCCGAGGACATCCCCGAGGTCTGGCACGAATGGATCACGCGCGCCTGTTACCCCTGGGAGCAAGACGGCTATCCCGGCGGCTCCGCGCTGCATCATATGCAGACCTGCTGGAACTATCGTCACCTGCCCAACATCCTGCTCGTCCACTTCGCGGATTTGTTAGCCGACCTGGAAGGCGAAATTAGACCCATCGCCCGCTTCCTGGAAATCAGTCCCCCGGCCGAGGCATGGCCCACCATAGTGCATAACTGTACTTTTGCGGAAATGAAGAAAGCACGGCGAGGAATTGATGCCGCAGACGAAGATGATACTCCAGGGTGGCAGCGATTCATTTTTCCACAAGGGGACCAACGGCCGCTGGCGCGAGGTACTTAGCAGCGATGAACTTCACTGCTATGAAGCGGGGCAGCGACGCGCGCCATGACGCCCGATTGTCGTCGCTCGGTCGAACAGGGAGGCAGGGTCTGAATTTTGCTGGCAGCGCCTGGGACTTGCGCGGCTGCACCCTCACCCGCGCGTCACGCGGCGTGCAAAAAAGCTCGCGCACGCCGCGCCTTTTCGACCTCTTTCACAAGCGGCGAGGGGATTCATAGATCAATCACCGAATTCGCCGGAGCCGCGATCCTCGTACCACACCGAAACCATCATCATCGCATCACCGGAGAAAACGGCGCGCACGATAACCGGCGGATTCTGCCCTTCGTACTTCCACATCATGCTGTTCGGATGCAACGCCGACGGCTGGCCCATTAGTTCGACCAGCTCCGCGCGGGTGAGGCCGAGATGCAGCCCGGTCGGGGTCGAAAGCGCCTTCGTTACAACCGGAGACTTGGCGCAATCCCCGATGTACTGCCATTGCGGCGCGTCACCCGCGATCAGGTAGAACGCATCGCTCGCACGCCCGATCTCGAACACCAGGTATGCGGTCGGTGGCTCCTTCTCTGAGCGATAGCAGATCTGCTGGCGGATCCCGCCGCCCTTGTGGCGGTTGACGTAAACGGCGCGGCCGAGTTTCGCCTCGGCATCCTTTTCCATGCCGGGTCCTAGAGTGATGCCGGCGACATTGAGGATCTGCGGCGACGGCTGCTGCCATAGCGCCTTGCCGTCCTGCTTCCACGAATTGCCGACGCCGCTCATCGAGAACCAGTCCGAGTTGTCGAAGGCGTCAATTTCCGGCGGACCAAAATCCTGCGCAAGCTTGGTTGCGCTGCTGCATCCGCATGCAAGCACCGCGAGCGCGATTGCGAAGCTGAAGTTGGCCGCACTCATTTGTCGAAGCGGGCCGAATCGTCGAACTGGTACCATGCGCCAAGCTCACTCGCGCGGTTGTCGGTATAGCGAACCTCGATGATCGCCTTGAGCTCGCGCTGCGAATGCTTCAAGTCGGCGTCGCTGATCGCGAGGCTGGGATTGCGTTGCTTGATGCGCGCGAGCTCGTCCGCGGTCACGGCAAACTGCCCGGCCCAGAGCCATTCCTGCCGGCCGGGACTCTCGCCGCAAGGATCGCCGAGAATCTTCGCGACTTCATGTGGCGTGAGGCCTAGGCGAAGTCCGCTTTGCGTCGCGAGCGCGTCGATCACGATCTCCGACTTCCTGCAGAGTCCGCTGCCATTCCAATCCTTGCCCGCTCCGACGAGATAGAATGCCTCGCCGCGTTCGCCATGCTCGAAAATAAGACGCGTCGAGCCGTCGGCGGAGCGGTAGCAGAGCTGCTCGCGGCTCATCTGCGTCTGGCCGCGCATCACGACGGTCGAAACGCCGAGCTTCGGAATCACGTCGTCGAACGAGCCGGGGCCCAGATCGATTCCCGCGATCGTGAAGTTGGCGAGCGCGGGCTTGTCGTTCTTCGTCGTCGCGAAGAGGTACCCCTGCGGCGTAATCAGCGACCACCAGTCGGTGTCATCGGGGATGTCTTTGCGCGGCGGCCCGAAGATACTGACCAGGCCGAAGGCAAGAATCGGGATCAGCATCGCGAGCGACCGCATAGTGAGCATGCATTCTAGCGGCTCGCGCGTCTGAGCAAAGATACTTCAAGCCGGGAATCGAAAAGGGGGAAAGCGCGAGGATCGCCAGCCCTGACTGGCTATTTAGGCCCTTATACCTTCAATGCGCGGGTCGGCGGCGGCCATGCACACGGCCGCTGTCCGTTGATCGAGCCACGGTTGTGGGCTGAGGTCGAGGACCGCCGCGGAAACGCCGCCAAATGCCGTAAGGTCCCCTTTGCCGCGTCGGATTTGGCGTGTTGATCGCCAGCTACGCAATCATCGACCCAATTGAACTTATGAAGAACCCCCCTCCACTCTCGATAATCAGCGTGACGATCAAGATAAGGCGGCTCGGTTGCCGAATCGCGTACTGGAGGTGCGATTAGATACCAGGATACGAGCGCGATCGCCGCTGCGTAGCAAGCCTTCATTCTGCTCGCCCACCGATAGCAACGGGGAGCGACCGACTGCTGCCTTTAAAAGTTCGCGCGATGTCATCGGTAATCAGACGGTCGCGATGCAAATTCCTTGCACTGCGAGCCAAAACGAAAACGGCCCGGGGCTGCATGCCGCGGGCCGTTGATTGCAGTGCGTGAAGGTGACGCGCGCTATTCGCGTTCCTGGAAGCCCTCGAGGTTGCGGGAGCGCCCCGTCTGGCGCAGCTTGCGGAGCGCCTTGGCCTCGATCTGGCGAATACGTTCGCGCGTGACCGCGAACTGTTTGCCGACTTCTTCGAGCGTGTAGTCGGTCTTTTGGCCGATGCCGAAGCGCATGCGCAGGATTTGCTCCTCGCGCGGTGTGAGCGTCGCGAGCACCTTTCGGGTCTGCTCGCCCAGGTTGCCCTGGATCGCGGCCTCGACCGGAGAGGGCGCGAGCTCGTCCTCGACGAAATCGCCAAGCGAGCTTTCCTCCTCGTCGCCGATCGGCGTTTCGAGCGAGATCGGCTCTTTGACGATCTTGAGGACCTTCTGCACCTTGTCCAGCGGCATCTCCATCTGCTCGGCGATTTCCTCGGGACCGGGTTCGCGGCCGAGGCGCTGCACGAGCAGGCGCGTGACGCGGAGCAGCTTGTTGATGGTCTCGACCATGTGCACCGGAATGCGGATGGTGCGGCCCTGGTCGGCGATCGCGCGCGACATCGATTGCCGGATCCACCAGGTCGCGTAGGTCGAGAACTTGTAGCCGCGCTGATATTCGAATTTGTCGACCGCGCGCATCAGGCCGATGTTGCCTTCCTGGATCAGGTCGAGGAAGCCGAGGCCGCGGTTGGTGTAGCGCTTCGCGAGGCTGACGACGAGGCGGAGGTTGGCCTCGGTGAGTTCTTTCTTGGCGCGGCGGCTTTTGTCCTGCCCGGCCGCGATCGTCTCGAGCGCGCGCGCGTATTCCTCGCCGCTCGCCTTGGCGCGCTTCTCGATCTCGCGCATCGTCCTTTGCGATTGCTTGATACGCGCCGCGATATCGAGCAGGTTTTCGCGCGAGTCGTTGACTTTGAGGACGTGGCGGCGATCTTCGGCCTCGCCCGCTTCTTTCAGAAGCTGGTTGCGCGAGCGACCCGTCGCCTCTTCGTAGCGCGCGATCATGTACTGTGACTCGCGATACTGGCCGAGCAGCCCGCGCATCTGCGCGATCACGGCGTCCATCAAGCGTCGTGATAGCCCCATGCCACGCAGCTCTTTCTTGACGCGATCCTTCAGCCGAAGGTGGGTCTTCTCGAGCTTCGGCTTGCGGCGGGGGCCGGGCTTATCGTGCAGCTCGGTTTCGACTTCTTCGATTTTGCCGTGAAGGTCCTTGAGTTTCTTGGTCGCGAGGCTAAGCTTCTTGAGCTGGCGCTCGTCGGCCTCGGGGCCGCGCTCTTCATCGGGATCGGCATTCTCAGCTTCGGCGGCCGCATCTTCAAAGACATCGCGGAGATCAGCCTCACCCGCCTCGACGCGCTCGCCGACATCGATCACGAAATCGAGCGTGATCGGTGAGCCGAGCACCTCCTCTTCGACTTCGTTCTCTCCCGCCTCGATACGCTTGGCGATTTCGACTTCCTGCTCGCGTGACAGGAGCTGAAAGTTGCCCATCTCCTTCAGGTAGAGACGAACCGGATCGGATGATTCACCGACAGCCTCAGGCTGCTCGGGGGCTTCCTCGGGCTCTTCCTTGCCTTCGACTTCGATATCGGTGTCGGCGCCCTCGGCGGGAACTTCCTCGAGAACCTTGATATCGAGGTCCTCGAAGCTATCGAGCGCCGCCCGCAGGTCCGTGGGCGACGCCACGTCCTGCGGCAAATAGTCGTTTACCTGATCGAACGTGAGGTAACCCTGCTCGCGGCCGAGATCGACCAGACCTTGCAGGTCCTTCCCTTCGTACTTCTGCTTCATTCGTTTATTCTTCCGTCCCGATCGGGATCGCTATGCCCGATCTATGCCCACAGCTCGGCCAGAACCAGGACGAGTCGGACCGGAGATCGAGTAGCCCCATTTATACAGACGAAATTGCAAAGGCAAGCGGAGAACGCCGAATTTTGCAATCTACGTGTCGATAGGTTGCCAGTCAAGGCACCTTCTACGACGGTATCGGGCCCGATCACCAGTAAGAGCGCACGCCGCTGCGCTCACCTGTAATTATACGCATGGTTTTGCCGTTTGGCTGCATACTGGGTTGATTCGAGCGGCCCAATTTTGTGTCGGCTGGCGAAAAACACTTGCGACGCATATCCTTGACCGTCGCGCCAAAAACGCGATCTGCTGGAGAGTTTCTTGCTTATCCATGCGCTGATTCTCGCCGCCAGCTTCCTGATTATCCTTTCAGGATCGGAACTTTTCACCAATGGCGTCGAATGGGCCGGACATCGGCTGGGCATCGCCGAGGCGGCCGTCGGCAGCCTGCTGGCCGCCGTAGGAACCGCGTTGCCCGAGACATTTATCCCGGCCGTGGCGCTACTCGGCGCTCACGTGCGCGGCTCAACTGCTCATCAAGCCGTTGGAGTCGGCGCGATTGTCGGTGCTCCCCTGATGCTCTCGACGGTAGCGTTATTCGTGATGGGAACTGCCTGCCTCGTGTTCAAAAGCCGCCGGGGCAGGATCGTTATGCGCGTCGCCCGTGAAGATGCGCGGCGCGACCTTTCGTTTTTCTTTCCCGTCTTTTTGCTACTCGTGCTCGCCGGGCGAGCGAATCTCGGCCCGATCGTGCGCCACGTACTCGCGATCGGGTTACTGCTGGTCTACTCGGCCTATTCGATCGTTATGCTACGGCTGAAGCGCGCCGAGGACGCCGACGTCGAGCATGGACTCTACATCGAAGCGATTGTCGGCGGCGAAGCGCGCGAACCCCGGGCATGGATGACGGCGCTCCAAGTAATTGGCGGCGTAGCATTAATCCTGCTCGGCGCCATCCAGTTCGTCGACCAGATCGTTATCTTCTCGCAGCACGCGCACATAAGTCCCGGCGTGTTGTCGCTGATCCTGAGCCCGCTCGCCACTGAGCTGCCCGAAAAGTACAACTCGGTGGTTTGGATCCGGCAAAAGAAGGATCACCTCGCGCTCGCCAACATCACGGGCGCGATGGTGTTTCAGTCGTGCATCCCGGTCGCGCTCGGACTCGCTTTCTCGCCGTGGACGCTCACAGCGGCCGAAGTGCTCGCGGGCGGGATCGCGCTCGTGTCTGTGGTCCTGCTCTACATAAACTTGCGCGATTCAGAACTCGGCACGCCGACGCTGATGCTCGGCGGCGCGGCGTACGCGGCATTCATTGCGGGCCTCGGCTACCTAGGCGCGTTCTGATTGGTCGGCCCAGCGCCAGTTCGATTCAGAGATCGTCACGGATTGGGCGGGACGTAGAGCGCCTGCTGAATCGTCCACCATGACACGTCCTCGCCCGAGCGCAGCTCCTCGATAGCCTGGTCGCACATATCCTGCTGCACGATGAAATCGGTTGCAGGATTTGGATCGCGCGTGTAGTCCCACCAGCCCTGGTTATCGAGCCAGCACGACGATTGAAGTCGCCGGATGATCATCAGACGCTGCTCTTCGGTGAGCGAGCGTGGCGGCACGGTCAGCGCCTGATGGAGCTCTGTCTGTGACACGTACTCGTCGTGCTCGAGCTTGTCGATCGCCTCGTCGGCCTTCTCGGCCGCAACCATCAGATCGCCTTGGGCAACTGGAGACGTATCGGGCTCGAGGGCGTCCCTGACGTCGGTCTGCTTCGAAGTTTGGAGCTCCTCGATCAAGGTGTCGCGCTGCTGTGCGGATTCGGAAGAACTTGCGGGCGCGCAGGCGTAGAGGCTGGTGATGATGCCGGCGGCGGCCGCTGCGACCAGCAACGATTCTCCCGCCGGCATCATGGGTTTAGGTCACGGATTACGCGGCACGTGGAGCGCTTGCTGGAGGGTATAGTACGACACCTCCTGCCCCATGCGCAGGTTCGTGCAGGCTCGCTCACACATCGTGTATTGCACCAGGTATTCCTGGGGCGCAACGGAATAGCGCGTGTTATGCGTCCATCCCCGGTTGTCGAGCTTGCAGGCAGCACGCAGCCTGACGATATAGTCGGCGCGCTGCTCGGCCGTTAGCGACGGCGGCGGCACGACTAGCGCCTCGGTGATGTCCGCCTCCGAAACTGGTTCGCCGTTGGTCAGCTTGAAGATGGCCAAATCGGCCTTGCTCGCGGCAACCATCAGATCACCCTGTCCGACCGGCGAAGTACCTGGTTGAAGGGCGAGATGTATGTCGGTTTGCTTGGCCTCCTGAAGTTGCGCGACGAGCTGGCTCTGCGGGCTCACCTGATTCGCCGCCTGGCTCTGCGAAGCCGCGGGCGAACAGGCGCAAACTCCCATGGCAACTGCAATTGCGAGGGCTCCTGTAGGTGCGAATATCTTAATCACGCTGGTTCCGTCACTCCTCTCGGCTATGCGGCCAATTGTACTTGGTGGCGACGCACGAGGCATCGCACAAAATCTAATGCCTCAGGGGGCGTTTCATAGCAACTACTCGAGTTTCACCAACAGGCCGCGATTTCGGGCCGACTCGAAGATGGTGCGAAAAAAGGCCACCGCCACGACAAAGTAGCCCACGTTCAGGCCCATCCCCCACCAGAAGTGCAGCGGCGAGAATCCTCCCCCGGCCAGCACCTGGCGCATCCCTTCGAACGCGTGGGTAGTCGGGAGAATCCAAGCGATCGGCTGCAGCACGCGTGGCAGTGATTTCAGCGGATAGAACACGCACGAGAAGGGCAGCAGCAGTCCTGCAAAGCTCCAGGCGAACGCCTGGACCTTGGTCGTGAAGCGGAAGATAAGGCCGGTGATCGCGATTCCGATCGCGAAGGCGAACAACACCAGGCACGCCATGAACGGCACGAACTTCGGCACCATCGGAAAGATGTCGAACGCATAGGCAACCCAGGCGACGGTCGCCGCCGCGACGAGGCTCACCGAGGCCTTTAGAAAATTGACGCACAAGAGCCCGGTCATGTACTCGCCAACGGTGAGCGGCGTCGAGAACAGGTTGATCAGGTTGCGCGACCACAGCTCGTCGAGGAAGCCGACCGCCATGTCCCGCTGAAACGCATAGAACATCCCCCACAGGATGACCGCCGCCAGCACAAAGCTCGCGATTCCCGCCGCGCGCCCGCCGCCACCCCGGATGTAGAGCGTGAAGAAACCCCACACGATGATGTCGAGGATCGGCCAGTAGAGCATGTCCGTGATGCGATCGAAGTTGCGCCGCGCCTCGAACGCGTGGCGCATCATGACTGCGCTTACTCGGTTCAGATTCATAACTCCGCTCCCCGTGCGACGCGCAGGAAGACTTCCTCCAGCGCGGGTTGCTCGCGCTCATCGGCAAGGATCGAGCGCGTCACTTCGATGGGGCTGCCGGCCGCGATCACGCGCCCGCGATGCATGAACACGATGCGGTTACACATGCGCTCGACCTCGGCCATGTTGTGCGACGTGTACAGCACCGTCATCCCGCTCTCGCGCTGCAGCTCGAGCAGCACTTCCTTGACCTGGTAGGCGATTTCCGGGTCGAGGTATGCGGTCGGCTCGTCGAGCAGCAGCAGGCGCGGCCGATTCATCAGCGCCTTGCAGAGTCCGACGCGCGTATTCTCGCCCGACGAGAGCCGCGCGATGGGTTTATCCTTCAGCGCGCCGATGTCGAAATCGTCGAGCAGCTCGGCGATGCGCCGCTCGGGCTCGTCGATCTCGTAGATGCGCGCGAAGATGCGGAGGTTCTCCATCACCGTCAGACGAAATGGGAACTGCGCATACGGCGAGGTGAAGTTCATCTGCTGCAGAATTTCGCTCCGATGCTCCATGAGCGGCATGCCGAAGATCTCGATCTCGCCTGCGCTCGGCGTCATCAGGCCGAGAATCATGTGAATCGTCGTCGTCTTGCCGGCGCCGTTGGGTCCGAGCAATCCCACGATTTCGCCCTGCTCGACGTGAAATGACACGTCCTCGACTGCAGTGAAGTCGCCGAAGGTCTTGCGCAGGTTGTTGACTCTAAGAAGCATGGCGAAAGCCTCTCTTTCCGCGCCCAAGCGCGAGTTTGAAAAACAAAAGCGGCCGCGAATGCCGTCTGGCATCCGTGGCCGCTTCGTAAAGATCGTCAGTTGAGAGTTCTACCTAATGACCGCTGATTA
>JASHPB010000266.1 GCA_030038355.1 Candidatus Binataceae bacterium
GCGCCGTGCTCCGGCGCGAGATCGATCGCGCCCCGCACTCGTTGATTCATCGCAAGCGGGGATTCTCCACGAAGGAAGGATGCGGCTCAAGCCGTGGCACCGAGGTTTGCGCACCGGCTTGAATTGTTTTGCGCCGACGGATTAAATCCTATCTCTTACCTCGGCGCGAGAGTGGCGGAATGGCAGACGCGCAAGGCTCAGGACCTTGTGAGGGCAACCTCGTGGGGGTTCAAGTCCCCCCTCTCGCACCATTGACGTAGCGGTCTAGTAGTTTCCGCTCTGTACACCGCCTGATGTGGTATTGCCCGATTTCTCTGCGCCGTGGCACTGCGCAACGTCGGACTCGCTCGCGCCGATCGCCGAAGCGATCTCGGCGTCAGAACGCCCCGATTCGGCCTGCAACTTCACCACGTTGCAATCGACATGACTGCCTGACAGCGAACTGCATCCCGAAACACCGCCCGCGAGCATGATCGTCCCCACGATCGCCGCGATCCCAAGCTTGCGCAACGAGTCAATCATCGCCATTCCCCTCCGAGTGGTCTCATCTCCCCAGGTCCAAGACCACGGCACGATATTATCAACACGCGGCAATTTACAAGCCGGCGTCGGTTAAAGTTTAACCCCGCCCCGGTGTGGGCGCGAAGCGCTTGTTAGCGATGAGCGCTGCCCATATGATTTGCGATGAGGGCGCCGGCGCGCCCTCTTTGTGACTCAATCGCAGCGCGGGATGACGACGGTGGAACTAGCCAAAACCTTTGATTCGAAAGCCGCGGAAGAACGATGGTTCCAGCGCTGGATCGAACTCGGATATTTCAAGGCCGATCCGTCGCGTGAAGGTCCGGTCTTCTCGGTCGTAATTCCGCCGCCGAATATCACGGGCCAGCTTCATCTCGGCCACGCCCTCAACGTCTCGCTGCAGGACATCATTGTGCGGATGCGCCGGATGCAGGGCTACAATACGCTCTGGTTGCCCGGCACCGACCACGCCGGCATCGCGACGCAGAACGCCGTCGAGAAGGACATCGCAAGGCAGGGCAAGAGTCGCCATCAGCTCGGCCGCGAGCCGTTCGTTGATCGCGTCTGGCAATGGCGAGAGGAATATGGCAGCCGCATTCTCAATCAGCTGCGCCGCCTCGGCGCTTCATGCGACTGGAGCCGCGAGCGGTTCACCCTTGATCCGGGACTCTCGAAGGCCGTCACCAAGGTCTTCGTCGATCTCTACAACAAGGAGTTGATCTACCGTGCCAAGCGGTTAATCAACTGGTGCCCGCGTTGCGAGACCGCGCTTTCGGACCTCGAAGTCGATCACCGGGACACGAAAGGCTCGCTCTATTACGTCCGTTATCTATTCACGGACAATGCGGGCGCATTGACGGTCGCGACCACCCGGCCCGAAACAATCCTCGGCGACACGGCAGTCGCCGTGAATCCCGGCGACGAGCGCTACAAATCACTCGTCGGCAAAACGGTCCGCGTGCCGCTGATTGATCGTGAGGTCAACGTGATTGCCGATGCCGCGGTCGATCGTGAGTTTGGCACCGGCGCCCTCAAGATAACGCCCGGCCACGATCTCAACGACTTCGAGATCGGCAAGCGCCATTCGCTCGACCAGATTTGCGTGCTCGACGAGCGTGCGCGTATCAACGCGAACGGCGGCAAGTACCAGGGTCTTTCGCGCGAGGATGCTCGCAAGCAGATCGTCGCCGACCTCGAGGCCGCCGGCCTGCTCGAAAAAATCGCGCCACACAATCACGCGGTCGGCGTCTGTTCGCGATGCGACACTGTCGTTGAGCCGCTGCTCTCTGAGCAGTGGTTCATGGCGATGAAGGGCATGGCGCGGCGTGCGGGCGACGCGGTGCGAAACGGCGATACGACCTTCTATCCGAAGTTCTGGGAAAAGACCTTCTTCGAATGGATCGACAATATCCACGACTGGTGCATCTCGCGTCAGCTATGGTGGGGACATCGGATTCCCGCCTATCACTGCATTCGATGCAACCATCTGATCGTTGCCGCCGAGCGCCCCTCGAAGTGCCCTGAATGCGACGGCTCCGATATCACGCAGGACGAAGATGTCCTCGACACCTGGTTCAGCTCGGGCCTCTGGCCATTCTCGACGCTCGGCTGGCCCGAGAATACCGCCGACCTCGCGCGTTATTATCCGACCAGCCTGCTGCTGACGGGCTTCGACATTATCTTTTTCTGGGTCGCGCGGATGATGATGTTCGGGCTCGAGTTCACCAACCAGGTGCCGTTCCGCGACGTGTACATCACGCCGCTCGTGCGCGACGAGTACGGCAAGAAGATGACGAAGTCGAAGGGCAACGTCGTCGATCCGCTCGAGCTGATGGAGCAGTATGGCGCTGACGCGCTCCGCTTCACGCTGGCGCAGCTCGCAGCGCAGGGCCGCGACGTGATCCTCTCGCACGATCGATTCGCGGCGTCCCGCGCCTTCGCCAACAAGATCTGGAACGCCGCGCGCTTCGTGCTGATGAACCTGGAGGGCGCGCCACACCCGATTCCCGCGGTCCATGAATCGAAATTATCGCTGGCGGATCGATGGATCCTCGATCGGTTGAATCAAACGATTGGAAGCGTCACTGAGTTCGTCGATAAGTACGAATTCAACAACGCAGCGATGGCCGTGTACGACTTCGCGTGGCATCAGTTCTGCGACTGGTACATCGAGCTAGCCAAGGAGCCGCTGAAGGCTGGCGGCGAGCGGCAGGCGGCTGCGCGATACCTGCTCGTGCACGTGCTGGACCAGCTGCTTCGGCTGCTGCATCCATTCATGCCGTTCGTGACCGAGGATATCTGGCAAGCGATTCGGCCTTACCTCAGCGAGCCGAACCTTCCTCCGCATCTGCCAATCGCGAGCTTCCCCACCGCACGCGACGCTTCGATGCTGTCCGCATCTGAAGCGCTCGCGATGGAGCACTGCATCGAGGTGACGGAGTCGATCAATTCGTTGCGGTCGCTGCTCGGATGGCATCCGGGGCAGCGCGTGAATGCCGTGGTTCGTTTGAGTGAAGGTGTAGCCACGAGCGAGGTCGAACTCTGGCGGCCGTACGTTTCGGTGCTCGGCAAATTGGAGATGCTCGTGGTGCAGCCGAATGCAGGAGCGCACCTGGTCTATTCACATCTGGATTGGGCCGAGGTCGGTGTGGCTGCGCCAGACGGCTACGACTTCGACCGGGCGCGCGAAAAACTGCAGAAGCAGCTCGATGAAGTCGGCAAGCATTCCGACCAGCATTCGAAGCGGCTCAACGATCCGCAGTTCATGTCGAAGGCCGATCCGCAGACGCGCGAAGAAGTCGCGGAGCGTTACAGGAGCCTCCAAACGCAGCATCGGATGCTCACCGAGCAGTTGAAGCAACTCGAAGGCGCCGTATGACGCCGAACGACCTCTTCCTCGCTTCGGATTCCCGCTTCCTGACCAGGGAGAGGGATTTCAAGCGGCGCGCCACGAGTTGCGATGAAGCTGCTTAACCAGCTCGAGATCGTCGATCAGATCCGGCGCGCGCTCGCCGAAGATGTAGGGCAGGGCGATATCACCACCGCCGCGACCGTCGCGCCGGGGCAGTTGGCACGGGTCCGCATCAAAGTCAAAGAGCCGCGCATGATTCTCGCCGGCGGCTTTTTGATCGAGCAGGTCTTTCGTATCGCCGGCGCTGATCCCAAAGTTACTTCGCTCAAGCCTGACGGTGCCGAACTCAAGGCTGGCGACCTGCTTGCCGAGGTCGAGGGACAACTCGCCGGCCTTCTTAGCGGCGAGCGCACCGCGCTCAACTTCGTGCAGCTGCTTTCGGGAATCGCGACTGCGACGAGGCGCTACGTTGATGCGATCGCCGGCACGCGCGCGACGATCATCGATACCCGCAAGACGCATCCGGGCCTTCGCTTGCTCGAGAAATATGCGGTGCGCGCGGGCGGCGGGCATAACCATCGCTTCGGATTGGATAGCGGTGTGCTGATCAAGGAGAACCACGTCGCCGCCGCCGGCGGGATTACGCCTGCGATCGAGCGCGCCCGCAAGCTCGCTCCGC
>JASHPB010000267.1 GCA_030038355.1 Candidatus Binataceae bacterium
AGATGGGGGCCGACGAAGTCGTCGACCCAAAGGAGAAGTCGCCCTACGAGAGTTGGAGGCAGCTCGCCGCGTACAAGGATCCGTCGAAAGCGCCGCCGCTGATGCCTTGGATGAAGGGTCCGGCGCTCCGGCCCGCCGTGGTCTTTGAATGCGTCGGCGTGCCCGGTGTCATCGATTCGGTCATGTCATCGACGCAGCCCGGCGCGCGGCTGGTTGTAGTCGGCGTGTGCATGGAGAAAGATCAGTTCGAGCCGATGTCGGGCATCAACAAGGAGCTGAACATCCAGTTCGTGCTCGGGTATTCGGCGGAGGAATTCGCGGCGACGCTCTCCAACCTCGCTGAGGGCCGCGTCAACGGCGATCCGCTGATCACAGGCAAAGTTGGTGTGGAAGGCGTCGCGCAGGCCTTCAGCGAGCTCGGCTCACCCGAGAAGCACGCGAAGATCCTGGTCGAGCCGTGGCATAGCTGACGCGCGCCGCGACGCCTACGAGAACAGGCGCCGGCTCGCAAGGTCGGCACCGTCGCGCATGGCGCGCATCTTCGCCCACACGACTTCCTCGGCAACCTCGCCGAGCCCCGCGGTCGTTTCGAAGCCGCAATCGGTGCCCGCGAGCACGCGTGTCGGATCGCCGATCGCGTCGGCGGCGCGCTCGAGCCGATCCGCGATTACCTCCGGATGCTCGACGTAGTTGGTCTTCGTGTCGATCACGCCGGTAACCAGCGAAACGTTGTGTGGCAGCCGCGCGCGCTTGAAACATCGATACTCGTGCTGGTGGCGCGGGTTCGCCGCCTCGAGCACGAGTGCGCCGACGCGGGCCTCGTAAAGCAGCGGCAGAATCGCATCGAGCGGAACGTCGAGATCATGCGGCGCCTCGTAGTTGCCCCAGCAGACGTGCATCCGCACACGATCGGCGGCGATTCGCGTGAGCGCGCGATTCGTCGTGGCGATGTTCAACTCGACGTACTTCAGAAATTCGTCGAGCGGACGATCGGCGTACGAAGTGTGACGCTCCATCGCGAGATCGGGGCAATCGAGCTGCAAAATGAACCCTTGCGCTACGATATACTCATATTCGACACGGAGCGCCTCGCCGACTGCGCTCACGTAATGCTCGTAGTCGGGATAGTGATCGTTGAGCATGGCCGACGCTATGATTCCCGCCGACGGCGCCGTCATGAACATTTCGGCGAACCGGCGCGGCTGCTCGCGCGCAATTTTCAGTGTCGATGCGCATTCGGCCTCGAGCGCCGCGCGATTCTGATACTGGACTTCGCCCACCGCCTTGGGCGAATGCATCAGGTCAACCATCTCGCGCGCGAAGTCCGCCCGGCGCATCGCGGTGAAGCTCGGATACTCGACCAGGTCGCGCATGAGCGGACGTTCGCTGCGGCCGCCGAAGCCGCTCATCCGATGCTGCACGTAGGTGAAAAAGCTTTCGCGCGCCTGCTCCCCGTTGTTGCCGATGTCGATTCCGGCCTCGAGCTGGAGCCGAACCACGCGCTGCGTCGATTCCTCGATCGCTGCGTTGAACGCTGCCTCCTCAACCGCTTCGCCGCGGCTCTTCTTGATGAACATCGCGGTGAGCGGCGCCGGCCGCGGCAGACTGCCGCTATGAGTCGTCAGAATGCGTCCTTCGCTCCTGAGCATTATTTTAATCTCCCGCAGCTCCGAGCGCCGAACGCGCCCGCGACGACTGTTGATTGGCCGATTGGTAGCAGAGATATCGGCGCGCGGCCACCGGCAGTGCTGGCGGGATTTCGCGTTGCGAATCCGTTTGGAGAACCAGGCGGACAGTGCAAAACTTGCGGCGAATCACCATCATCGAATGAGGAACTCAGATGGCTTCATTGCTCACCGGCAAGAGCGCGATCATCACTGGAGCGGCGTCGGGCATCGGCCGCGCCACCGCACTGATCTTTGCCCGCGAGGGCGCGCGACTTGTACTCGCTGATGTCAGCGGCGATGGCGGCGAGGAGACGGCCAGGCTGATTCGCGATCGCGGCGGCGAGGCGCGCTTCGTACGCTGCGACGTTTCGCGCGCAGCCGATACCGAGGCGATGGTAGCGGAGGCGCTGAAGGCATACGGCCGGCTCGATTGTGCGTTCAACAACGCGGGCATCGGCGGCGCGCAGTGCAAGACTGCGGACTACGATGAAGCCGAGTTCGATCGCATCCTCGCAATCAACCTGAAGGGCGTATGGCTGTGCATGCGCGCAGAGCTTCGCCAGCTGCTCGCGCAGAAGACTCCAGGTGCGATCGTGAACACCGCGTCTGCCGCGGGCTTGGTCGCGTCGCATTCGATGCCGGCGTACACGGCAGCCAAGCACGGCGTTGTCGGTCTAACCAAGTGCGCCGCGCTCGAGTACGCGCGCTCCGGGATTCGCGTCAACGATGTGTGCCCGGGGGTCGTCGATACTCCGCTCGTCGAGGAGATGGTCGCCGGGCGCCCCAAGCTCGCGGCGCGCCTCGACCAGGTCGAACCCGTCGGACGCAAGGCGCGGCCCGATGAAATCGGCGAGGCCGTCGCATGGCTTTGTTCCGACGCGGCGTCATTCGTGACCGGGACCTCGATGTCCGTGGATGGCGGCCTGACGGCGCAGTAAGTCGTGTCGATCGATCCCTACATGGAGGCGTGGCGGCTGCGTGAGCTGGTCGTGCGGGGCGAGCTGCGAGCGGGCGAGGTCGCGGAATTTTTTATCGAGCGCAGCGAGCGTATCAACCCTCAGCTCGGCGCATACATGGTCGTCACGTCCGAGCGCGCTCTCGCCGACGCGGCGCGACTCGAGACCGTTCGTGATCGCGCCGCGCTCCCGCTCTTCGGCGTCGCTTACTCGCTCAAGGATCTCACGCCGACGATCGGAATCCCGACCACACTCGGCTCGCGCAACTTCGCCGCCAACGTGACGCTCGACGAGGCCGTGATTGCGACGCGGCTCGCGCGCGCCGGTGGAATTCTGCTCGGCAAGACCACGACGCCAGAGTTCGGCGGCCGGCCGACGACCGAAGGCGGCCACTGCCCGACCGCGCACAATCCGTGGCATCTCGACTACAACGCTGGAGGATCGAGCGGCGGCGCGGCCGCGGCAGTGGCTGCCGGTCTAGGACCGTTGGCCGAGGGCAGCGACGGCGGCGGATCGATTCGTGGACCTGCATCGAATTGCGGCGTCGTCGGATTGAAACCGTCGCGCGGCCGTCTCACCTATTCACCGCATCGGGGCGAGGCGTGGGGTGGATTCGCGACGCGCGGGCCGCTCGCGCGGAGTGTGCGCGACGCGGCGATGATGCTCGACGTGCTGGCCGGTCCGGTCATCGGTGACCCTTACTGGGCGCCGCCGTCCGAGCGTCCATTCGAGGAAGCGGTTTCGGTCGCACCGCGCAATCTTTCGATCGCGTCAATCGCGACCTCGAAGCTCGGCGAAGTTGATCCCGATGTTGCCGCGTCGTTCGAAGCCGCGTGCGCCGCGATGCGCGAACTGGGTCATCGCGTCGAGCCGATCGACCTCGACCCGGGCGCGATGCTTGTCGACTGCGCGCGCATCCTAATCTGCGTCGGCATCGCGGCGATTCCGCTCGCGCACCCGGAGTGGGTCGATCCGGTCGTGCTCGAAATGTACGAGCATGGCCGCAAGGTCAGCGGCGCAGATTACGTCAACCTGGTTGCGGCGATGCACAACATCGCGCGCGCGATTGTCGAGCGGCTCGACCCTTATGATGCGCTGCTTACGCCGACGATGACGCGGCCTGCCATGCGCAACGGAACCTTCCCATCGCGGCCTGAGCGTTACCTCGACGAGCTGTGGACCTGGATCGCATTCGAGTATCCATTCAACGCGACGGGCCAGCCGGCGATCACGGTCCCGGCAGGCTTGAGCAGTGGCGGCCTGCCGATCGGACTTCAGATCGTGGGCCGTCCGCACGGCGAGTTCGAGCTGCTTTCGCTTGCCGCCGCCTTCGAACGCGCGCGACCGTGGGCGCATCTGCGTCCGCCGCTTTTCCCCTGAGGGTTGATCGCACCGCGCGTGGGCGCGTAATGAGCGTAATGATCGAATCGAGAGGACCTGCCGATGCCCACATTCAAGCGTGACGATGTATCACTTTACTACGAAGAATTCGGTTCGGGATTTCCGATACTGCTGTTCGCGCCCGGCGGGATGCGATCGAGTATCGACTTCTGGCACAAGAGTCCGTTCGATCCGACGGTTGACCTCGCGCACGATTTTCGCCTGATCGCGATGGATCAGCGAAACGCCGGTAAGTCCACGGCGCCGGTGCGCGCGAGCGATGGATGGCAAACCTACACCGCCGACCATCTCGCGCTGCTCGATCATCTCGGAATCAAAAAGACGCACGTGATGGGCGGATGCATCGGCGGCACCTACTCGCTCTCGATCATCAAAGCCGCTCCGGAGCGCGTCGGCGCAGCCGTGCTGCAGCAGCCGATCGGACTCAGCCCGAAAAATCGCGAGCTCTTTTTTCAGATGTTTGACGGCTGGGGCGAGGCGCTCAGGAAGTCGCGGCCGGAGCTCGAGGCGGCAGCGTTCGCGCCGTTTCGTCAGAGTATGTACGGCGGTGACTTCGTCTTCGCGGTGACCAAGGATTTCGTCAAGACGTGCAAGACTCCGATGCTCGTGCTGCGCGGCAACGACGAGTACCATCCGAGCGAAACGTCCGACGACATCGCGTCGCTCGCGCCCAACGCGCAGCTCATCTCGGAATGGAAATCGCCCGAGGTGGTGCGCGATACGGTGAAGAAGGTCAGGGAATTCCTGCTCGCCAACACGCCCAAAGCGTGAATCAGTCGGCGAGCAACTCGCCGAGCGCCGAGTAGCGCTCGACCTTCTGGCGCACGGCTGCGGCGAGCAGGTCTTCGGTTCCGACGATCACGGCTGAGCGGCGCGCGCGGCTCAGCGCCGTGTAAACAACCTCGCGCGTCATCAGCGGAATTTTCTTCTCCGGCAAAATCAGCGCGACCGACTCGAACTCCGAGCCCTGCGCCTTGTGTACCGTCATGGCGTAGGCGAGTTCGATCTGGTCGCGAATGGTATCCACGCGATAGGCGGTGAAGTTCTCGCGGCGCCGAAAGACGCCCATCAACGCGGGAGCGTCGCCGCCGCGCCTGACACGGAGAACTATTCCCAAGTCGCCGTTGAACAGCGACCGTTCATAATCGTTGCGAATCGCGATGATTGGCTCGCCCGCCACCAGCCGAGTTGCAGTTCCACGCGCCACGCCAGTTGAGCGAAGGTGCATGAGCTGGTTGATTCGCGCCGCGCCCGAATCGAGCACACGCGTCACCGTGAGGATTCGCGAGGCGCCCCTGAAAGCAAAGATCCGGCGCAGAGCCTCGAGATCGTCGGCCGCAAACGCGCCGTCCTCCTCGCCATAGGTGCGCTGTATCAGCGCGGCGATCTCTCCGTCGCCGACGATTCGTTCAGCCTGCCAGCGATCGAGGAATTCGACCATCATCTCGCGCGACCACTCGAGCATTTCCACGCCGCTGAACTTCAAGTCTGCTGTTGAAGCGCGCCGCGCGATTCCGTCAGTGCGATCGGGCGACTCGAGCAAGTCCGCGTCGCCAGCGTTGACGCGACCGGCAGTTGCGACGATTGTGCGGCCCGCGGCGTTGCTCGCGCTGGTCCTGAAAGTGCGCTCGAGCCGCACGCGATTCAGGCGTAGCTGGGGTTCTTGATTCGTGGCGAGCGACGTCAGCTCGCGGAACACCGCGCCCGCGGCTACTGACGGAAGCTGGTTTGCATCGCCGAGGATGACGAGCCGCGCTCCAGTGCGCATCGCGCCGGCGAGCCTCTCCAGCAGAGTGAGGTCGAGCATCGAACCTTCGTCGACGAGCACGACCTCGTGTGCGAGCGGGTTGCGCGCATGATAACGAAAGCGGCGAGACTCCTGCGAGTAGCCAAGCATGCGGTGAAGAGTGACGGGCTCGAGCCGTGCCTCGGCAAGCGCGCGATCAATCTTGTCGTTCGTGGCGGAGAGCGCGAATTCCAGGCATTCGCCGATTCGATTCGCGGCCTTGCCTGTAGGGGCGGCGATTCCGATGGCGCGCGGATCGATTCCGAGGCGGGCCATGAGGCGGACGATCGCGATCGTAATCGAAGTTTTGCCGGTGCCGGGACCACCCGAGATGAGAGTGAGCCGCGAACGGACCGAAGCTTCGACTGCATGTCGTTGTTCGGCTGCTAGTTCAACGAGCCCGGACGGTGTTCTGATCGGCATCGCGAGGATCTCCGCGGCGGCATGCCGGATCTCAGTGTCATTGATGGCGGGCGATGGCTCGCCGGAGATCATTTGCCTGAGGCCGCTTGCGAGCGCGTGCTCGGCGACGCGAGTTTTCCGAAGATAGATCGAATCGCCGAGCTGAAGTAGCGGTTTGAAGGCTTCAGCGTTGCGGCCGATAACGTGGCTAGCGGCATCGCCCGCGAGCAGCGCGCGAATCGCGCTTGCAAACCGAATTGGAGCCGTGGTGCCGAATGAAGTCTCTGCAAGTGGTTGAAGCAGGCGCTCAAGCGCATTTTCACCGTTTCGTCCGGAAATCGGCAGCCGGGTGCTGCCCTCGGCGAGCGTCGCGAGCAGGATGAGCACCAGCGCGATCAGCGCATCATGGTCCGTCTCTGAAAGTATCGGCTCGAAAGCTGCGATCTCGGCGGCGATTTGAATCGAGTCGCGCGAGAGATTCAGCGCTTCCGCAAACGAGGCAAACGCGAGCCACTTATCGGTGCGCTCGGCACCGAGACCTGCGCGGCGCTCGAAGTTTCGCCACGCCGACATCGTCGCGAGCTCGTATGCGGGCGTCGTCACGCGCTCGTTCCTCCGATCGAACGCTCGATCGTTGCGGCGTAGCCCTGCAATTCGTCCCAGGTCGGCCGATGAAAGTAGATACCGCGATCGCCGGCGCCATCGCGCTCGACGCCGCGGATGAACACGTAAAGAAAACCGCCGAAACGCTGCTCGTAATCGCGCTCTGAACTTATCTGCAGAAGCCGTGTCACCCCCAGCGAATAGATGATCTTCTGAATTTCGTAACGCTCATGCACGATCTGCTCCAGTACCTTCGGTTCGTAGCAATGGAGCAAGTCGCTCTTCCAGTCGGCGAAGTAGGTGAGGCCGTGGTGCCGAAAAACGAAATCCACGAAGCCCGTGACGAAGCCGCGCGCGGCGCGCCATTTCTGATCGAGAGCTGCAGCGAACGCCGCAGGGTTACGCTCGGGCATCGGGAAGACGAATTCCATCTCGCGCGCCGCGGCACACGATCCTAGTCCAGCAATCATCCTGCCCCGAACTTGGATGGGCGCGCGCAGCGTATTGAAAACGATCTCCTCCGCGCGCGCGAGCCAGCGCGGATCGGTGACCTGCCTAAGCCGCATCGCGCGCGCGAACAAATCGCGGATCTCGCGGCGTGACTTCCATTGCTCAAAATCGACGGCACCTTCGAGCGTCGTCAGATCTAGCTGCTCGATTGCTTCATGAAGAAAGAGGCCGACGTTCGCACCACCCGGAAGATCGCCGGCGCCTGGCTCGGCATCAGCCTCCGAGTCACGCTTGAGGTCTTCGGGTTCGATTCCCAGCGATTCGCGCGCAACGCGGGCTGACAATGAGGTGTACGATTCGAAGCGCAGCGGGCGATGCTCGCGTCGCAGCCTGGCGACCAGCGAATCCCGCGCGCGATCCTGGGAAGTGTCGAGCAGCACAGTTGGCGGCTGCCAGCTTCCGATTCGTCCTTCTGCAGCGCCGGTCGAATCAGCTGCCGCGCCGTCATCGATTTTGAAATCGACGCTATCGATCAGAATGCGTCCGTTTTCGCCACGGACGGGAAAGGGCGCGAGCGCATTCAGCCGGTGGTTGAGATGCTTGTAGTAGCCGCCCGCCTTCACCTTCAGCGATTCGTCCGGAAAATACGGCAGGTAGAGTCGGGCGCGCGCGCGAGTGATCGCGACATAGCTCAACCGCCGATCCTCGTCTTCCTCTTCTCGATTGATCGCGTCTTTGGCGGCGCCCTTCTCACCGATCGCGAACCTGCGCTCGCCGTGCTCATGATAGACCCAGACCTTGGTCTGCGAGTTGTTGCCCTTGTGCGTCCCGCCGTAGAGAAACACGACATCGGCTTCGAGTCCCTTCGCCTTGTGAATCGTCATCACCTGGACCGCGGCGCGTTCGCTGTCGAGACGCTGGATGTTGCGCTCCGAGCCGGCGGGCAGTTCGCGCTCGTGAAAATAGTCTTCGAGCAGTTCAGCCAACCCCGCGAGCGAGCATCGGCGCGCGCCGGCTTCCTCGAGCAGGATTTCGAAAATCTGCTGATAGTTGGTGAGCTCACGCTCGCTGCCGGCGAAAAACAATTCGCGATCGGCGAGACCACTTTCATTGAGCAGCGCGTCGAACAGTTCGGCGAATCGTTCGGCATCGGCGAGCGCCTTCCACGCCATCAGCCGATCGGTGAAATCGTCCAGTGCCTCCGGCTCGAGGAGTCCGGGAAGCTCAGGGTACGGCACGCCGAAGAACGGCGACCCCAACGCGCGCAGGCGATTCGAGCGGCGCGACGGATCGGCGATCGCGCCGAGGACATCGAGCACGTCGGAGGCTTCGGCGGTCTGGAAAAGTCCTTCCTGCTTGTAGAACGCGAAGGGCACGCCGCGCGCGCGAAGATGCGCAGCAATTTCCTCGCTCTCGCCAATTGTTCGGGTGAGCACGAAGATGTGGTTGGCCAGGACGCAGCGCGGCGCGCAATCGATGTTGGCGATCTCGATTGCGCGCGCCGGCTCGTTAAGGATCGCGTGAATCTCTCGCGCGATGAATGTACCGAGAGCGAATCGCAGACTCCCAGCGCGCGCCTTGTTCGCCACCGCACGGACTACCGTGACCGGCGCGAGCTCGTGGCCATTCTGCGTCGCGCGCAACGACGGTTGACCGCAAATCACCGGATGATCGTAAACGATCCCTGCGCTGTCATTGATGAAAAAGGGTTCCGGCGCGCGCTGGTCCAGCAACAGGTTGAGCGTATCGACCATTGGTGGCGTCGCGCGGAAGTTACGGGTGAGCGGAATCGGCGTGGCATCCGAATCGGCGAGTTGGCGGCGCGCGGCAAGGTACGCGTAGACGTCGGCCCCGCGAAACGAATAGATCGCCTGCTTCGGATCGCCGATGAGGGAAATCGGATTGGCGCCGCGGCTCGCCACAAAGATCCGCGAGAAGATCCGCCATTGAAGATCATCGGTGTCCTGGAACTCGTCGATCAACGCACAGGCGTATCGCTCGCGGAGCGCCGCAATCAATGCCGCTGCGCAATCGCCCCCGAGCGCGGCGTCGAGTTGCGCGAGCATGTCATCGTAGTCGAGCAAGCCGTGCTCCTGCTTGATCGCGGTGAGACGTTCTTCAACGACAGGAAGAAAATCGTCGACAATCGAGCAGGCTAGTTGTTCGTCATTGGTCGCTAAGTCGCCTGGCGCGGCGCGGCGTCGATAGCGATGCTGATGAGCCTGGTAGAGGAGTGACTCCAGCGCGTCGGCGTCCTTCTCTTCCTCGACCAGCCAGCGACGGAGCTGTTCGCGGTATGGTTCCTCGAGCGCGAATCGCTCACGGAGCGTGGCGCGCATCGCGTCGTGAAACGCCCTCTGCGCATCGATCAATTGGAGGTCGAAGCGAGAGCCGGTGGCGAAAGCAAGCTCGGTCAGAACGCGGCGGCAGAAGCTGTGAATCGTGTGAATCGGCGCACGGTCGAACGCGCCGATTGCCGCGTCGATTTTTCGGAGCTGGTTCTCATCGAGTACGATTCTTTCGCTCTCAAGGTGGGCGTTGAAGCGGCGTCCTTCGAGAATTCGCTCGAGCGTCGCGCGGATTCGCGCACGCAACTCACCGGTTGCTTTTTCAGTGAACGTGACGACCAGGATTCGATCGATCGTTGTCGCCGTGTCGATCAAGAGGCGCACGATGAGCTGCTCGATGGTGAAGGTCTTGCCGGTGCCGGCGCTGGCTTCGATCAGAGCATCGCGGCCGATCGGGATCCGCTGCAGCAGCGAGGGCCGGTTGTAGACGATCTCACCCACGGCGATTGGGCTTTTTCCCGTATTCGAATATTGATTCGATCATCTTGTAGCGGCGCTTCCACAATTGCGCGATTCGTTCGTCACTCGGCGGTTCGAATCGCCGCGCGTTGCGAACTGGGCCGTAATCCGACGCGCAGGTCGGCAACGGTTGCTCGCGAAGGTTGTCGAGTGCCTGCTGAATATCGCGCCGCGCGGGCGACTTGTTCATCTCCGCGAAGGTCTTGGCGGCCGCCTCGATCGGGAAGAAGTAGAAATTTTCGCTGGTCAGCAAATCGCTGATGAGCAGCGAAAGATACGCACGCGCCTCCGTCGCGCTCGGCAGAACGA
>JASHPB010000268.1 GCA_030038355.1 Candidatus Binataceae bacterium
ACCATCGCATGCTGGCCGGCGTAGAGTTTCGAGGCGACCTCACTCGAATAGCCGAAGCAGCATGCGGTTCGCACCGTGATGCCGTTGGCGAGTTTGCGGTCGACCTGGGTCGCGTGCGCGAGCTCGATGCTGCGCCGCATCGCGTCGCGGCCGGATTCGAAGGCGCCGCGAAGCTTGCGGCTCATCTTCGGTTCGTCGAGCCGCACGACTTCGCGGTAGGCCGCGCTTCCGCCGAGCGTCTGCACGGCGAGCGCCCAGTCGGGAGACTCGGGAATCTTGTGCACCCAGCGGTCATGATCGTCGGCGATAAGCGCGAAGGGCTCGAAGCGCTCGAAGTCCTCCTGGCGCGCACGCGGCAGTTCGCTCGCCATCCGCCGCAGGTAATCGAAGGTGAGGCGCGCGGCTGAGAACTGCTCGGATAGCACCTTGCCTGCAAAAGGCACCTTGAATTCCGGCGCGTCGGCGCGTGAGACTGCGGTGCGGTGATGATCGATCCAGTAGATTTTTGCGCCGCGAGACGCGAGTTCTCCCAGATGCTCGGCGCTCGCCATCTCGGTCCACGAGAGATCGGTGATCCATATCTCATCGCCGCCTTCGTGCTGGACCTGGAGCGCCTGAATGGCGCGGTCGGCGTCGCTGTTACCCGCGAGCACAGTGCGCACGCGCTCGCCGCGGTAGAAGCGCGCGATTGCGGCGGCCGCCATCACGCCGTCGAGGCATGAGGGGCCGTGGCTGACGATCTGGATCGTTCGATTGGACTTGGGCGGCATGAATCTAAAATTCTAGAGGATCCAGCAGCCGCGAGCGAACGTCTCGTTGCCGCCATCGGGTGGATCCCCAATGCGCTGAGCGCCACGCGCTTCGCGCTCGCCGTCGCCTGGGTCGCTCTCGCCGCTGCCGGCGTCTCGATTCGTATTCCCTACCTATCGCTCGTATTCGCCGCGTGGGCGACAGACTACCTGGACGGCAACCTCGCGCGCCGGTTCAACCTTGCGAGCGGATTCGGCCGCTGGCTCGATTCAATTGCGGATGTGACGTTCGTGCTGGGGGCGCTGCTATCCGAGGCCGCGCTAGGCGCGCTTCCTTTCTATATCCCGATTCTGATTGCCGCGTCGTTCACGCAGTATGCGCTCGATTCGACACTGCTCGCGCGCGCCGGCGGCGGTCCGATTCGAAGCCGCCTCGGCCACCTCGGCGGGATGATCAACTACGCGCTTGTAATCGTGTTCGCCTTCTCCAAGCCGCATCGCGCAGCCGGCCGCTTCGTGCGAAAGATCTGTCCATTGATCGCGCTCGTCTATGTCGCGGCAATCACCGAGCGCGCATGGCTCCTCTATCGCCGCCGCTAGGCCTCGGGCTCAGTGCTTGCCGTAGTCGAGCGGCACGCCCTTGCGCTGCGCGTAGATATAAGCCTCGAGCGCACGTAGCTTCGGATCGTTCGGATCAAGAGCCTTGCCCTTGACCGGATTCTCGACGCACCAGTCGATCATGTCGCGCAGCAGCGCGACCTTCTGCAGTTGCACCTGGTACTTGGGATAAGTCTCAGGGTGAGTGTTGGCGGCGTCGGGATGACACATGTCACAGCTCACGCCGATCGTGCTGCCGAGAGCCTTGTCGTCATGAAAAATGCGCTTGCCATCGGCAACGAACTTGTCGGTCTCGGCCTTCCAAACCTTATAGTCGCGCGGCTGGAAGCTCGCGTAAGTATCTCCCTGTTGAACTGTAAGTGAAGGCGCGGCCGCGGGAGCATTTGCCGCGGACTGAGTCTGACTCGACGATGGGGCAGCGTGGGAGGGTGCGATAGCTCCTCGCGACGCGCTTGCGGCGGGCGATGCTTCCGCGGCGGGCGACGCTTGCGCCATCTGCCAATGCTCATTCGGATGCGCGTGTTGCCATTTTGCCATTAACGCGTCTGCAACGGACTGAGCCTCAGCGCGCGACATCGTTTGTCCCGGCTTCAGATCTTTGACCTCGATACCGGTCTTGCCGTCGCAGAGCATCACGATCGTGCCGCCATGCGCCGCTGTGGGCAGGTTATGCGTGGGTTGCTGCTGCTGCGCGCGCGACGGTATCGCGAGCGCGGCAAACGCTGCGGCCGCGAGCAATGAAGGAACTGTCAGAAGGAACGCTGCTTTGGAGATCATGTCGCCCTCGTGGTGAAGCGTCCGCGCCGTTAGGTCAGTAGCTCGCGAATTGCGGAGCCGGCGGGCGATAAATCTTGCCGTGGCTGCGTAGGTATTCGGAGTGGATCGTCACCGGATTCCGATCCCACAGGTTGTAGAGCATGTCAGGCAGGCCTTCTTTGTTAACATTCAGTTGACCATAGCCGAGGCCGTCGAGTTGATCGTAAGGATCGGCCCGATTCATCTGCACCGTGAGGGGAGGCAAACCCTGCGGCGCGTAGGGCCACGGCCACGCCGTCGAGAGCATCCCGTAAAAGCTGATATTGCCGATCTGGTTGAAGAGCACCTGGTGCGTATGGCCGTGGATCACCGTTACGTTCGGATAAGAGCGCAGCAGCGCCTGCACCTGCTCGGCGTCCTCGGTCCAGAAATTCCAGTTGCGATAGTACTTGTAGAGTGGAGAGTGCGAGAAGATTAGCAGCGGCGTAGTGGTTGGCACCTTGGCGAGATCGTTCTTCAGCCAGTCGCGCTCCTCGTCGCCTACCTCGAAGCGTGACTGGATCGGATTATCGAGCCCGGCGACGATCTGAATGCGCTCGGCCGGCGTCAGCTTGCGCGCCGTCCAGAAGTCCTTCTCGTGCACGCTCATCAGCACGATCACGTGCACGCCCTTCCAGTCGAACGAGTAGTTGGGGGGCCCGAACAACTGCTGCCACTTGTCGCCCAGGTCGTAGAACCAATCGTGCTCACCGACCATCATCTTCACCGGCGCCTTGAGCATGGCGAGGATTTCCTGGCCCTGCTCGAGCTCCTCGGGCCGCCCGAGCTGCGCAAGGTCGCCCCCGAAGAGCACGAAGTCGGGCTGCGGATCCAGAGCGTTGACATCTTCAACCGCTTTCACGGCACCTTTGACGAAGCGCTGATTCTTCGCGCGCACGTACATGTGCGTGTCCGAGAGGTACGCGAACATGAATGGCGGCGTGCCCGAGGCTCCCGCCGTGCTCCAGCTCTTATCGACTGCTGCATTCGCAACGTTGACGAGCTGGAAGGTATGCGGCGGGACGAGACCTTTCGCCATCACCGCTCCTGCCGTCGCGGCGAGGACCTTCATGAACGTGCGCCGGTCGAGCTGGCGCAATCCCCTGAGCGCCGCACCGCGCTCCTCCATGTATTTCGTTTCGACGCTTTTATGCCGTACCGCCATGGATCTCGTGCCTCGTGGTAGTGGAAGTATCAGTCGCCGCCTAGCAGCGCGGGATTCTCTTGGTTCTGAGCAGGTCCGATATCGCCGAATGGTCCCTTGAATCCCGGGCCGAGACCAGTCTTGCCAAATGCCGCCGCCGTATCGCGCTGGGGACGATCGGTTTTCGCACGCGTCTGCTGATGGTCGAGCTCTTCCTTTGCCGCGTCCGCGTACTCGGGACTGGTCAGCGTCGCGAGGAAGGCGACGAGGTCATCTTCATCAGATTCGCTAAGTCCGAGCGGCAGCAACCCGCCATCGAGATAAGGATTCTGTACACCGCCCTTGTTGTAGTGATCGATCACATCCCACAGAGTCTGCTGCGAGCCGTCGTGAAAGTAGGGCTCGGTCACCAGCAGGTTGCGGAGCCCCATCGTGCGGAAAGCGCCGATATCATGCGGCTGCTTGGTCACGAGGAAGCGGCCGAGCCCGCTCATATCCGTTTGAATCGCGAGCTGGTCGAGCTGCTGCATACCGCCGCCGCCCTGTTGAATCAGCGCCAGCGCTTTGCGCGCCAGCGGCACGAAGTCCGACTTGTGCGCCGACACTCCAATATTGTGGAAGCGGTTGTCGGTGAAGAGCGGCTGCGTCGGATTCCATCCGTGACACGTCATACAGCGGCCCTGGCCGTTGAAGAGATCCCATCCGTGCTTGGCCTGCGCGCTGATGGCATTTTGATCGCCGGCCATGAAGTGATCGAAGGGTGTATCAAAGGCGATCTGCGTGCGCTCGTACGCAGCAATTGCCTTCTCGATGTTGACCAGCGTGATCAGGCCGTCGAACACCTGCTGGAAGGGCTGCTGATACTCGGCGATCGATTTCACCTTCGCGACCACATCCTCGAGGTTCTTGTTGCCCATCTCGACAGGATTCAGGATCGGCCCCTCGGTCTGCCGCTCGAGCGTCGGCGCTCGCCCGTCCCAGAACTGCAGCGTGTTGAACAGCGCGTTAAGCACCGTCGGGGCGTTGCGCTGCCCGAAGGCCTTATGGATTCCCATCGAGGTCGGAAGCTGGTCGGTGAAGCCCTTGGTCGGCGAATGGCATTGATCGCAGGAGACGGTGCCGTCGGCCGAAAGGCTATCGTCAAAGAAGAGTTTGCGCCCGAGCGCCACCTTGGCCGGTGACTGCGGGTTATCAGGCGGTATCACCCAGCTATACAGCTCGGCGGGGAAACCGACCTGGATGTGCGATTTGGGAGCGGCGAGCGGATTCTGCTCCTGCGCTGCTGCCAAAGCCGCGGCGCAGAGCAGCACAAGCGCGGCGGCTACGGATGCGAGGACCGGTATACGAAGGGTGGGCATCATCGTCACTCCACCTGCTCGAGCGCGCCAAAGTCGGCGCTCGATTATGCGAAACTCGGGCTGACCCGAAAAAATTGCACGGTGGCCGCGTAGATTCAAACCAAAAGCCGGAGCTTGTGATGCATGCGCCGCGGCCGGGGTTTCAATCGCCGCCGCAAAAGGTGAGATCGGGAGGAACTGTTACGGGCGGCGGCGATCGGTGCTTGATCGCCGCCGCTCACGCCCGTCCTACTTCGTGCTCGCCGTGTAGACCTCGAGCCGGTAACCGTCGGGATCGACGGCGAATGCGGCGTAATAGTTCTCGCCGTAGTCCTTCCTGAGGCCGGGCTTGCCGTTGTCATGCCCGCCGGCCTTGAGCGCCGCCTCGTGGAACGCATTCACGTCGGCGCGCGTTTTCGCGCCGAGGCAGAAGTGCAGGCCCGATGCGTCATTGGCCGGCACCGGATGCTTCGCTGCAAGCACCCAGAACTGCGGCGAATCGGCGCCATAGCCCAGGTACTCGCCGCCCTCCACCAGGCACTTGTAGCCAAGCGGCTTGAAGGCCGCGTCGTAGAACTTGCGCGCCCGGACGAGGTCCTTAACTCCGATCGAAACGTGACTCAGCATGTTCGTACCCTCCAAATTCTAACTGGATAGGCAGTTAGATAGCGGACATCCGCTTCCATGTCAACCGGCAAGATGGTTAGAATAGCGTAGCCGATGCCGCGAAGCGCTCTTAGCGTCAACCTCCTGCCCCGCCTCGATCTCGCGCTCGATTTCGTCAACACGCTCGCTTACCGCGGCAGCACGCAGTCGGAGAGCCTCAATTCATTTTTTGATTTGCTCGGATGGTGCGCGACTAGCGGCGCGCTGCCGAAGGAATCGGTCGCCGAGCTCAAATATTGGTCGACGCGGCATGCGGAGAACGCCGGCGCGCTCTTCCGGGACGCGATCGAGCTACGCGAGACGCTCGCGCGGATCTTCCTCCGCTTCACTTCCGACACGATGCCTGCCGAGAGCGATATGCGCGCGCTGAATCTCGCGCTCGCCGAGACGCCGCAGCGGACACGCGTCGCAGCCGAGGGCGAGGGTTACGCCTGGCGTATCGCGATCCACTCAATCTCGGCGGCCGCGATTCTCGCCGCCGTGCTCTGGTCGGCGGCCGATCTGCTGGTGAGCGCAAATCGGAAACGCATTCGCCATTGCGCGAACGATCAATGCCTCTGGCTATTCGTCGATGACAGCAAGAACGGAAGTCGCCGATGGTGCTCGATGCAGGCCTGCGGCAACCGCGCCAAGGCAAGCCGCCACTACCATCGGACGAAGTCCGCGTGACGCGCCTCGATTCCGAGTCCGTGGGTCGTGGAGATAGCGCTTATCTCTGAAACAGCCCGGCGTGCTTCGCGACGAAGTCGCGCACGCTGGTGGCGGGACGGCCGATGATCTTCTCGACGTCGCGTGTCATTCGATCGTAGCGATTGGCGGCATGAAGCTGCGCCATCGTCGCCAGATGCCCGGTCACGTGCGGCGGTAGCTTGAGCTTCTCGAGCGCCTCGCGCCACGGCGCGAAGGGCACGTCGAGGTATTTTATGGTGCGGCCGAGCGCAGCGGAGTATTCCGCCGCGATCGCGTTCAGGTCCTCAGCGCGGGGGCCGGTCAGCTCATAAGTCTTGCCGATGTGTGAGGATGGATCAGCGAGAATCGTTGCGATGACTGCGGCGACATCTTCGGCCGCGACCGGCGAGGTCTTTCCACTGCCGAACGGCAGACCGATCGTGCCGTCACGCGTGATCGACGCCGCGGCCATGGTGGTGAAGAAGGGATTCTCGAGAAACACGGTCGGCCGCACGTAGACGACCGGCAGGCCGCACCACCTGAGGACCTCCTCGGCGAGGAGATGCAGCCGCTGTTGGTGAGATTCAGTCATGTTGCTGAGGGTCATCTGCGACACCGTCATCTGCGAGATGTTGACGAAGGCCTCGAGATCGCCGCGCTCGCGCGCGACGGCGGCGGCTACAACGGTGGCTTCGAGGTAGTCGGCAGCGACGCTCATGCCGAAGTACATGCGGCGGCATCCGCCGAGCGCGCCTGCGACGTCGCGCGGCTCGGTCAGGTCGCCGACACAGGTCTCGGCGCCGATTGCGCGGAGAGCAGCCGCGCGTTCATCTTCGCGATGAACCATCGCCCGCACGGGTAAGCCGCGCTCGCGGAGCATCGACACGATCATTCCCCCGACGCCGCCCACCCTGCCGGCGGCGCCGGTCACGAGAATCGGACAGTCGCTCTTCTGACTCATCTTAGGAATCGCCCTCGACTGAAAATGTGAACAAGGCGGCCGGATCGACGCAATGGGGATCGCCTAATAGCTGCTACCGGACTTTGGCGCTTAGACGAGGGAATTGCCCGAGTTCGCAAGCGATTCCGTCTCGATGCGAATGAACATTTGAGGATCGAAAGTTGCGTTGGATGCAGCCCAGTTACAGAACGGCGCGGTGTCGATCATGTCCTCGCGAGTTGCCGACTGGTACCGCTTCATGGCCGCGCTGAAACGCCCGGCCGCGACTATTGGATTGATGATCCTCGGCTCGCTGCTCATCAGTGGTTGCGCCAGTACGAATCAGATTGAGCTGGATAATCGGCCCTTCTTTCAGCCCGAGTATGACGTCGACACGCATGGGCGAAAGACCTGGTTCGATCACTGGTGGAGGCTGATCCGGGTGGATTCAAAACCCACGTCGCATCTGACTACGAGGAAGAGGCGCCAGCGCGGATCGCCGTGCTGCCGTTTGGCGATCGCGGTAGTGGGCAGTTCGTGCTCAACAAGATTGCGCTGACGCATCGCACCGGCGACAAGCTCAATCAGTGGGTGTGGACCGACGCCAATCGGCTGCGGCGCGCCGTTAACGGCTACCTCGCGGCGCGCGAGTTCGAGGAGGCGAACCTGATCCAGGTCGACACGGTGCTGCGCGAGCGCGGCATTCGCGGTGAGAGCGATTTGAAGAAAGTTCCGCCCGCTTGGCAAGTGGCTCAAGAGTTGACGCCGTGGTGTACGGCCACGTGACTCACTACGAATCTTATTACGCGTTCCTGCTTGCGGCTTGGAACGTGGGCGTCGATGTGAGAATGGTTTCTACCCATAACGGCGAGCAGCTTTTCTCGGCTGAGGGCAGCCGCTGCGCAATCGACATAAATCCCGCCTTTGACCCG
>JASHPB010000003.1 GCA_030038355.1 Candidatus Binataceae bacterium
GGCACGAGCTCGCTGCCTCACACCTGATCGGTCAACCCGCCACAGATGAGCTCCCAGGTCCACTTCGCAAACCGGACAGCCGTGCTCATTCAAAAATGAAATTCGGCAGGAACAGTAAACTCGACTTCGATGCGGGCTATCAATTTCGATGATCCGGAGATCAGGGAGACGTTTTGAATTTCGCCGGGTTCATTAGCGATGCAATGTCCGGCCTGCAAAGCTGAAATCCCAAGGGGAAAGAGGTTCTGCGGTAAGTGCGGTGCGAAGCTTGCCGCTCACTGTCCGAAGTGTGGGTCCGAGAACCCGCCTGATGACCGGTTCTGCGGCGACTGCGGTTCGGCGCTCTCCTCGCCGGCGTCAAACGAGAACCCTTCCCCAAGCGCCACGCCAGCACCTGCGATTTACGTCAGCCGGGGGCGCAACACCGGCTTGTTCGAAGGAGAACGAAGACTATCTCGCCGCTGTTCGCCGACATCAAGGGATCGATGGAGCTGATCGAGGATCTCGATCCCGAGGAGGCGCGTGCGATCGTAGATCCCGCGCTCGCTCTGATGATGGAAGCGGTGCATCGGTACGATGGGTACGTCGCTCAATCAACCGGAGACGGCATTTTCGCACTCTTTGGCGCCCCCGTAGCGTACGAAGATCATGCGCAGCGCGCGCTGTATGCGGCGCTGCAGATGCAGGACGACCTTCGACGTTACTCGGACAACTTGCGAAATCAGGGACGGCCGCCAGTGACTATCCGGGTGGGAGTCAACACCGGCGAAGTCGTGGTACGCACGATCGAGACCGGCAAGGCTCGCAGCGAGTACGTGCCGATCGGCCATTCGACGAGTCTGGCGTCTCGATTACAGGCGCTCGCAGGGCCGGGCGCTATCGCGATCAGCGAACCGGTGCGCAAGCTGGTAGAGGGCTACTTCACGCTGAACCCGCTCGGCCCGGCGAAGATCAAAGGCGTCAGCCGGCCGATCAACATTTACGAAGTGACCGGGCTGGGCCCGATTCGCACGCGGCTGCAACGCTCCGCGAATCGCGGGTACACCAGGTTTGTCGGGCGGCAAAAGGAAATGACAACCCTCCAGCATGCAGCCAAAGAGGTGCGCGCCGGGCATGGACAGATCGTCGCCGTGATGGCGGAGGCGGGCGTCGGTAAGTCGCGGCTGTTTCATGAGTTCAAGCGGACCTCACAATCGGGATTCATGGTCCTCGAGACGTCGTCGGTCTCGCACGGCAAAGCCAGCGCCTATCTCCCTGTTCTCGACCTGCTGTGGGGCTATTTCGGAATTACGAGTGACGATGACCATCCAACACGGCGGGAGAAAGTAACGAAACAAATCTTCGGGCTGGATCGTGATCTCGAAGACATTCTGCCCTACCTGTTTGGCTTGCTGGGCATCGTAGAAAATGACGACCCCCATGCCCACATGGACGCGCAGGTGCGCCAGCGACGCACACTTAACGCGATCAAACGGTTGCTGGTGCGTGAAGCACTCAATCAGCCGTTGATGATGATCTTCGAGGACCTGCAGTGGATTGACGGTGAAACCCAGGAGCTTTTCGACCTGCTGGCCGATTCGATCGGCTCCGCCAGAATCCTGATGATAGTGAACTATAGACCCGAATACTCCGAGCAGTGGAGCAATAAGAAGTACTACACGTATCTGCGCCTCGAGCCCCTGGGCACGGCGAGTGCAGAGGAGATGCTGTCCGCGCTGCTCGGCGATGGCAATGAACTGCGAGCACTCAAACGTCTCATCATAGAAAGGACCGAAGGTACTCCTTTCTTCATGGAAGAGACGGTTCAGGTGCTGCTGGATGAGGGTTCTCTGGTACGCAACGGCACACTGAAGCTCACCCGGCCCCTCGCCGAGCTCAAGATCCCCC
The DNA here is from genome assembly GCA_030038355.1 of Candidatus Binataceae bacterium. Taxonomy (GTDB): domain Bacteria; phylum Desulfobacterota; class Binatia; order Binatales; family Binataceae; genus JASHPB01. The sequence goes on from JASHPB010000003.1 coordinate 1,888, forward strand.
CCACCGTGCAGGCCATTCTCGCCTCGCGCATCGACCGCTTGAATCCACTGGCCAAGGACCTGCTACAGATGCTGGCCGTGATCGGGCGCGAATTTACGTTGTCACTCGTGCGCGCAGCCGTTGGGAAGTCCGATGAAGAGCTCAATCCGATGTTGAACCACTTGCAACTGAGCGATTTCATTTACGAGCAGCCTGCTATAGGTGACGCCGAATACACCTTCAAGCATTCGCTGACACAGGAAGTCGCATACAAATCGGTCCTAATAGAGCGGCGCAAGCAGTTGCATGACCGAATTGGCGCTGCACTCGAAACATTTCATGCAAGTTCGCTCGATGATCATCTGGTTGAGCTCGCGCATCATTACAGCCACGGTAATAATTTCGAAAAAGCGGTCGATTACCTGGGTCGCGCGGCGCGCCAGTCGGCGTCACGATCTGCGTTGGCGGAAGCCCTCGCCTATGCGCGCTCCGGACTCGCGATTGTTCCTGGCCTGACACCGAGCGCCGAACGTTCACGGGTCGAGTTTGCTCTCCTTTCAACGATGATAAGGGGCGCAACTGCAATTGATGGATGGGGCTCGGCGCAGACGACCCAGGGGTTTCAGCGAATGCTCGAACTCGCGCGCGAATTGCGCGATAACGTGGCGCTTTCAACGGCGCTGGGTGGTATGTGGCTCGACGAGCACATGCGCGCGCGTTATGAGGAAGGAGCGGAAATCGCCCGGCAAATGATCGAGTTGGCAAACGAGAGAGCCAGCTCGGTCGCCCTTGCCGATGCGTCCTGGCTGCAAGGCTTGACGTTTTATTTCACCGGCCGTCTCGTCGATGCTCTGACTGCGTTCAACCGGGCGATCGCAGCCTGTCCTGAAGGCGCCGGAAGAACCAGCCTGCCCGGAAGTGATCCACACGCAAACACTCTCGCTTTTGCCGGCCTCAGCACTTGCTTTCTCGGTTATCCAGACCGCGGTTTGAAGCTGTTTGAATCCGCGATCAACCGCTGTCGCGATCTGAACCTGCCCTTCTCACTCGGATACGTGCTCTTTCATCAGACCTGGATTTTCGCCGCGCGAGGCGAAGTGACTAGAACCCAGCGCGCTTGCGAACAGCTCGAGGCGGTCGCGGAGGAGGGTGGATTTCAGTCGTACTCCGGCTTGAATCGTATCCATCAGGGCTGGGTCGCCAGCATGCAGGGAGAACACGGCCGCGGAATCGCGACGATTCGCTCCGGCATGGCGAGTTGGACCAATGCGCTATTCACCACATTCCATAATTCGATCCTAGCGGAAGCTTGCTTGAGGGCCGGCCGCTACCAGGAAGCGATGGATGCGATTGCCGCCGGCCGAGAGCATGCGCTGCGAACCGGCGAGCACTACGCGGAGTCTGAACTTGAGCGGGTAGCCGGCGAAACTCTTTTGCTATGCGGGGCTGAACCTTCGGAGGCCTGTCAATGCATAAGACGCGCAATCGCGCTGGCTACCGAACAAGGTGCGAAGTGGTTCGAGTTCCGTGCTAGGAGGAGCCTTGCTCGCCTACTTGAGCAAGAGGGCAGAGGCGATCAGGCTCGCACGATTCTCGGAGATATTTACGGATGGTTCACCGAGGGCTTTGACACTCCTGAGTTGAAGGATGCCAAGGCACTGCTGGTTAAGCTCAGCCGATAGCTGAGTAAGACTGCTTTGTGCTGTCCGAGTCACAAAAGGCTAGACCGTAGGCTTAGCCGTCGCTTTAAGGGCCAACATTGCACCGAGTTCACAGCAGCGAGGATGCAGGGAACCAACCCTGGGGATCCCGCGGAGGGAAGGAAGCATCGGAACATGGGAATGACCGAGGAGAAGGGTGGCGGAGACATCGGGCTCCAACGGTCTCAACGAATTCGAGCTGGCAGCGAAACTTGTCGATTCCTGAGTGGGCGGCTAGGGCAGCCGATGATTCGACGTCATCGACCTCGTAGATCACCTCAAGGACGCCCACTGCCAGACGCATCGAGCAAAGCTCGCCGAGATTGCGGAAGTCAAATCCTTGTCCGACCTCAGAGCATCGACTATCGTGGTACTGCAAAGAATCTAGCCGCTGGAGCCCGGATCGCACAGACGGCGTGCGGTTACCAGCGGCAGACCGAAGTATACGCTGGCGCGTCGCAACACCTCACCAACACTGATTCCGATCCGGACTTCCGAAGCCGTTCGATAAAGTGCCCGGCAAGCAGTTTGCTGAATTGCAGAAGCTGGGATTTAAGGAGTAGCGAGGACGATGACGCAGGAACAGAAAGTCATTCGGGCCAAGGTCGGCGTGCTGGAACCAGGAATTCAGACCGTCCCAACCCGGCCGGCGAAAGCGTTCGGCTGCGATAGCCGTTGCGCCAGGCTGACCACTCCCGCCGTCTGCTCGCGCTCGAGCATAACTGCCAGCTCCATGCGCAAAAGCGCCTCGAGCCCCGCCCGGCAAAGCCGCGGGCCGTTCCCGCAGCGCGCGTCGCCTTCGCGCCTTATTTCGTCGAGAAAAACCTCACCAAATTGATCGCAACAGTTGCCATTCGCGACATACTCCCGCGCCCTCCAGGCGCCGTTTCTTGCTTGCTTCCTTAACCAAAGAGAAGAAGGTCGCTTTCCCTTTCCTCTCAACCTGCCTTACACACTTATTGCCGCAGAACCCAGGACAGGTCTCGGCTGGGGCGGGTGCCGAGCCCATGGGGGGTTGCTGCTGCGGGGCTCCGATTTGTAGCAGCCTCGGGAATCTTGGGTTGAGAGAGTGAAGTACTCTAATATTCTGTGATTGCCGAGCATGATTGATTTGTGGATTGGCTTCCCTAGAAGTAGACATTTGCGCCCAGATGGGCCTCGGTGTAGATAAACCGCGGTAGAGGCAATTGCGGGTGGCGCCTTGTGCGAGTTCGCGCGAATGACCCAAGAAGGTCGCGTCCAAGCTCAGCTGCGGGTCGAGCAGAGGTGTGGAGGTGATGTCGCAATCTGAGACACTCACAGCCGTTTTCACCGACCTTGTAAGTTCAACCGAGCACTTGCAACGCGTCGGCGACGAGGCGGGTGATGAACTTTTCCGCCGCCATCATCGCCTGCTGAGCGATGCCGTCGAGGCGAACGGTGGAAAAGAGCTGCAATGGCTGGGTGACGGGGTGCTCGCGGCGTTCTCCTCAGCGGCAAACGCCGTGCGGTGCGCTATCGTCATGCAGCAGACCGCGCGCGCGCTTGGCGGAGGCGCGCGGTTGGAGATCAGAATTGGCATTCATATCGGCGAGGTTATCCACGCTGAAAGTGGCTATTTCGGCATTCCCATCGTGACTGCCCAGCGTCTTTGCGACGCCGCAGACAGTGGTCAGATATTGTGTAGCCGCATGATCGCCGATCTTCTTTCCGCCAGGAATTCCTTTGAGTTCCGCGATCGTGGTGAAGTGCAACTCAAGGGGCTCGCTAGGCCGATCGGTGTATCGGAGGCTCTTTACGAACAGAACGATCCGCTAGCGTTGCTGAATCGCACGCCTTTCGTCGGCCGGGTGGCGCAACTAAAGCGCTTGTCGGACAAACTCGGCGACGTGCTGAACGGACTTGGCGGCGTGGCGATGGTTCGCGGTGAGCCGGGGATTGGCAAAACGCGGCTGCTCGAGGAATTTGCGGATCAGGCGAGGGAGCGCGGCGCGGGGGTATTGCGGGGCGCCTGTTACGATGGTGACTGGCAGCCTCCCTACGGACCGTTCGCCGAAGTCATAGCAGGTTACGTGCGCGAAGCGACTCCAGATGAACTGGCCCAAACAATCGAAAAGCGGGCGGGCATTCTTGCCCGTATCGTACCGTCAGTGCATGACAAGATTCAGGGCATCACTGAGCCGGCCACACTTGACAAGGACGAGGAACGCTTCAGGCTCTTCGACGCAGTCGCGCAGTTTCTTGTAAGCGCGGCAGCCAGTGCACCGTTGGTGGTCATTCTAGACGACTTGCATTGGTCGGATCGCGGCACGGTGGCGCTGCTGAGTCATGTTGCGCGGTTCACCACTGGTAATCCGATCTTCCTGATCGGCGCCTATCGCGACGCAGAGGTGGCCCGCATTCACCCGCTTTACCCTGCGCTGGCTGGACTCAGCCGCCTTCCGAATTTCGAAACTATCGCCCTTGGCGGCTTGGAGGGTGACGAACTCGCGAGCCTGCTCCGGATGATCGCTGATGACGAAGCTCCCGCAGCCCTGATCAACGCTTTCAAAGTCGCGACTGAAGGAAATCCTCTGTTTTTTCGTGAGCTTCTCATGCATCTGCTAGAGGAAGGCAAGATCCTGACTGGCGCCGTTAAGTGGAGCGCAAATTTCAACATCGAGGAATTCGGCATTCCAGAGGGTGTACGGCAGTTGATCGGACAGCGCCTGCTCAAATTATCGGACGATGCGAATCGGCTGCTAAGAGTCGCTTCTGCCTTCGACGCATCTTTCAACATCGATGTCGTCTCATCCGTAGCCGGGTTAAATGAAAACGCTGTCCTCAATGTCATCGATGAGGCGCTCAACGCGCAGTTGCTGCGGCCAGGTCCTGATGTCGATTCGTTCGATTTCAGTCACGCGTTGATTCGTCACACTCTGTACTCGGAGATGAACCCGGCCCGCCGCACGCGGTTGCATCGCCAGATCGCTGAAGAAATGGAACGCGCTTGGAACGAGCGGACCACTGTTCACGCAGCCGAAATTGCTTACCAGTTCTGGCGAGGTGCGGCCGCGTCCGCCCAGCCACGGGGTGCGGAGTATGCGATCGCGGCGGCGGACAATGCCGAGGCTGCTTACGCACACGATGATGTGGATGCCTTTCTCCGGATCGCACTCGAGCTGGTTACTCCCGATGATCAGCGGCGAATCGAGTTGCTGGCTCGCCGCGCTGTCTCTCTGGCGTGGGCTCTGAACCATGAGGAGGCCCTCAAAATCGGTGGTGAGGCGGCGCAACTCATTGCCACACGCGATGGTTCTCGAGCGGCCGCGGAATTTTACGAGCAAACGGCGCGTACGATGCTGAGGGCAGGCTGCACGATAGCAGCCTGGCAGATGGCGACCGATGGGCTCAAACAGCTAGGCGAAACACGCGATGTAGTTTGGGCAAGCCTCATGGAACTTGACACATTCCGCAGAGAGGCTGCCGATCCCGAGAATCCCGGGATTCGGATTAATTCGGCCGAGAACCGCGAACTGTATAATGTTTTGAAACGTCTCCCGCCGAAGCAACTTGAAAGCCGGAGCTTCGAGGTGCCCTTTGAGTCCCGTGAGCAAGTGCTCCAGGATTGCTCTCTTCCACCGCGTGTGCTCCTAATGCTGGCGGGCGATTTCCGGCGTTGCCTGCCGATGCAGCAACTCGAAGCCGCAGAGGATGAGCAGCACGGTGCAATCGCAAGGGCAACCCGGGGCTGGGCCGACGTCGCACGCTGTCATATTGCGCTGGGCAACTTCACGGAGGCGGAAGCGGCCCTCGATAGGGCTATGAAACTGTCGGCCCGCATGACAACTCCCAGCAGCGTCGGGTTACTCAGCTTGGTTGCAGGACAGGGCGAATTGCACTACGCGCTGGATGATCGATGGCACGAATTCATGTCGAATCCCGCTGCGGTCGCCTTTATGCAAGGAGCGGGCGCGGAGAGCAAGTGGGCGTCCGCCATGATCAACGCCTACGTAGCCTATCTGCTGAGCCAGATCGGTCAACCCGAACTTTCCTTGCAACGTATCGAATTGATACCCGCTGCTTTGGAACGTGGTGCGCCATGGGATCGCACCTACTGCTCAACAGCCTGCATCGCGGTGGCAACAGTTTGGATCCTCAATTCGACGGCACACGCGGAGACCATCGAACGGAACATACGGCTCAAGGTGCTAGCGCCTGATTTCCGCTCACCGCTAAGCGACAGCCGCCTTTCACTCGCACGTCTCTGTGCACTACAAGGTCGTACTGAAGAGGCGAGCGAGTGGTTTGCGAAAGCCCGGCAAGTTCTTGATGAGCAAGGGGCACGTCCGTTGCGCGCGATCAGCGACTACGACGAGGCCCTTATGTATCTGCGATCTAGGTCCAGGCCACAAAGGGCTAAGCAGCTGTTGCAATCCGCGATCGGACAGTTCAGGTCACTCGGCATGACCGGATGGCTGAAGCGGGCGGAGGAGGGACGGATGGACATTCTGGAGGTTCCACAATAAGCGAACTTGTCGCGGTCCGACGCCAAAATTTATCGTTCACGCTGCCGGTCCTTAACCAAGTTTTTTACATCTACGGATGGTAGGACCTGAAAAGAATCAATCCAGGTTGTTGCGGACACCGATTGCGAAGCAATCACGAATCGCACAACCCAGGTCTGGGCTCGCCTCGGCACAGCGCTCATCTGGATTGCGGAACGATGGGGCAGCGAAGGCGATCTTTGAAGCTAGCGATCTCATCGTCAAAACGGATGGCGAGATTGCTGCTGTCGATTACCTCGAAGGCCGCCGCCGCCGCGATGTACGGGGCCGGCCTAAGAACAGAACCTTGGGAAATCGCGAAGGTGACGCTCCGTACGATCGGCGACGGCACGACGTGGTATGGGTCAGCCCTAATGACTTTGACCTCATGCGCGAGGAAGCCGAGGACGTCACCAATCCCGCATGCGCACCGAGACAGCGCGACAACGCGAGTTGCGCAGCTTCCTGCACCCGCTTCCACGCGAGCGAATCGTCAAGCACGATCTCCCGCCGCCCTATCAGAGTCGCGATGAGGTCATTCACGACGATTGGGCTACCCCCGTGGCTCTTCTGTTTCTTGCTGCCGATTGCCGGTGCAGCTTCACGCTTTAGGTTTAGCGGGCCAGTCCGGGGGAGGCAGAGCAACATGGACGAATTGCGCGCGCGGCGCGGCATGGGCAAATGTCATGACCTGCCAAGTCGCTTCAGAAGATTTCACACAAGCGCGGGCGGCATGCGATCGGGCACTTGCTCTTAGTGCTCGAGCGAAGGCTTTCAACCGAATTCGTCAACCTGGATTTGATGGGTGCGCGGCACGATTTGCGAATCGCACTCGACGAGGGTTGGCAGGACGCTTTTCAGGATGGCACCAGCGAATTGTTCTTCGAGCCCAAACTGGAACAAAACTGGGCTTTCGCGATGACCTGCAGCAACGGCGCCTGTTTCGCGGCTCGATCCAACCTGCCCGATGCCGCGATCCGATTGCTCGGCATGTTGCCACGCGCTCTCGAACGTGGCGCGTCATGGGAGCCCTCGTATAGCGCGGTCGCGTGTGATGCCGCGGCAGTTCTTTGGTATTCGGACCGCACCGACGTTATCGAGGTGATAGAGTCCTGCATCCGGGATAAGGTTCTCCCGCCCGACTTTCGGTGGCCGATGCGCGACGCTCCGCTGGTGGTCGGCCGGCTTTGGGCGCTACGCGAGCAATACGAACAGGCCTCACCTGGTTTGACTGCGCACGAGTCGTACTGGACGAGGAAGGCGTACGGCCGCTGCGCGCTATCGTCGACTATAACGAAGCTCTGATGTATGTCCGCAAGGGAGATGCGAAAGAGCGCGCGCCCGCGTACTGATCGACACCGCGGCACAACAGTGTCGGACGTTATCGATGACTGGAGGATTGCGCGAGCAGAGGAAATGATTTCTGGTCTTCAATTGCAGAATCGGCCAAACACTGGTAGCCAGCCGAACGGTTCTCACCTCATAAGCTTGCCCGGTGTAACGCTGGCTCGGCGGTCTGACAGTCGCGATCAAACCATCTGACTGGCGTAATCGACCATGTGGCTACGGACTGCCAGCCATTCGCCTACTTTTGAGACGGAGAAGATGTCTGCCTTGGGCTGCAGATTTTTAGGCAATCTCTAGGAACAGCAGCGAGATACGCAACTTTGCTGAGCACTCTTCAAAACATCTCTTAGTTGCTAGTCCTTGGAAAATTGTCTTCTCAATATCGAGGCGCGGGAATCAACATCGGCTCCTGAGTTGTTAGGACCGAGACAAAACGAGAGCGCCCGTTGTGGACGCTCTCGAAATTAATGCAAGCCGCGCGGAACTAGCGCTTTCGCAAAAGGGCTTCGGCAGTCGTACTGGTATCGGTCGCCAATACGTCCACGTCCGGCTTGCTCGCGACTACTTTACCAAGGCGCCCTTCGGCCGCGGCCGCTCCGCCCTTGGTATTTTTCATCTGTTTGGGGGACAGCTTCTTCTTTGCCATTTAATTGAGCCTCCAGCCTTGGATTTTTTCGAAAGACCGAGGTGAAGATTGGCTGGCCGTTAAACTCCGGCCGGTTTCTTTGCTACGACCCGTGGGACTATCGAAGCGGCTGCGGGCTGCGTCCCTACGGCGGGTTCGATGGCAGCTGCCTTCTCGGCAACTTCGGCCACGTTCAAGCCGCCCTTGGTCTTCTTCATCTCCTTTTCCGACATTTTCTTTTCGGCCATTGGAAAGACTCCTTTGGGGTAGTTTTTTCTACCCGGCGACGGTATGTCTTTTTGTATAGCGCCCTCGCCGGTTTGATTGCAAATGGTTTAACCAGTTTTACTGCGCGATTTTGGACTAAAATGTGCCTTGCCGGCTCGAACTAGAGCCCGATCTGCTGTCCAACCAAGTGCGCGTACAGACCGCCCGCGCTCAGCAGCGCGGCATGGACCCCCGACTCGACGATTGCGCCGCGGTCGATAACCAGGATCCGATCGGCGTCCTGAACAGTCGACAGACGATGCGCAATTACGATTGTGGTTCGACCGCGCGATGCGGCGTCCAGACTCGTCTGGATTGCACGCTCCGATTCGGTATCGAGCGCGCTGGTTGCTTCATCGAGGATCAAAATGTCGGGTTCTCGTAGCAAGGCCCGGGCAAGCGCGATGCGCTGCCGTTGTCCACCCGAGATGCTCATACCTCGCTCGCCGATCTTGCTGTCATAGCCGAGCCCCATCTCGGTGATGAACTCGTGAGCGCCTGCCAGCCGGGCGGCGGCGACTACTCGCTCGAAGGGCGTGTCCGGGTCTCCGAGAGCTATGTTCTCGCGGACGGTCCCGCTGAAGAGAAAGACCTCCTGCGGCACTACTCCAATACGCCGGCGGAGACTTCGGCGGGACAGCGTGCGGATATCATGGCCATCGATGAAGAGGCGGCCCTCCGTAGGTACATACAGTCCGAGTATTAGCTTGGCTAACGTCGACTTTCCCGAACCCGAGCGTCCAACCACCGCTATCTTCTCGCCGGGATTGATTTCGAATGACAGGTTGGTCAGCGTGGGCCGGTCCTGACCGGAAGTGTATTTGAAGGAAACGTTTTCAAAGCGAATGCTGCCGTCGAACCGCGGCAGCGTGAGCAGTGTACGATTGTCGTTCTCCTCCGGACTCGCGTCGAAAATGTCATTCAGTCGCTGAACGGCATTCCGCACATCCTGGAGATTCGCCCACGAGTTGCAAAGCCGCAGCACGGGCGCAATGAGATTGCCGGCCAGCGTAGTGAAGGCGATAAGCGCGCCTATAGTCATGTTATCCGCCAGGACTTGGCGCGCGCCGTACCAGAGCATGAGCACTGCTGTGAGGGTGGAGAAGAAACTCGCGGTGGTGGAAAACGACGCCTCCAGGTGGGCCTCGCGGCGGCCGAGCAGGACCGAATTGACGAATAGCTCTTCCCATTTCCAGCGGACCGAGGACTCAACCGCCATCGATTTCACAGTCGCGATTCCGGTGATCGATTCAATCAGATACGACCACTGCTCGGCGTTCTTGGCGAACCACTCGCGACGGTTGCGGCGAAGTGCTGGCGTGAAGGCGATCGTGAGCACGGCGAATATCGGGATAACCGCGAGAACGACAAACGTAAGATGCAAGTTGTAGTAGACAAGGACCGCGACGTAGCCAAGTGCCAGTGTGACGTCGAGCACGAGTCCGGGTATGGTCCCCACCATCGCGGTCCGAATCTTTTCGTTCTCCTCGACTCTGGACAGCACGTCGCCAACGCGGCGCAGATCGAAGAACCGCATCGGCAGGCTCATCACGTGCCGCAGGAAATCGCCGAGCAGTCGTACGTCCGCGTGCGTCGCCACGTGAATCAGGAGGAGCTGGCGGATGCCGCTGGTCGCGGCCTGGAACACCGTCACTAGGATCATACCCAGCAACAGCATGTTGAGGAGATCCGTGGTGCGCATACCCACGATGCGGTCGATGATTAACTGGGTGAACAGCGGGAGCGCAAGGCCGAACAGGTTTAGCAGCAGCGATGCGACGAGTACCTCACCGATTAATCCGCGGTAGGGTTTTATGACCGCCGCGAACCGCGCGTAGGGGTTCCGCACTCGCTCCGCTTTGTGCACCCGGGAGGTCGCCACCAACTCGAGCGCGCGTCCCGTCCACCCCTTGCGAAACTCATTGACCGACAGTCTACGGATGCCCAGTGCCGGGTCTCCGACCACCACCCGTCGGGGACCGGCTTCATAGAGCACGATATAGTGAAAGCCTTCCCAGTGGACAATCGACGGCGTCTCGATGGACTGCAGCGAATCGTACGAGAGCTGGATTCCCCGCGCGCGTAAGCCCAAAGCTTCCGCTGCCTGCGCGAGCGACCAGAGTGACGCTCCGTCCTGGCTGGTGTTGGCGAGATCTCGAAGCCGCGCAACACCGATCGGCACACCGTAGTAGCTCGTGATCATCGCGAGGCAGGCCGCACCGCAGTCGGTCTCGTCATGTTGCGGCACGTAGGGGTAGGCGCGCAAGAATCGCCGCCAGGCCGAAGGGCCGCTCGAGAGCCTCGCCTCGACCTCCTCGGGCTTTGACTCCTGGCCGATCTCCTGAATGGTTGGGGCAGCAGCCCGAATATGTCCGTTCTGGCTGGCGTAGGCAACTGCAACCTGGTTCAGCCGCTTTCGGAACTCGGGTGATTCTTCAACGATACGGGAGAACACGTCGCGCGAGATGACATAAGCTACGACCTTGCTGCGGGCGACTACCGTGCTTGTCCTCACCAGGTTCTCGGGCAGGGCCAGCTCGCCGAAGAATTCCCCCGGACCGATTGCACCGAGTACCTGCTCGGTACCATTCACCGTGCGGCTGGCCTCGAGTGTGCCATCACGAACGATGTAGAGAAGCCCACCAGGCTCTCCCGCCTGCACAATTACGTCACCCGGCTCAAATCTGGCCTCTTGTATCTGTTCCAGTATCTCGCGAAGGAGTGGACCGGGGACCGAGCCGAGCGCGGTAAATCGCTTGAGGAAGTCACGGATAGAGACCTCGCGCAGATATTTTTCGAGAGCGTCCCTGATCTGCGGCCGCTCCGCCAAAAAGTTAAGGAAGTCTGCGCGGCTTAGACGCAGGAGCACCAGGTCTTCGGCAGCGCGCACCGTGGCGCTGCGTGGCACGTCGAGAAGTAACGCTAGCTCGCCGAAGTGATCTCCTCGCTTCGGCACCGCCAACGAAACCTCGCGTCCCGCTGAATCTCTTCCGACCACCCGGGCGCGGCCCGAGGCGACCACGAAGAATGCGTCTCCGTCGTCCCCCTGCTTGAACACCGTGTCGCCGGTAGAGAAGAACTCCTCGGTCATTTGTTGCGCCAGGTGGTCGCGTTCCTCTCCACTGAGCAAAGCGAAAAGACCGGCCCCGCGAAGAACCGTTCGGCGCTGCTCAAGATCCATAAAGAGTGTCCAAGGCCTCGGGCTCCTGCTCCTTGACGCGCGGCGATGTATCCTTAGCGTAGGAGAAGTAGCGATGGCTGACAGAATCGAATGGGCGAGCGGGGCTGGGGTAACTGTCTCGTCGAATGATGTATTGATCGAGCTCAAGCTCGGGACCAGCGAGACCTTGACCGCACTGCTCAAGCGCAAAGCCGCGGTCGCGCTCGCCCTCGAGCACGCGGTTGCGGTCTCCGACTCCGAACTGCAGGCTTCGCTGGAATCGTTTTACGCGGAACGGGATCTCTTCGAGCGGGAGCAGGTACGCCAATGGCTCGATCAGTTTCATGTTGATGAGAGCTGTGTGCGCGAATTCATTCGCGAGCGACTCCTGGTCGAACGCCTTGCTCCCGTGATGTTCTCGAACGCCGCGGTTGCCGAGATCTTCGGCTCTAATCCCCACCAGTATGCGCACGCCGATCTTCACGTGTTCGGCTTTGGTTCCGAAGGCGCCGCCGAAGAATTCATCCTGGCGGTGAAAGAAAAGGAGATTGCGCCATTTGCTGAACGCATCACGATCATGAAACGGGACGCGCCCGAGGAAATCGCTGCCGCGCTCTTTGCGTCCGCGCCCGACGAGCTGGTTGGTCCAGTTGAAATCGACGACGGCCTTTTTCGTGTCTATCAGCTCGTGCAGCTGCATGAACCGAGGCTCGATGACAGGCTCAGTGCTATCATCCGGCGCGAGTTGCTCGAAGAATTGCTGAACAGCCGGCTCGAACGGGTTCCCCGAGTTTTTCTCATCTAGTCGATTCATTCCGAAATCGAATGCGCTCCTCTGCGGAGGCGACGCAGTGGGTCAAGCAAGATCTGGAGCACCGTCCGGCGATCTACGATGATCTCGGCGCTCAACGCGAGCCCGGTCCGCATCTTCTCGGGACCATTGGCACCATATAGAGTCAAGCGATCAGGTCTGATCCAGGCCCGGTAATCACCGGCGTCGTTGACGTCCGGATCAACCGAGATCACGCTGCCTGGCAAAAGCCCAAACTGCTGGAACGGGTAAGCCTTCAACTTCATACGGACCGACAGCGAGGGCTTCACGCGCCGAATCGATTCGTTTGGGATCCAGACCTCGGCCATCAGCGGTGCATTGAAGGGATAGAGGGTGGCGGCTATATCGTTTGCCGCCAGATATCGGCCGGGCCGTAGGGAATTGACGTAGGTCACGGCGCCGGACACCGGAGCGACGACCACCGTTTTCTTCTTGGCTTCGACGTTGCGCGTGAGCTCGACCTCAAGGCCCTCGATCTTCTCGCTCGTCTCGAGCGCGAGCTTCTCATCCTCCTGGCTCTCGTCCTGCGAACGCACCAGGTCAGACTTGATCTGGGCAACCTTCCCCGCGGCCTCGGCGGCCTCCTGCTCCTTGGTCTGGACCTGGAACAAGGAGACGGCGCCATCTTTGTAGCCTTCGCGGAGGGCGGCGGATTCTTCGTTCATCAGGCTACTTACCTGTTGGGCGCTGACGAGTTCCTCGCGCAGATTGGCAACCGCGGCACGGAGATCGGCAGCCGAGCGGCGGTATCGCGCTAGCTCCGTCTTGGCCTCTTCGATGTCATGCTCCGTATGCGCTGCGTCGGCGGATTCGCGATAGGAATCGATCTCCATGATGGGCTGGCCGCTCTGGACGCTGGCGCCAATGTTGACCAGCACTGCGGAAATGATTCCTCCTTGCGGCACCGAGAGACGGAGCGATTCCCCGCGCGGGACGAGCCGGCCGTCGGCGGTCACCACCACGTTGATTCGCGTGATCGCGGCCCAGACGGTACCCGCCGCGATTGCGGTGAGAATCAGGTAAAGTAGCGCCCGGCCCAGAAGTACGCTGAGCCTTGGCACGACGTGATTCGGATCGCTTGGCGCTTGTTGCAGCTCAGGCATCAATCAGCACGATAAGCCTTCCGATCTCGATCTACCTGAAGTGCTACTCGATCTTCAAATTGTAGTGCCGACCGATTTGGTTTCCCCGCTTTGAACTCCGATACGCAAAATCGCTCTTACCATTCGGTATCTGCGACCTGTTTATCGATGCCAACAATACACTAGTAAAGCAAATTTAGCACTCATACCGCCAATTCGCATTATCGCACCAAATTTTCTATTGTTATTCAGATATGAGTTTAATATTAGATGCGAGCACGCCATTTAGCCAACGCTGTCGAGCGAAAATGGAACTGAAAACTCGAGTCGGGGTCGCCAACGCTCCGAGCACGTCTAAGCGCGCTCCGGATCACAACATAACGGCGCTATTTCCGACTATCAGTTGCGACTCGTGTGAGTTATTTCGCCGACGGGCTCGAGCGGCAAGAACGGAGGATGTGCAGCCGTGACTGAGTACGCTGACGAGCAGTCAACCATAGCGGATCAACTCGCTACTGTTCCACTATTCAGCTCATTGGATCGATCGGATCGCGTGGCAGCGGTCGAAGCCGGCAGGATTGTCGAGTTCTCTCCTGGAGAAACAATTACCCAAGAGGGCGCGCCAGCCAATCATTTGTTCGTACTGCTTTCAGGCGAAGCAACCGTTTCCGTTGCGACCGACAATGACGTCGTCGAGGTTGGCGCGGTGAAACCTGGCGAAACGCTCGGAGAATTTGGCGCCTTACTCAACTCTCCCCGGACGGCTACCGTGACCGCTACGCGACCCTGCCGCGCCCTTCGTCTTAATCGCACCTCCCTGGAAGCGCTCTTTGCTAGCTGCCCGCGCTTTGGCCTCGCTCTAAGCCGCGATCTCGCTCAACGCCTTATGCAGGCGATGCTGGCCAGGAATGAGCTGCAAATCGATCGCCTGCCACCAAAGATCGTACTCGAGCCCCCGGATATCACGCGGATGCGCGAATACATGATCAACTACTACGCCACCGCGCTCAAGAATGTGCTCAAGCAGCATAGGCTGATCAGCGATCGGTCATTTCCGGTTTACGAAACAACCTTCATGCTTTCAGCTGATGAGCATCACAAGTGGACGGATCTTTTCGACAACGCCGATGCGAAAACGCCCTTCACTTATCACACGATCGTGGGGACTATGGCGCTGATGCGGGTGGTTGGAGATGTGGGCGTAAATTTCAGAAACCTGATGCATCTCAAGTCTGAAATGGGAATTGCTCGCGAGCATGTGATCGAGCCCAACCACACCTATCGACTGGCATCGCGGATTGAAGACATCGTCGCGCTTCGCGACGACCGAGTTGTCATCATCTGCACGTCAGGGATCTTCGACATCCTGGACAACCAGGTGAGGAACTTCCGCGACTACTTCGTGATACTAAATCTCGAGCCCCGCTATGTGGAGCTGCTCCGGTCGGCGAGCAAGTACGGCCACCGCGATGCTGGCGAGTTTCAGAACCTCGCCGCTCGTAAGCCGGAACTCGGGCAAGGTGGTGGTGTTAAGCGCGTTGCGATCGACGTTCCGGAAGACATGGGCTTCAGGTACGGCAAGGTCTCGGGCGATCTCAACCTGGTACATACGACCAAGCTGGCGGCAAGGGTCTTCGGCCATCCTCGCCCTTTCATCCAGGGTCTCTGTACCGCCAATTATGCGCTGCGCCATCTGACGGCTGAATTTGGAATTCCCGAATCGCTGAACATCACCTTCGCAAAGCGCGTGTTTGTCGGTCAACAAATCGGGCTCGATTACGTTCCCGGCCGATTCGAAGTCTGCGACGCTGCAGGTGGCTTGTTGGCGTTCGGCGACTTCAAGTGAAAGTTGGACGTAGTGTAGAGAATTTAATCTCTTTGACATGAATAAGTTCTATGTTTTATAATAGAACAATATGTAGATAGTAAGGTGCGTCGTTGCATGCGTGCTTTACGTGACGTCGGATTGCAGGTCTCAGCATGGGCGGTTGATCCCGGCTAGGAGTTCAGAGGCTGAGGCACTGAGTCAAGAGTGACCTCAAAAGGCGGCAACTTGCGATCCGCGACGGACGAGGAGAGCCACCGTGCCTCAGTCTGGAACCATCACGCTTCTTTTCAGCGATCTCATGAACTCGACAGAGCACCTGCAACGAGAGGGTGACGAGTCGGGTGAACGCCTCTTCCAAGTCCACCACAAGCTAATGACCGACGCTGTCGAGGCCGCCGGCGGGCAGGAGCTGCAATGGCTTGGCGACGGCGTGCTGGCGGCCTTCTCTTCAGTCGCTGACGCAGTCCGCTGCGCGACCAGGATGCAGCAAACGGCGGGCAGGGCAACGGGCAGTGGCGGCAAGTTCGAAATGCGCATTGGCGTTCATCTGGGTGAGGTGCTGCGCCGTGACGACGGATACTTTGGCACGCCAGTTGTGACCGCACGGCGGCTCTGCGATCGTGCCGAGAGCGGGCAGATTCTTTGCAGCCGGATCGTCGCGGACTTGCTGTCATCACGCAACGCATTCAGCTTTCGCGATCTCGGAAATCTGAAGTTGAAAGGGCTCGCCGCACCTTTGGGCGTCTGCGAGGTAGTCTACGAACACAACGACCCGCTTGCGATGCTCACGCGGACGCCCTTCGTGGGGCGGACAGCGCAGCTTAAGCGCCTCACCGCCAAACTCGAGGACTCGTTTCATGGACATGGCGCCATCACAATGCTGCGCGGTGAGCCGGGGATTGGGAAGACCCGAACGCTGGAGGAATTTGCCGATCACGCCCGGCAGCGCGGCGCGGCCGTCCTCAAGGGCAGTTGTTATGACGGCGAGTGGCAGCCTCCGTATGGCCCCTTCGCGGAAGCAATTACCGACTATGCTCGCGGCACCCCAAGCGCGGATTTAGCGGCAGCCCTCGGCCACCGTGGCGCGATCCTCGCGCGCATTGCACCCTCGCTCGCCGATTCGAAAGACGGCGCCGCTGGCCCAGTCTCACTTGAGAAGGATGAAGAACGCTTCCGCCTTTTCGACGCCGTCGCGCAATTCCTGATTTCCGTTTCAGAAGGCACGCCGGTCGTGCTGATCCTGGACGACCTGCATTGGGCCGACCGCGGCACGGTCGCGATGCTCAACCATGTTGCGCACTTTCTAGCCACCAATCCGATTCTACTGATCGGCGCTTATCGCGACGCGGAAGTGAATCGTTTGCATCCTCTTACGAGCGCGCTCGCGAGCATGAGCCGACTGCGCAATTCGGAAACCCTGGCGCTGAAGGGTCTTCATCCCGGCGAGGTAACCGACATGCTCGAAATCGTCGGCGATCAGAAGGTCCCCAGTGAACTGGTCGAGGCGCTGCTGGGCGCGACCGAAGGCAATCCGCTCTTCATCCGCGAAGTACTGATGCATCTGGTTGAAGAAGGAAAAATCCTGACCGCAGGGCACGGTTGGACCTCGAAATTCAGCGTCAGCGAACTTGGCATCCCGGAAGGCGTGCGCCAGGTGATCGCAACCCGACTGTTGAAGTTGTCGCATGACGCCAACCGTCTCCTGTCGGTCGCCTCGGCCTTCAATGGCGAGTTCTCCTTCGAAGTCGCGGCTGCCGCGGCAGAGCTCGGCGAACAGACTGCGCTCAGCGCAATAGATGAGGCGCTTGATGCGCAGCTCGTGCGGCCGGGCTCCAATGCCGAAGTTTTCGATTTCACGCACGCACTGATTCGCCACACCCTCTACTCCGAACTGAATCCAGCTCGGCGCATGCGCCTGCATCGACGGATCGCCGAAGAGATGGAGCGTGCGTGGGGCGAGCGGGCTGCCCATCATGCGGCTGAAGTCGCTTTTCAATTCTGGCGCGGAGCGGCGGTTGCGGGCACCGAGCGCGGCGCTGATTACGCGATTGCCGCGGCCGATAACGCCGAAGCGGCCTATGCCCACGACGACGTCGCCGCTTTTCTACGTATCGCGCTTGAACTGCTGCCTCAGAAGGACCCGCGGCGGGTGCGGCTCCTGAAGCGCCTGGCCTCAGCACTGGTCTGGATGCTGCAGGGTGATGACGCGACGAGCGTCGCGCTCGAGGCGGCTTCCCTTATCGTGGCGGCCGAGGGGAACGACCCTGCGGCTGATTACTGCGAAACGGTCGCTCGGGAGATGCTCCGTGCCGGCGTGATGTCGGGAGCGTGGGCGCTAGCGCGCGAAGGATTGCGATGCATTGGTAATCGTCGCGATATGACGTGGGCGAGCTTGGACGAGATCGATGGCTATAGAACCGACGGCGAGGACCCGGCTAATCCAGGAGTCACCATCGATTCGCCCCGATTACGAGAACGGCGTGCGGTGCTGAAGAGAATCTCGTCCGAACATGCCAAGGCTCGAAGAATCGACGAATATCCCTATGAGTCGAGAGAGGATATTCTCCGCGACCCCAATGCTGACGGTATCCCACTCCTGCTGCTGGCTGGCGAATGCCGCCGGAGTTTGCCCATGTGGCTGGAGCGCGCCGGCGACGCGGAACGCAGGGGGCGAGTGGCGTTGGCGGTGGATTCCTGGGCGTTCGTCGCACGTTGCCAAAATGCACTGGGCGATTTCTCGGCCGCGCGAGCTGCTTATGACCGCGCGATCGCAATGTCAACACGCATGAGCGGAGTGGCGCTGCCGCTATTGAATCTCCTCTCGGTACGGGTCGACTTCTTAATCGCACTCGACGAAGGATTTGACGAAATGGCGGTTCCCGGAGAGGCCGAGCTCTTCGCTAATCCTCCGCCACAATTTAAGTGGGCCTTGGCTGCCGCATATGCCAGCCAGGCAGAAATCTTCGCGCAGAGAAACCTGGTCGACCCTGCGTTATCGATGCTGCCGACCGTGCAGCGCGGGCTGTCAGTCGGAGCGCCGTGGGGCCTCAGCTACAGCATGATGGCATCCGATGCAGCTGCGGCCATTTGGCTTCTGAATCGGCTGGAGCAAGTGGACGTTATCGAGGCCTCGCTCCGCACAAAGGTGCTCACATACGACTTCCGATTCCCGATGCGCGACACACGACTCTCGATGGCTCGGGTGTGTGCCCTACAAAAGCGTTACGACGAGGCGGCGAGTTGGTTCGACAAGGCGCGGGAAGCTCTCGATGACATGGGATGGCAACCGCTCCGCGCCATCGTCGACTACGATCAGGCCTTGATGCATTTGCGCCATGGCGGTTCTGAGGAAACTGCGTGCGCAGGGCAGTATCTGGATTTGGCCGCAGGGCAATTCGACCGGTTAAAGATGAAGGGCTGGATCAAACGCGTTGAAGAGGCGGCTCACTCAGCGTCGCATCGGCTCGTTGCTATAGGCAGCTCGGTGCCCGTGTGAAGTTTTTTGCCGCGAGTAAAAGGCTCAGGGGGGCGAATGTGGCCCGATTGACAGAGGAGGATTCGATGAAGGTCAAACCTGTTTGGGTGGGTCTTATCGGGGTGGTGGCGCTTCTGTTCGGCATGCTGACAACGATGGCACTGGCCGATGGGACCCCGACGCGGCTGCTTACCATTTGTAAGAACACGAAATTCGCGTTGTGCGCGGCCTCAACCTGCGTCGCAACTGGCGGGATGATCACCGGTAATGACGGCGTCAGTCATCCCGAGGTTACCTGCGTCTGCCCGGTGCTCCAGGGCAACAATATCGCCGATTTAAACGGCGGCAACATGCAAGGAAGCTGCAACCCACCGGACAAGACGCATGTCTGGTCAACCTTCCAGTTCAACGCCATTATCCCGCAAAATAACGGGGTCTTTTGGAATCCGTTCGCCGTAGCGGTGCTTTTGAAGTGCCCGGCAACCGATGCGTTCTCGCAATGCTGGAATTGGGAGTGCACGCTTATTGCGCCGTCCCTGACTCGCGTCTCTTTGGCCCGCTGCAGTTGTCCTGAGGAACAGACCAACTACGCCTTCATCACCCAGGCCGGCCAAGGCAATTCAGCCGCCTGTTCGCAGTTGCCGGTAGGTGGACCGCTGTTTTTCGATCCCGAAACGATTCTTGGTTCTCAATGACGTGCCCGGACAGCGAGGTAATGTGCAATAGCACGTGCACAAACACATCCACGGATTCTAATAATTGCGGAGCATGTGGAAACATCTGCGAGCCCAGCCAGACATGCAGCGCGGGTGCATCCACGGAGGAAGCACACTGACGGGCTGTGGCCAGCGTCCGGCTGAGGCTGCGCAGTTGACTCCCGCGCGGCTGCGTTGCCGCCCGACATGACTAACCGGGAGTTATCTCAATCCTCGCCAGGACGCCGGCGTGATCGGACGGCCAAAGCCCCGAAGCTGTGCGAGCCTCTGATGTTACGCCCACGAGTTGCGCCGACGTGGGTACAAATCCGCCGCGCGTGAGTATCAGGTCGATTCTGCGGTCCAACGAGGACTCATGATTGAGGAGATCGGCCGTTTGGACGGCAGTATGACCCGGATCGTGCGGGTTCACCGCTGACC
>JASHPB010000029.1 GCA_030038355.1 Candidatus Binataceae bacterium
TTAGTAGCCGAATCGAGGATGCCTACGGTTCGAAGATGCCAACGACGCTAAATGAGGCGGTGATCGATCTCGACGCGATTAGTGGTGGCTCGGTTATCGCGCGGAATTTCCGGTCGGGCGACCGGATTGCGCCGCTGGGAATCCGCGGGCATCGCAAGCTCAAGGAAATCTTCATCGATCGCAAGGTGCCGGTCGGCCGCCGGGCGTCATGGCCATTGGTAACCTTTGGCGACGAAATCCTGTGGGTGCCGGGCCTGGTTCGCTCGCGCGTCGGGCTGGTCTCGGAATCTACAAAAGCGCTGCTACGCGTCGAGGCGCGCGCATACGACAACATTTGATATCATCGTTGCGCGCCATTTAACCCACGTGATATTTTCGATAGTGGGATGAACCAGTTTTCCCGCAGTATTGCGTTATGGCTAGTGCTGGGACTGATGTTCCTGCTGCTGTTCAATATCTTCAGCCGACAGCAGCCTCGCGAACCTGAAATAATCTTTTCCCAGTTTCTCAATGATGTTCAGGACGGTAAGGTTGGCTCGGTCACGATCCAGGGCAACCTGATCAAGGGCGACTATACCTCTGGCGAGCATTTTAAGGTTTACGCGCTCAACGATCCTGACCTCGTCAAGCTGCTCCGCGACAAAAGCGTTAAGATTGCAGCAAAACCTGCCGAGGGCGACCCGTGGTGGATGGTCGTCCTGATCCAGTGGTTCCCAATCCTCGTGCTGGCGGCGCTCTGGATATTCTTCATGCGCCAGATGCAGATCGGCGGCGGCAAGGCGATGTCGTTCGGCAAGAGCCGCGCGAAACTTCTCACCGAGAACACTCATAAAGTTACGTTCGCTGATGTAGCTGGAATTGACGAGGCGAAGGACGAACTCGAGGAGATAATCCAATTCCTCCGTGATCCGAAGCGCTTCACGCGCCTCGGTGGACGGATTCCGAAGGGTGTTCTTCTGGTCGGACCTCCCGGCACCGGCAAGACGCTCCTCGCGCGCGCGATAGCGGGTGAGGCTGGCGTTCCGTTCTTTTCGATTTCGGGCTCCGACTTCGTCGAGATGTTCGTCGGCGTTGGCGCCTCGCGGGTCCGCGACCTTTTCGTTCAGGGCAAGAAGCACGCGCCCTGCATCATCTTCATCGACGAAATCGACGCGGTCGGGCGTCACCGTGGCGCGGGCCTAGGAGGCGGTCATGACGAGCGTGAACAGACCCTGAACCAGCTGTTGGTCGAAATGGACGGCTTCGAGGCCAACGAGGGGGTGATCCTCGTCGCCGCGACCAACCGCCCCGACGTTCTCGATCCCGCACTGCTTCGGCCGGGTCGCTTCGATCGCCGCGTCGTTGTTCCTCGTCCCGACGTGAAGGGCCGCGCAGGTATCCTGAAGGTTCACACTCGTAAAGTCCCTTGTTCCGATGATGTCGATATCAGCCGGCTCGCCCGCTCGACACCCGGCTTCGCAGGCGCAGATCTCGAGAACCTTGTGAACGAGGCCGCGTTGCTCGCGGCTCGCCGCAACAAGGAAAAGGTCGAGATGGCGGATTTCGAACTCGCCAAGGACAAGGTCATGATGGGCGCTGAGCGGCGCTCGATGGTGATGTCGCTGGCAGAGCGCAAGAACACCGCCTACCACGAGGGCGGCCACGCGCTGGTCGGCGTGTTGCTCCCCGGGGGCGACCCCGTGCACAAGGTCACGATCATCCCGCGCGGGATGGCACTCGGAGTAACGCAGCAACTTCCACTCGACGATCGCTACACCTACTCACGCGACTACTTGATGACGCGCCTCGCGATGATGTTCGGCGGGCGCTGCGCCGAGGAGCTGGTCTTCGGCCATATGACGACCGGCGCCGGTGACGATATCGAGAAGGCGACCGAGCTTGCGCGCAAAATGGTTTGCGAGTGGGGCATGAGCAAGGAGCTCGGCCCGATGACCTTCGGCAAGCGCGAGGAGCAGGTGTTCCTCGGCCGCGATCTCGCGCATCACAAGGACTACTCCGAGCACACCGCCGTTGAGATCGATCGCGAGGTGCGCCACATTATCGACGACTCGTACCAGAAGGCGCGCCAGCTCTTGTCCGACCATCTGCCGCTGCTTCATGCCGTCGCCGAGCGCCTGCTTGAGAAGGAGGTACTCGACGGCACCGAAGTCGAGGCGATGGCGAAGGCATTCCAGGAAGGCCGCGAAATGCCGCCGTCCCGCGCTGCCAGCCCTGATGCCCCGGCCCGCCCCGAAGCGGACGCCGGCAAAGAGAAGCCGAAGCCGGCCGATGATCAAGAAGCCGTGCCCGGTTTGCCGCCCAAGCCGGTGCTGGCCTGATCTGCAGTCGGCCCCATTTCCCGACGCCGGCGGCGCATCGATGCTGGCGAGATGAAGCCGTACGTTAGCTCAAGCTCGAACGGCGCGGCCAGCCAAACCAACAGCTCGACTCGCAACCCTCCACCCAAGAGCATCAGGCTCGCGGGCGGCGTGGTTCGTTTTCCGGCTATAATGGGAGTGCTGAACGTTACGCCGGACTCGTTTTCTGACGGCGGAAAATTTCTCGAGCCCGGAAAGGCTGTGGCGCACGCGATCGAGATGCAGGAAGCCGGCGCGGACATCATCGACGTCGGCGGCGAGTCCACGAAGCCTGTCGGTGCGGCGAAGGTCGCTCCCGAAGTGGAGATGGAGCGCGTCGCGCCGGTCCTCAAGCTGCTTGGGCGCGAGCTTCGTGTGCCGTTTTCAATCGATACTCGTCGCGCCTCTGTGGCGCGGATCGCGCTCGATGCGGGGGCATCGATTGTCAACGATATCACTGCTCTCGAGACTGACCCCGAAATGGCCCCCCTCGCCGCGCGGGCGAAATGCGCTGTCGTCCTAATGCACATGCGGGGTGAGCCGCACAATCACGCGCGCTTTGCTCGCTATCGAAACGTCGTAGGCGAGGTGAAGGACTACTTGCTCGCGCGCGCCGGTTTCGCGGAGCGTGCCGGAATCGCGCGCGCGCGGATTATCCTCGATCCGGGCATCGGCTTCGCCAAGAATGCGCACCACAACCTGGCCCTGCTCGCGTCCTTGCCCGATCTCGCGGCCCTCGGCTATCCGATTATGATAGGAGCGTCGCGCAAGCGCTTTGTCAGGAACCTTGCCGGAGCGGGCGAGCGCGAGCTGGTGGTTGGTAGCGCCGCGGTGGATGCCCTCGCGGTCGCGAGCGGCGCCTCGATCGTGCGCGTGCATGACCCGGCTGCGGCGCGGGCTGCGGTGCGGATCGCAGAAGAACTTGCGCGCGCAGCGTCACGATAACGATGCATTACTACATGCCCATGATTCCGTCGCCTCGGTGGCAGGATATCGTCGATATCCTGATCGTCGCCTACGTCTTCTACCGCATCGCGTTACTGATCCGTGGCACGCGCACGACGCAGATGGTGGCGGGACTGATAATCGTGGGCGGGGCGTTCGTCGCCTCGCAGATCCTCGGCCTGTTCACGCTCAACTGGCTGCTCAACAATTTCCTTTCGTCGTTGGTCGTGATCCTGGTCGTGATTTTCCAGTCCGATATCCGCCGCGCGCTCACGCGTGTGGGCTCGCAGTCATTCTTCGTACCGCGTGCCCCGATGGCAACCTCGGCGGAGGCGCTGGCGGCATCAGCCGCATGGCTCTCGGCGCGCCGGATTGGCGCCTTGATCGTTATTGAGCAGGACGTTGGCTTGAACGAATATGTCGAGAGCGGACGCACGATCAACGCCGTTGTCTCGCCGGAGCTGATCGAGACGATCTTCATGCGCGGATCGCCGCTCCATGACGGAGCGGTGATCATCAAGGGCGATGTCGTGCTGGCCGCGGCGTGCCTGCTGCCGCTTTCGACCAATCCCAACGTGAGCCTGGCATTCGGCACGCGTCACCGCGCGGCGATCGGAATCACCGAAGACACCGACGCTGTGGTGCTCGTGGTCTCGGAGGAAGACGGCACGGTCTCTGTTGCGCGGGGCGGAGAGTTGCTGCGCGGGCTTACGCCCGATGATGTGCGTGAAACGTTGAGTAAGCTCGCGGCGTAGGTGGTGGGCTGTGAGGCGGATTGATTTAGCATTACTTAAGGGTTGGAAGGATCGACTGGATTATAGCCGCATCCGGCGCCAGCTCACGCGTAACCTCGGTCTCAGGCTGCTGGCGCTGCTGATCGCGATCGGCTTCTGGATGTTCGTCAACGCAGGCGAGCGCGGATCGGTAATCGCGCTTACCGTGCCGATCAACTATCGGCAGTTGCCCAAGGGCCTGTTGATCATTAATCGCCCGCCAGATTTCGTTAAGATCGAAGTCACCGGCCCGCGCACTCTGCTCTCGCTTCTCGATCCGGAGAGGATCGCAGTGACCATGCGCCTTCGCGGAATCGGCAGCGGGCAGTCCGATCTTCGGATTCTGCCCACGATGTTCAACGTTCCGCGCGGAACCACCGTCACGCGCATCTCGCCGGACCTGATAACCCTCGACGTCGATCGCGACATGACGCGCTCGGTGCCGATCCATCTGACCGCGCAAGGCAAGGTCGCAAACGGCTACACAATCTCGGGCGTCGATATCCGGCCATCCACCGTGAATGTTACCGGCCCGAGCCGCTTCGTTCTGCCGCTCACGCAAATCGACACCGAGCCGTTCGATGTAAGCGGCGTCACCAACGACGTCGAGCGCGAGGTCGATCTGGCCGACACCGATTCGATGCTGCGCTACAGCCTCGACACCGTCGACGCCAAAGTCTCGGTTAATGAAGTAATCGGCGACCGCGAGTTCCGCTCGGTGAGTGTTGAGGTTCAGAATTGCGACTATCGCTTCCGCGTTGAGCCGCACGCGGGATCGATCACGCTTCGCGGTCCCGTTCTGAAACTCGCGAGCCTCGACACCAAGGGCATGCTCTACGTGGACGCGAAAGATCTGACGCCCGGATTGCACGATCTGCCGGTCCAGATCAACCTGCCTGACGGTATACAAATCGTGCGCGAAAGCCCCGACAAGGTTAGACTCCACATGTATCACGACAAGCGAACGACTACCGCAGATGAACACCCATCCTAAGCTCTTCGGCACGGACGGTGTGCGCGGCGTTGCGAACCGCGAGCCGATCACCTCCGAGACGGCGCTCAAGCTGGGGCGCGCGCTGGCATATGTCTTTCGCCATCAGAGCGGGCGTCATCGACGAATCCTGATCGGCAAAGATACGCGGCTTTCCGGTTATATGCTCGAAACCGCGTTGGCATCGGGGATCTGCTCGATGGGCGTGGACGTGTGGCTAAGCGGACCGCTGCCAACGCCGGGAATCGCGTTCCTTACGCGCAGTATGCGGGCAGACGCGGGAGTGGTGATCTCGGCGTCGCACAACCCGTTCCAGGACAACGGCATAAAGTTTTTCTCCCGCGACGGCTTCAAGCTCGAAGACGACACCGAGAGGCGGATTGAAGAGCTGGTTTTCGACGACGGTGAACTCTTGATGCATCGCGCCGAGGCCCACGATATCGGCAAGGCAGCCCGAATCGGCTCGGACGACGCGGTCGGCAGGTATCTCGTGTTCCTGAAAGTATGCGTACCGCGTGCCGTAACCTTTGACGGTTTGCGCGTAGTGATCGATTGCGCCAACGGCGCGGCTTACAGGGTCGGTCCCGAAGTGCTCGAGGAGCTGGGCGCTGACGTGATCGCGATCGCAAACGATCCCGATGGCACCAACATCAACCGGGATTGCGGTGCAACGCATATCGAAAACCTCCGCCGCCATGTCCTTGAGGATCGCGCGCATATCGGGATTGCACTTGATGGCGACGCCGACCGCGCCCTCTTCGTTGACGAAAAGGGTGAGTTGTTCGATGGCGACGACGTGATGGCGGCGCTCGGGCTGAAGCTTTCGGCCGAAGGCCGTCTCCAGGCGAACACAGTCGTGGCATCAGTGATGAGCAACTTCGGCCTCGAGCTTGCACTCAAAGGCGGCGGCGTGCGCCTGGTCCGCACTGACGTCGGCGACCCGGCGGTCGCGCGCGAGATGCGCCAGCATTCGTACTCGCTCGGCGGTGAGCAATCCGGCCACGTCATCTTCATGGATCACTCGACCACCGGTGACGGTCTGATCACGGCGCTGCTGGTGATAAGCGACATGGTCGAGCGTGGCCAGCCGCTGAGCGAATTACGTGTGATGCGCCGTGTGCCGCAAGTCCTGGAAAATGTACGCGTCAGCCGCCGCGTGCCACTCGGCGAGTTGCCCGAGGTTCAACGCATGATCGCGGGTGCCGAAGCCGATTTAGCCGGCAAGGGCCGCCTGCTCGTGCGCTACTCCGGCACCGAGATGCTGGCGCGAGTGATGGTCGAAGGAGAGGACGAAGCTCGAATCGCGGCACTCGCGCGCGAAATCGGCGCCGCCATCGTCCGCTCGATCGGCTGACAGCCGACCATCCAAGCGTCAGTGCCGGCGCGCCGATTTTCGCCGCGGCAATGCTATCATCGGCGATGATCCAAGCGCTTTCAGATACTCCTTGACCGCGCGCGCCAGTCCTATATAGAGCGCATCGGAGATGAGCGCGTGTCCGATCGACGTTTCCTGTAAGCCCTTAACCGCCTCGACGTAGGCAGGCAGGTTGTCCAGATTGAGATCGTGGCCGGCATTAACGCCGAGGCCGATCGCTCGCGCGTGGCGCGCCGCTTCACGATGCGCGCGGAGGATATGATCGCTGAAGGTGGTTGGAAATGCCTTGGCGTAGGGTCCAGTGTAGAGTTCGACGCGATCGGCGCCGAGCGCCTTGACCGCATCGATGGTATTGACGTTCGGTTCGATGAAAAGACTGCTCCGGATGCCGTTGCGGCGTAGCCGCCCAAGGATTGATTCGAGCCACTTGGTGCTGGAATCGAGTGTCCATCCTGCATTCGATGTCAGCACGTCGGGCGGATCGGGCACGAGCGTGCATTGCGTCGGTGTCACTTCACTTACCAGGTCGAGAAAATCGGGGCCGGGGAAACCCTCGATATTGAATTCGATGCGCTTGTACTCGTGCTTCAGCAGCGTCGACAGCTCGAGCACATCGCGGCGTGTGATATGGCGCGCGTCGGGCCGAGGATGGACAGTGATTCCGTGACATCCGGCCGCGATGCAGGTGCGCGCGGCCTCTATCACGCTGGGCATTTTTCCGCCGCGGGAGTTACGGACCACTGCGATCTTGTTCAGGTTAACGCTTAGCTTGATCACGATGACAGATGACCCTTAACGTTTGTTGACCAAATGCTATCAGAGCCAACAAGGCCGCGCATTGCTTTGCCATTCTGATAGAATCGGAATTCGGCGGGTTCCAACCATGCTGCTTCTCAATTCCGCGGAAAGCCGCGAGCTCGATCGGCTGAGCCAGGAAAAACACGGCATACCCTCCTATTCGCTGATGACCCGCGCTGGCGAGTCAGTCGCCGACGCCGCGATGCGAGTGTTCGCGGACGCCGCCGCAGGCGGCGTCCTGGCTATCGCGGGCAAGGGCAACAACGGGGGTGACGCCTTCGTCGCCGCGAGAAAGCTGCACCAGAACGGCGTCATGGTACGCGCTGCCTTGCTCGGCAATGCGGGGGAGCTGAAGGGTGACGCGCAGCGCGCCCATAACGATTTTGTCGCGGCGGGAGGCGAGGTAGTGGCGATCGCTTCTGAAGCAGACTTCGACGCCATCCTCCACTACCTGCCAGGCGTCGTGATTGATGGCATCTTCGGCACCGGTTTGAACTCCGAAGTGCGGGGCCTGCCGCGGGTCGCGATCGATCGACTCAACGCTCTCAGGGCGCCGGTCGTCGCCGTGGATATCGCGTCGGGAGTTGATTCCGACACGGGCGCAATCATGGGCGTCGCGGTGCAGGCCGCGATGACCGTGACCTTCGGCAACGCCAAGGTCGG
>JASHPB010000269.1 GCA_030038355.1 Candidatus Binataceae bacterium
TGGACCATCACAAAGCGCCAAAACTCGCGAGCGTAAAATTCGTTGGTATAGCCCGCTCCAGAGTCGTTGAAGGTTTCACCACGAATGGACGGAAGCCGCTCAAATGGATCCTGACGCAGATTCACGATTGTAGGCATATCGGTCGTTATCTTTTCGCCTGGCCAACCGTATGGTTGCTGAAAGAATTGGAACTTCAAATCATCTATGCGAATCGCACCGAGGTGCGGCCCGCCAAAGTAAAATATCTCGTGACGTTTTGATGGACCTTGGCCGGTCAGCAAATCCATTTGATCGTAACCGTCCAAATGGTTCTTGTAAGTCCGCCCGTCCAGCGTGACTCCCTTTAGAAGTTGTCGAGTGATGTCCGGGTTACCCGCAGCGTCGGCGAGCGTGGGTAACCAATCGAGTCCGGAAAAAATTCCATTCTCAATTGCTCCGGCCTTCACGTGATTGGGCCATCGGATGATTGCTGGCACGCGAAAGCCGCCTTCGAAGACGGTGCCCTTGGTAGCTTTGAAAGGTGTCATGCCGCCATCTGGCCAAGTGAACACTTCCGCACCGTTATCGGTGGTAAAGACGACAATAGTGTTGTCCGCTTCGCCGATATCTTCGAGGTGCTTCAATAACTCACCGACACAATCATCCAGTTGCGCCATGCCGGCCTCTTCCACGCCATAATTATTTTCGGGGTTCATCTTGGCCTGGTACTTGGGCGACAGATAAGTGAAAACGTGCATGCGTGTCGTATTGTGCCAAATGAAGAACGGTTTTTTGTCTTTTTTGGCTTTGTCCATAAACTGTTCCGAATTTTGGACCAGCACCGCGTCGAAGGTTTCCATGTCGTATTTGGCTTTCCGACCAACTTGCCAGTTCTGGACATTTTTCATGTCTGGAAAGGGAGCAAGAGGACCCTCATCAACTATCTTTTGCTTTCCCACTCGACCCCAACGCTGCATTACGCTCGAATCGTCGGAGTCTGAAGCCCAGCAGCGCACCAAATCGCGGGGTCCGGTTTTATCGATCCAGCTTTGTGGGTAGTCAAACCAATAGGGATCTGACATCGCGTCGAGATGGTACAAATACCCAAAAAACTCATCGAACCCATGCACGCAGGGTAGGTACTTGTTCAGGTCGCCCAGGTGATTCTTGCCAAATTGGCCCGTTTCATATCCTTGGGCCTTCAAGACCGTCGCGAGCGTCACGGCGCGATCGGGAATTCCTACGTCGGCACCTGCTTGGCCCACCGTGGTAAGGCCCGTGCGTATAGGCAGCTCGCCGGTGATGAAATTGGCACGGCCTGCCGTGCAGCTGGCCTCAGCATAGTAATCCGTGAACCTCATGCCTTGGCTGGCGAGCTGATCAAGATGAGGGGTTTTGCCAGACATGATTCCCTGGTTATACGCGCCGATATTGAACCAACCGACATCGTCACCCATGATGACTAGGATGTTTGGCTTGTCAGCGGCCGACACTTTGCCACCC
Organism: Candidatus Binataceae bacterium; assembly: GCA_030038355.1. GTDB lineage: Bacteria > Desulfobacterota > Binatia > Binatales > Binataceae > JASHPB01. Next base: position 1,483 of record JASHPB010000269.1, read on the forward strand.
GCACTCAGCGCGAAGGCGACGACGGTCGATATCAAAATGCGGACGATCAGGTTCCCCAAGTTAGGCATCCGACTTTCCTCCCATTGCCATTTTCGACCCGGACATCAACTCGGTTTCTCAAGTTAATTCGCGGCAGTCGTTGCCGGCGATGGTTGTACGCCCAGCGCGACAAGCCGTTGATCAAGGCCGTTAGCCCAAGCGTTTATGACGTTGTCAGCGTCACCCCACTGCCAGACGGTCACGTTCTTTATCGATGCGCCGCCCGCACGCTTATCAGCCCACGCTGCAAGGAGTTGGCCGGAAACCGAATCCGTTAACTTGGCTTCTCCCTGAGCCGAGCCGACAAACGCATAGGTTCCAGTTGCGGCCATCTTGAGAACGCTTAGAGCGCGTGCCTGGGGAACAACGACAGAAACGCTGCGCAATACAGGAACGGCCGAGGTCGCGTCGGTCAAAGCCGCCGAAAACTTCAGCACGCCAGGACCAGGCTTATCGACAATTGTGAAGTTCTTGGCCAGATCGGTTTGGAACACGTTGTACGCGTAATCGCATAGTGCTTGCTGATCGGCTGTGGATACTTTCGAGTCGTCGGCCGCCCAGAAAGTAACGGGCGCAATCATGACTTTGTTGTAGCTGGCCCAGTTCGCATTGGGATTGAGGTAGCGGAGCATTGCCTGCTGGTCAGATCCTTCTGTGGCAGGTTGCAGTAGGGTGTAATCGGAACTCAGAAAGCCCGAGCTGGCTGGAGGCGCCGGAGTTTCACCGGTCGCGCGCTGAATGATGTTAGGCCCCTCCTCGGTCGTCTGCGCGCATCCGGCTGCGACCAAAGCGAGTATCGCCAATGAAGCGAACAACCAGGGGGTCTTTGAGCCATTGCCGCTGCGAATCATTGATAACCTCGAACAATACATAAACTACCGATATCGATCGGAGAGACTTAAGCTCTCTGAATTTCGTTTAGATGCGCCAATCTTCGGGGCATGGGCGGCTAAATGCTATGGCACCTTGGTGCCATCCAGAAGCGGGTCTGATGTGCAACCTTGGTAGCATGGTACAAGCGCGTCTTTAGAAGCAGAATCGAGCAGGCGTTCCGCTGACCGTGATTCAGGGAATTTCTATCTGATCGGCCTTTTACAGAAGGTGAAGAAGCAGAGGCGAATCGCGATCACTCGAAGGCCTCGTTCGGGTGGCGAGCGTCATACACAAGCATCAATCGACGGCAGAAAAATAACGGTAATCGTTGTCGACGACGATTTTTCCGTCTGCCGCGCGCTGCGAACGCAGCTGGAGATCTTGGGATTCAACGTGTTGATCTTCCAGAGCGCCAAAGGATTGCTCGGCAGTAACATTCCGAGGCGCGACGCCTGCTTGCTGGCAGATGTTTATATGCCTCGAATGCGCGGGGTCGAGCTCTGTCGGCAGCTCCGCGCGAAGGGCGTTTCCTTGCCCACGATCCTGATGAGCGGTCGTGACGACGACGAAACTAAGCAGATCATGCGTGGGGCGAAGCCGATCGCGAGTTTGTTCAAACCATTCAGTCAAATCGCTCTATTGCGCGCCATCAGAAAAGCGGCTCGATTGAGCGCGACTGCTATCAGTCGATGAGCAAAGATGGAGAACGGGCTGACGAGCGCAAATCTGTTTGCGGTGGTCTCTGAAAGGCGATTTCGTTATACAAGGTTAAATAGAATCCGCTCTACAAGTGAAAGGTGACCAATCGCTTTAAGCCTCAGACGTGAAGTAATTGCACGAGTAAGCGGAGTATACGGCGTCTGTGCGAGGAAATAGGTCAGTTAGCGAGAGGGTAGTTGGCGCGCGAAAATCTGCGGTCCGCAATCTTCGAAGCGGTGACGAAGCACGTCAGTTTGAGGTCTTGGTAGATCAATTGTCCGAGGCGATGGCTCACGCCCGCGCGGAAGAGGTCGACGGGCAGATCGCAACCTGGCTCGGCAAGATCTGTGCCGGCTTGGATCTCGATCGGAGTGCCATCTATGAGCGACACGCCCACGAGCGGAAAATCCGATACTACAAAACCTGGACTCGAGCCGGATCTCCGCCCTTTCCAGCGAGCGATGATTCCGTTTGGGACACAGAGCAGCTCGATGCGTGGCTTCTGGCGGGCAAACGACTGGTCTACTCTCGACCAAGTGAGATTCCGGCTGAATTTCCAGACGTTAGACGATTCGTAGGGCAATACGGACCAATCTCATCCGCGATCTTGCCGATGTGGGCCGGCGGCCGAGTCATCGGAGCTGCCAGCTTCGGCAGGTTTCGATCGCCTCGGAAGTGGAGCCCCCAATTACTGCAGAGACTCGAATTCGCCTTGCGGGTCTTCGGCAGCGCTATCGAACGAAAACAGGCAGAGGCTGCATCCCGCTTGGCTCAGGAGGAGCTCGCCCTTACTCAACGCCGAAGCATCATGGCCGAACTGATCGGCTCGCTGGCGCATGAGCTCAATCAGCCGCTAGGCGCGATCATGAGCAACCTCGGCGGCCTGGCCCGTCTGCTCTCGCGGGTTAACACCGATCGCGCGCTGGCGCTGCAGGCAATCAACAACGCGATGGAAGACACCAAGCGCGCGAGCGAGATCATGCGGCGGGTGCGTTCCATGTTCAAGGGTAACCAGACTCAGAAGATCGAACTCGATCTCGGTGACCTGGTTAACGATGTGGTTCGATTGGTGACGAGAGAGGCAGTGGAACGCGACGTTGCGATCCATCTCGACGTTCAGCGCTTACTTCCCAAGGTCACGGGCGATCACATTCTGCTTCAACAATGCATTCTTAACCTGCTGATGAACGCCCTCGATGCATGTGATGGCAAGAGCGATCACAAGAGAATCACGATTGGGGTTGCGCGCGAGAACTCTGATGCGATTGCGCTAACTGTGAGCGATAATGGGCCCGGAATCGACCAAGGGGTCGCGCGCCGGCTGTTCGAGCCATTCGTCACAACAAAGGCTAACGGAATGGGGCTGGGCCTGCTCGTGACGAGATCGATCGTCGAGCAGCATGGCGGCAAAATCAGCTGCGAATCGAACCCCGATGGAGGCGCCACCTTTAGCTTCACGCTACCCGCCGCGAACAGAAAGTCTCACGGTTCACAATCGAGCCGAGGTCGAGTTAAAGGTGGCAGTCGCTAGCTTCTTCAGGCAGCGATCCTCGGGAGTGGATTCGGAGTGTCTCCGCCATTCTGACCAGCTCTGCAAGCGAAGCCGCGCCCATCTTGTTTATGACAGGCGAGCGATGCTTCTTGACCTCTGGTTCCGAAGAGCCTAACTCAGCGCCGACTTGTTTGTTCAGCTGGCCAGAGGTGATCAGAGCGAATACCTCTCGCTCCCTCTGGTTAAAGTTTTCTCCCGCTCCACCAATTCCATTCGCCGCAAGTAAGTGCGCACGATTCAGGCGGAAGAGCTCGACGCCGCACTTTACAACCCATAGCGACGATGCGTTTTCGATTGGTTTCTCGGGGCAATCAACCGCACCTTTTCGCATAGCCTGAACACCCAAAGACAGGTCTCCTCGGCCCGGAATTACGATCATTGATGCGAAAGGCCTAGATTGGCGCGATGCAATCAGACTGCCTTGCTTGAGATGCCTCGAGGAAATCTCGGCCGACCAAAACGTATCAACCTTGAAATCAACGGTCTGAAGCTCGAACCCTGGCGCTTCGCGGAATCGCTCGTCGTCATCGACTATTGCGACAGACGAAGACTGATGCAGCGAGGTGGACGTTTCTGACCGCTGCGTAGTCTTCATCGCTTCTAGACTTCCCTTCGCGACAACCTGGGGCGGAAGAGGAGGCGTGGACCGTCGCCAGCTCTTGCTCAGCCGGAGCTGGTGGAACGCTCGCCGGTGAAGAACCATACATCAACGTACTAAACGACACCGCACCGATCACGAGGCAGCAGTTGTTGAATTCATGGAGCGTCCATTTTTTTCTACTGTGATTGCCGACCCGATTAAGCGGAATTCGATGGCGATATGCGAACCGCTTTGAATTTTCCTAGCAATCGACGATCCGTGATTCAAGGTTCGGAAAGCTATGCCACCATGGTACCATGGAAACAGGGAAGAGTTCCGTCATTTAAGAGCGTTGCATGCCGCTCTGGGTAGCCAGGAGAAGTCCTCCGATATGGCAGAAAGGTCGAAGAGCGGAAACCTACGCTCATCGCAATTCGAGTCGACGTCAACGCTGGACGGTTCCTACTTTCGATCTCCAGCAGCGATGGCTATGCCAACACGGTCCTCCCGCACTCTGGTGGTCTTTCAATCACTTGTTCAAACGCTCGTTTGCGGAAAGTTGGCTACGAGCGGGAGCCAGTGCGGCAGTCGCAGTCGCATTCTTCTTCATTGTCTCACTTAGGATTCCCGCGCGGGCGCAATCCTCAGCTCCTCAAGAGCCGCGCGTGGTTGGTTCAGCAACATGTTCAACCTGTCACTTACGCGAAGGCTCACTATGGCAGAGGTCCCATCATCAACTCGCCATGCAAGAAGCGACCGAACGCTCGGTCCTGGGCTCATTCACCAATTCGCGCTTTACCAACGGTTCTGTCACTTCAATCTTCTTTCGCAAAGAATCAAAATTTATGGTGCGAACCGAAGGAGCGGACGGCGCACTCCACGATTATGAGATCAAGTTCACTTTTGGCGTCTATCCGTTGCAGCAATACCTGATTCAAATGTCCGGCGGCAGACTCCAGGCTCTCGGCATAGCTTGGGACTGCCGTCCTGTTCGTCTAGGCGGTCAGAGATGGTTTTTTCTGTATCCCGGGCAGAAGATCACGAATAAAGATCCCCTCCATTGGACCGGTATCGATCAGAATTGGAATTACATGTGCGCTGATTGCCACTCCACCAACGTCCGAAAAAACTACAACGCAGTTAAGCGGACGTTCTCTACGAGGTACTCGGAGCTCGACGTCGCTTGCGAGGCTTGCCACGGACCCGGATCAAATCACGTAGCCTGGGCAAGAAGACAAGGCGATTGGAGATCCTTTGATTCATCGAAAGGCTTGCTCATTGCTCTAGATGAGCGGCAAGGAGTTAAGTGGTCTGTCAGTCCGGGCTCGGGTGAGGTCATCCGCAGCGCGCCACGCCACTCGGAGCGAGAAATTGAGATGTGCGCCCGCTGCCATTCACGTCGGACCCAGATTCATGAAGACTACGTGCACGGCCAGGAGGTCGGCGATGACTATCGCGTCGCGCTTCTCGACCCGGACCTCTACTTTCCAGACGGCCAAGTTAAAGCCGAAGATTACGAGTATGGCTCATTCATCCAGAGCAGAATGTACCACGCTGGCGTCACATGCAGTGATTGCCACGAACCACACAGCCTCAGACTCCGGGCCAGCGGAAACGGAGTCTGCCTCGAGTGCCATTCGGGCGAAAGATACGACTCTCGTAAACATCATTTCCACAAGGCCAACTCGTCTGGCGCCCAGTGCATCAATTGTCACATGCCTTCGCGAACCTACATGGTTGTCGATTCGCGCAGGGATCATAGCTTACGTGTCCCGCGTCCCGATCTTTCGAGCAGACTCGGAGTGCCGAACGCTTGTACCAGTTGTCATGTCGGTAAAACCAATCATTGGGCATCCGCCGCTATCGAGAAATGGTACGGGCACCGGCCGCTTGGCTTCCAACGGTTCGCCGAGGCTCTTGATGGCGGCACCGAGCAGCGGCCCAGCGCAGATCAGATGCTAACAAACCTCATCTTAAACGATCAGCAACCCGCCATCGCCCGGGCTTCTGCGCTCTCGCTGCTCAAAACTTACGCGCCATCCGGTGACGATCAAGTTATCCGCACGAGTATCACCGGTTCTTCGGCACTGACGCGACGTGCAGTTGCCCTAGCGCTTTCGAACTCTACGCCCAATAGTGCGATCACCGCCGCGCCGCTGCTCTCAGACCCAGTGCGCGCCGTTCGTCTGGAAGCGGCCGAAGTGTTGGCGGGAACGCCCCGAGTGATCATTACCTCGTCCGCAGCTTCGGCACTTGCTCGAGCTATCAAGGAATACATCGCGTCCCAGGAGCTGGCGGCGGACCGTCCGGAGGCGCACATGAATCTTGGTCTCCTCTATGAGCAAATGAATCACCCAGACAAGGCCGAGGACGAATTCAACATAGCTTTATCGCTCGACCCTATGTTCGGACCTGCAGCGGTTGATCTTGCAGATTTGTATCGCGCGGAAGGCAGTGATTTGAAATCTGAAACGGTTCTCACGAATGCCCTCAAGCGCATGCCTGAAAATCCATCTCTTCAGCACGCCTTGGGACTTGCAATGGTTCGCCGGAAAAAATACGGCAAGGGGGTTGCTCTCTTGGCCAGCGCAGCAAGGGAAGATTCAGGCAACGCTCGATATGGCTATGTTTACGCGATCGCACTGAATGACGCAGGGCATCCAGGCTTGGCGATTGCTCAGCTAAAAAGGGTCGTCAAAGCGAATCCATACGACCGGAATTCTCTCGCCAGCTTGGTAAGTCTTCTCGGCCAATCTCAACAACCCGGCCAGTGCTTGATTTATGCTGAGCGACTGTTGGAATTGGAGCCAGACAACTCAGAGCTACGGCAGCTTGTTGCGCAACTGCATCAACAGAGCGCGCACTAATCGTGACTTAGTCTTGTAGTTGAGACTAAGTAACTTCTCGTTCGCAGGTGCCGAACGTGACCGCGTTCTTCGTTTTACATCTAAAATCCATTCGACTTACCCCTTTAGATCCTGAAAACACTCAGCTCTTATCATAGGGCCGCTGACTCAATCTGAGAACTCGCCTTCCGGGATGGTTATCGGCCGCTTTGTTCAGAGTCACGCGATCTATCGGCACTTGGCGAGAGTCCACGACCTATACGGTCAAACTGAAGCCCACCGAATAGACTGCGATATAGTCGAAGAAGCAATCGTGACGCACTTCAAGAATTTTTTGTGGTCCGCAAATGGCCTTCTCCCAGAAAAAGACCCGCAGAAGTTCACTAAAGTCGCGCTGCCAATCACTCTCGATCGACTACAGAAATTCCCGCAACGTAGACAGGAGCACTCGATTCTGGGTTGGCGACTCGTTGACGTTCGCAGATCTGCTCGCGTTTTCGTACCTGGATGATGTACGAGTGCTCTTTTCCACCGCGTTGGAGAAGTTCGCGGAGCTGCAGCAGTTGCGCGGCCAGATCGCCGCACGCCCTCGAATCTCGGACTATCTCCAGTCAGAGGGGCGCCCTGCTGCTGTCTACTTGGGGCCTGACGGTAGACCAGTAGTTGACCCCGAGTCAAAGAATCCCGCACCAGATCGATTTTGGTAGCACGATTATTCCAGCACGGGCGGAACCACGTGCTTAACGGGTATCGAGATGACCGGACAGTGCTTCTGCGGAAGCGTCGCATTCCGGTCGACGGCCCGATGTCCGACGTCGAGATCTGCCACTGCACCCGATGCCAGAGAGCGACAGGCTCACCCTTCGTCGCAGAGTTTTTACTCCGCTCGGACAAGTTTCGCTGGCTCCGCGGTGAAGAACTGATCTCATTTTACGACGCGCCGATTCTTCGCGATCGCCCGCGTCTCGCCGCTCCTTCGGCAGGACATGCGGCTCGGCAGTTCCTTCGGTGTTCGCAGGTAATCCGATTGTCACTATACCGGCAGGATTAGTCGATGGAGGTGCCTCTGCGATCAGCAAATCACACCTGGATCAGCAAGAAAGCCAACTGGTTGGATCTTCTCGAGCTCGGCTCGCCGCCCCACCACGACCGCAGTCCGACACCGGAATCCAACATGCACGGGACCGAACCCCTAAAGCTCCGTTAGCGAAGCCGATGCGTGGGATTCGCCTCATCCGCTTCTCTCGTGAAAGGTCCGAGGCCGACAAGCGGGTGCTCCAGAGGATCCATGCGGAGGCAGCGGACTACTGCATGCGCGTCATTGGTCACATTCCGAGACTTCGAGAGATGCGCCCCGCCGAGCCTCCATCCGGCCGAGAACCGGAACCCGACTATTTCTTCGGCATCAATCTGCAAAACGAAATGATCGGTTGCGCAGACCTGTTGCGCGGATATCCCGACGAAAAGAGCGCCTATCTCGGACTCGTTCTGATTTGGAGCGAACCAAAAGTCGGGGCTCGGGGTGCGCGCGTGCATGGAACTAGAGAAAGTGGCTCTTTCGTAGCCCGAGATCTTCGCTATTCGGGGTTCCGTGCCCGTGACCAATTGCATTGTCGTGAACTTGTGGAAAAAATATGGGCGCCACCGACACCGGGATTCGGAGGCCCTACACGGCAGGCGACGTGGATTGCGAAGCGATCATCTTCGAGAAGAAACTCGTCCGCTAACAACTTCGCCATTCTCCAGTGAATAAAGACAATCCCAGCAGAACGAGCGAGGCAGCGGCCGTCCATCGCACCGTTGATCAGCTTCTCGACGACGAACCGAAGATCCTCATAGACCCTATCGCTTTGCGCATGGTGGAGATGCCTAAGGGCATCGACTTGAAAGTGGAAGCCAGCAAGCCGATTTTTAAGCAACTGCGTTCGCGCCTTGTAGTGCGAAGTCGTTACGCTGAGGACTGCTTCGCCGATGCTGTCGCCCACCGCGCCATCCAGCAATACGTGATTCTGGGAGCTGGACTCGATACGTTCACGTTGTGCCAACCTTCTTCGGCTCGATCGATTCAAATCTTCGAGGTCGATCATCCGGCCACTCAACGTGACAAGCTGAAACGCCTACAGAAGGCTGGACTCCTCGCTTCCCCAAACCTCCACTTCGCGCCCGTTGCATACCCAAGGCCGCCACGACACCCGAGGCCACTCCGAACGCCACCGGGTCAAGGGGGCTTTTGAGACGATGTCGCTGAGGGATGGCTTAAGTGCGCGCGGCTTCGATTTCGACTCTCGAACGTTCTGCTCGTGGGCTTGGAGTCACTTATTACCTACCGAAGAAGCCATGGATCGAACTCTTGAAATCGTCCGTCGATTTCCAAGCGGGAGTGAAATCGTTTCCGAATACGGCATTGCGCTGGAACTGCTTTCCCGCGAAGAGCGAGAACTGATCGCGGCGGCGGACGCCCGGAAAAAGACGATTGGCATGAACGAGCCTACCTTTACGCGGTTCACGCCTGCAGAAGTCGAGGCCAAGCTTCGACGGATTGGCTTTTCGGAAGCGATCGATTTCTCACACGAGGAAGCAGAGGATCGCTATTTCAAGGATCGCCGCGACGGTCTCACGTTCGATCTTGCCTCTCATCTCATGAGGGCAATTGTTTGACCCAGAGCCCGACAGCCACTGAATGGGCAATGAAATTGGGGGTTGCAATCCACCACCTTGGCGCTGAAACTTCGCAATCGGTGCAAAGAATCTCTTCAGCGCGCTTGCTAGGTTGCGGGCCGTGAAACCGGTAACGGAGACCGACTACCGCGCCCGCATCGAACGCGTGATCAAGGCACTCTCGGATGAGCCGGAGGTGCCGCGCAGCCTCGACGACCTCGCGCGTATCGCGCACTTCTCCCGTTTTCATTTCCATCGCATCTATCGCGCGATGGTTGGGGAAAGCGTGATCGATACCGCGCGACGCCTTCGTTTGGCGCGCGCGGCCCTGTTCCTCGCGACGACTGACTCACCGGTGACAGAAATCGCGATGGATTCCGGGTACGAAAGCGTACAGACCTTCTCGCGCGCGTTCCGAAATCTCACCAACGTTTCACCGAGGGAGTTTCGAGATCGCGGGATGCAGTTGGCGCAGCTGGCGGTGGGTCCGTGGCCAATCAAACGCGGAGGATGCAATATGCAAGTCGAGATTGTCGAGCGTGCACCGATCAAGGCCTGGACGATGCGTCTTCATGGCGCCCTGACGCCGGAGAACTTCAAAGACGTATATTCGCGTCTGTGGCAATGGCAGATCGACCACGGAATGGCAGGCCGGACCAAGGAAGCGATCGGCATCTTCTATGGCGACAGCGAAGGAATTTCGCGCGGGCCGGTCGAAGGCAGTGGATGGGGCGGCGGTGGCGATAACGCATTTCGCTACTACGCCGGCGTTGTCTGGGATGAACCGCTGAAGGCTGACGGCGGAATCGAAGTGCTGGAAGTGCCGGGCGGCAAGTACGCCTCGTATCGATTGGTCGGGTCGTATCACGGGATTCCCGAGGCATTCCAGCGCCTCTACGGCGAGTGGCTGCCAAAAAGCGGCTTTGTTCCCGACGATCGGCCGGCACTCGAGGTCTATCGCAACAATCCTTTCGATACGCCGGCCAACGACTTGATCACCGATCTATTGGTTCCACTGCAATAGCGGTCCCGGCTTGGCCGCGTCGCGATTCTGTTACGCGCGTGCCAAGCCAGCTACATTGACTGTTTCATCGGGTTGCGTCAGGCTGTCACCTATCGTTCACCGCGCCTCGCGGTGGGCCGCGGGTATCACCGCGGTAGATTGAACGTCCTGGATTGGCCGGGACGGGATTTCTGCCGCGGGGCGTCTCGACAAGGAGACGCTTATGCCACGTCAATCGATCCTTACCCGCGAACAGCTTGACGAATTTGGTCGCCGGGGCGTTCTGCGCCTAACGGGTCTTTTGTCTGCCGAAAGAGTGTGGCGCGCGCGCGAAGCAGTGTTGCGGCCTCTCCAGCGGCTGGGACTCTGGAAGGCCGGTGCATGGAACCTAAACGCACTACCCAGACCACAATGGCCGGAGACCGGACTGAAAACGTCCAAGGTGATCGGCAATCGGTATCCCGAGCTGTCGGCGCTCGTCGAAGACCCGGCGCTTGCCGCGGCTATCGATGCGCTGCTGGAGGGGCGCCCATACCAGCGGCCCCGACCCAATCGCCGCCCGCAGGTACTTTTCACTTTGCCGAACGCACAGACGTGGACCGTTCCATCCGGCTGGCATTCGGATAGTCCGCGCCTCGCGAGCGGCCAAAGCGCGGGCGTGCAGTTGTTTGCCTTCCTGGATGTGGTCGAGGCGCGCGGCGGCGGCACCTTGGCGATTGCGGGTTCGCATCGCCTGCTGAATGAAGGGCGAGCGATTAGACCTTCGGAGATGCGGAGGCTCCTGCGCGCCGATCCATTCTTCGCCGACTTGATGTTCACGGATCCCGCGGCGGACGACGCGACGCAACGAGCGAAACTGCTCCACCGATCGGGCGCCGTGCGCAATGTGCAGCTTCAGATCGTGGAGATGACCGGCGTTCCGGGCGACGTCTGGTTGATGGACTTGCGCGTGCTGCACGTCGGAAGTCCGAACGCCACGAAGCGCCCGCGTATGATGCTTACCTTTCGTTATGAGCGCACGGACTTGTTGCGCGAAGTGGCGGAAGCTTTCGGCTGGCAGCGAGGGGTCTCTTCATGATCCGCTCTTACGATACCAGTCTCGTTCGAAGGGTAGACGGTGCCGTGAATCTCGCCCCACGCCATCGGACGATCAGCAGCTCTTTTCGCGAACCATTCTGCGCACCTGTCACCGTAGAGGTCACCGAGCTGACCAACTTCGACGAATCCCGGTTTCTCTACCCTAGCAATTTTGCCGGTGACCCAATGGGCGTTTGGCGTTTAGAGTGTCCTTCGAAGGCCTGATGATTCCGAACCCTGACGAGACCAATCGTCGATATCTGACTCTGCATCTGCGCGCTTCGCGCCGTAAAGCGCGCACTGCCGCTGTTGCTGAGACGCTCAGTCTACTCAGCGGCCTTGATGTCATCGCGGCCTCCGGCGGGCCATTGGCTGACCAGCCCGGAGTTGCGTGGATCACCGTTGCGGAACCGCACCTCGATGCGGCGATCGGTCGCCTTCGCAACATCGGATATGTCGATTCGATCGATCTCGTACTTCCCACCGCGGAGCACTCCACGCACGACTCAGCGCGCATGCGATGGAAGGGTCGCGAGATCGTTCTGCGACGCGTGTACGAAGTACCTGACGAATCGCTTCGCGCTCGAGCGCCGGATCGCCGCACGTTTTTGCTGGAATGCGGCGATGGTGTCGTGCGCCCAATTCAGGGGTATCGCGGAGGCCGCGGCGCCTTCGAGCGCCGTGCTCTGCCGGTGGAAGACGCGCGACTGCTCGTCAATCTGGCGGCCCTTGATGGCCCGCTGCTCGATCCATTTGCGGGAGCTGGCGGAATAATCGTCGAAGCCAGAGAACGCGAGCTTGAAACCGCGAGCGTCGATATCGATTTCTCGCTGCGTTTTGGGCTTGCGGCCATTTCGCATCGTCACGTCGTTGGCGACGCGCGACATCTGCCTTTCGCCGACGCTTCGTTTGGTGCGATTGCCACCGAGCCACCTTACCATCCGCAAACGCTCGAAGTGTTGGTTCGTGCAGTTGGCGAAATGGCGCGCGTAATGCGTCGCGGTGGGCGCATCGCGATGCTGGTCGCGGCGAGACAAGCGGACGCATCGCGCGACGCCGCTCGTCGCGCAAAGTTGGCGCTGGAACACGATTTCGAGATCGATCGGAAAGGCACCGCCGTCACTTGTCTTTGCTGGCGCCGCTAAACGACAGCCCTGCGTTGGAAGGTATCTCGGCAGTTCGATTATAAACAAGAAAACTTTGATCGATCACTCGCCTTGCGTGGAGATGCCCAAGGGCATCGACTTGATACTGAAAGCCAGCATGCTGGTGCGCTCAGTCTTGAGGCCGAGAGCGCGCGGCAAAGAAGAACGCCCAATCCGGGTTCGACCAATTGTGGTAGGAGTTGTGAGGTATTGCCGATCGGAGGTTACACCGATGGTCACTTGGGGAGCAGTTCGAGCAGGAGGCTCCGGAAATCGCAAGTGCTGGCAAGCGGATACTCTATCAGTACGGCGCGCCCCTCGCGTATCTGGCAACGGTGCGGAAGGACAGTGGCCCCGTATTCACCCGATTTGTCCCGCCATCGCGAGCGGATCTCTGCTAGCGTTCATCGGGCCATCGCACAAACGCGACGATCTTTTGCGTGATGGGCGCTATGCGATGCACACCTTCAGGGGCAAGGCGTGGACGACGAGTTTCTAGTGACTGGACATGCCGCAAGGCTTGAAGATAAAAGCGTGCGGGCGATCGCGATGGCTGAAATGAACGCGCACAGGGTCAAGATTCATGGCGGGGACATAGAGCTGCTTTTCGAATTTCGAATCGAGCGCGTGATGCACGCCGCCTACACCGACGGCCCCGACACCTGGCCGCCGAAGTACGCGGTATGGAAAGCGCCTAAGCTCTGACTTTGCGAGCGACCTATTAGCCATCGGGCAACGTCAGCAGGTACTGTTTTGTGATGGGTGGGGACTGAAAACGGTCCACTCTCCCCGCGAACACAAGTAGGTTTGAGGCGAAGCTTCCGGCCTCAAGGGTAAGCTCGATTGACTTGTGCGAGTTCAAGTCCGAAGTTTTAACAATGGGAAACCAGCCGCCTGCGCTAGCGTCATCCCGCTTTGCTCAAGCAGTCGAGTTCTATCGTCGTCCGCTTGAGCTATTTCAGCGATGCCGGGAGACACTCGGAAGCTGCTTTACGCTACGCGTGCCGACGTTCCCTGCGCCGATAACGTTCACGTGCGACCCTGAGGCCATCAAGGCGATTTTCGCTGCTGACGGAACGGATCTTATCGAATCTGGCTCCATTGCCGCGCCAATATTTGAGCCGGTCATAGGCAAACACTCGATGCTGATTCTCGACGGCGAGAAACATCACCGGCACCGGGCCCTGATAATGCCGTACTTCTCGCGCGGCCAGTTCGCCAAGTTCGGTGATGACCTCGTCCGCCTTATCGCTGGCCAGATCGACCAGTGGCCGAAGGGCGTTCGCTTTCCAATCCGACCCAGAATGCAGAACATCACCCTACAAGTCATCCTCAGGGTTATCTTCGGCGACCGAGCCGGGCTCGTCATCGCACCGACCCTGTTGCGCAAGTTCTTTGGGCGAAGTCCCAGCCCTCTGATCTTCATGCACGCCCTGCAAAGGGATCTCGGGTCACTAAGTCCTTGGGGGCGATATATCAGGTTGCGCGCCGAAATGTATCAAAGTATTGCCGCAGAAAGGGATCGCCGCCTTGCGGCTCGATTGTTCGGAAACGACGATATCTTGGCGAGCCTAATGGAGGCACGTGACGAATCTGGCAACGCCTTGGAAACCCAGGAAATCATCGACGAAATCTTCACGTTGATCGCCGCGGGAAACGATACGACGGCGACCGCGCTGTCCTGGGCTGCTTACCACATCTTCACGAACCAGAGGGTGCTAAGTCGGTTACGCGATGAGATCGGCGCGGTCGAGCCCACTACGGAACGTTTGACCTCGCTGCCCTTTCTCGATGCCACCGTGAAAGAAGTCCTGAGGATCTCACCGATCTTCAGCTTCGCCCTGCGGCGCCTCACGCAAAATATGAAGGTGGCGGGCTTCGATCTACCGCCTGGCACCCTGATAGCCCCCTCGATCTATCTCGTGCATCATGACGCCAAGCTGTGGAACGAGCCCGCTCGATTCAACCCAGATCGTTTTCTGGAAGCGCGACATCCAACGAATCATTTTTCCCCATTCGGCGGCGGCATTCGCCATTGCATCGGAGCTGCCCTCGCAACATACGAGATGAAACTGGTTCTCGCGCAAGTGGTGACGCAGACTGAGCTGTCGATAGACCCGAGTTACGTTCCACACGCGCGCTGGATTGGAAACTTCCTCGGGCCGTCGAAGAACGTCCCAGTCGTCCGCCACGAGTTCACGCCCGCGCGAGAGATGCGAGCGGCGGGTTGATCGTCAAAATAGCAAGACCATGATCGAAGGGCCATTCAGCGGCGGAAGCCAATGCCGCACGATTCGCTTCGAAGTCGATCGAGTCTTCCATGTGATCTATTGCCACCGGAATCAGTGTCGGCGCAGCAGTGGCGCACCCGTTCTACTTGAATTTGGGATCGTGTTGGACACTTTTTGGACACTTGCCGGAGTTTAGACAATTCTACTTTCTGGAGAGGTTCATACATTTCTACTTTTAATTGCAGAACGTATAGCAGTCCTGGTATGTCTATCTCCTAAGACCGAGATTTTGCTTTCGCCGATTAACCACCACGACGCGGATGATCGAAGCAATTCTCTGGGATAACGACGGAGTTCTCGTCGATACCGAGGAGATTTTTTACTCCGCTACGCGCGATGCGCTCGCTCGTGCCGGAGTCGCGCTCACCCGTGATCTCTTTGTGGAACGGGTCTTGAGTCCCGGTAGTTTCTTCGAGTTGGTTGAGGAGCGCGGATGGACGGAGGCACACGTGCGCGTGCTCCGCGCGTCGCGCGACGCTGCTTACTCTGAAATGCTCAGGTCGAGTTGCAAAGCGATGGAGGGTGTCCTCGAGACACTCCAACTTTTGCGCGGAAAGACTCGGATGGCCGTAGTCACGGGCTCCTTCCGCGCCGATGTTGATCTCGCCCATAGGCGTAGCGGACTCCTGGACTTCTTCGAGCTGATCGTCGCGCGCGAAGATTACGTCGAGTTCAAGCCTCATCCTGAACCTTACTTGACCGCACTTAGACTGCTCCGCGTTGCACCAGAAGATTGCGTCGCGGTGGAAGACCATCCGAACGGTCTTAAGTCGGCGCTTGCAGCAGGCCTTCGAACAGTCGTGATTCCAAACCGTCTAACCAGAGGCTATGCCTTCGACGGCGCGTCGGCTGTGCTCGACAGCGTCAACCAGATTCCTGCGCTTCTGAGAACACTGTAAGGATCGAGAGACTGGAGCGGACCCGTAATCGGAGGTAATCAAGAACGACCGGAGATTAACGTGACAAACAAGCCCCGAGAAAGCTCGATCGATCTTCAGTTCCCGGATCTTACTCGACTCTTTTCCCCGTGGCGTGACGCCAACGCTGCCAAGGGGATACCTCCCCACGTCAGCCTTCTGTATCCGTGGCGAACGCCACCTCTGGACCATCGAGATATTGATGCGGTTCGAACCATAATCGCGACTTGTGCAGCGTTCCCCATAACGTTTTCAGCGATCGGACGCTTCCCGATAGAGCGAGTTCTCTATCTGAAAATCGAAGATAACATTCCGCTGCGAACACTAATGAGCGCCATCCACGTCGCGTTTCCAGAGACTCCTCCGTATCGTGGAGAACACCGAGAGGTAATACCTCATCTCACGATTGCGATTGCAGGCAATGACTTCGAATTGGATCAACTCGAACAGGAAGTACGGCATAGACTAGAAGCGCATCTGCCACTGTCGGTCGAAGCGCGATCAGTTGTCGTCGCGCAGGAGAACCTCAACGGCTTCTGGAGCGCTGTCGCAGAACTGGCCCTTTTGTTCCCGCCGACCAGCAGCTCGGTTTCCACTAAGCTTACACGGACGCCTCTTCGGACAAGAAGATGAGGGACATCCTTCCCTTTTACTTGAGCCACCGTGCTATTGTCAGGCGATAATGTGCATTTCACATCTCCGGCATGCTGTTACCATGAGCTGCGAGGAGAGAGCGAGGTGACCCGGAGAGGCCAAAGCCTATTTCGCCCAGGCAGTCGCCTGGTCCGAGCGGCTTGCGTGGAGAGGTGATCGCTACAGCGAAGCGTAATGGCCGACATGAGATCCTAGGCAGGGTACGCCTGAGGAGGAGGTCTTCGTGGGTAGAATTGGAGTTATCTGTGGGTCCGGACTCGATAATCCAGAGATAGTAAAGGAGGCTGAAGAGATGGTCGTGGAGACGCCCTATGGCTCCCCGTCCAGCGCGATCATCTGTGGAGCTATTGGCAGAGTGCCAGTTGCTATTCTGAGTAGGCACGGCAGGAAGCATTCTATCCATCCGTCCGCGGTGAACTACCGCGCGAACGTTTGGGCGTTGAAGTCGGTGGGGTGCATGCACGTACTTGCTACCACGGCATGCGGTTCTCTCAAGGAAGCGATCAAGCCGGGGCACATTGTTCTGCTGGATCAGTTCATTGACAGGACCTCGAAGAGGACGGCCACGTTCTACGATGAGGGACAAGTCTGCCACATTCCCATGTCTGAGCCATTCTGTCCCCGTTTGAGGCAAGATCTAGAAGAAGCGGCAAGGAGACTAGCGGTTGAATATCACCGTAGCGGGACAACAGTGACCATAGAAGGTCCGAGGTTTTCCTCGAAGGCGGAATCGCGTTTGTTCCGAAGCTGGGGTTGCGATGTCGTTAACATGACTACAGTCCCCGAAGTGGCGCTGGCTCGAGAAGCCGGTGTGTGCTACGCCGCCGTAGCGATATGTACGGACTACGACAGCTGGCACGACACAGAAGCACCGGTGTCGACCCAGATGGTCCTGCACATTCTCGAGCAGAGCGCCGAGACTGTTATACGTCTCCTTGTGGAGGCACTTCCTCACATCGAGCTGACCCGGTGCGCGTGTCAGGAGTGCATCGAGACGTCCGTAATTCATCCTAAGTAAGCGGATACCTTCACGATTTCTCACGGGGCCTGCACAGCTCACATACTACGAGGGGGGAAGTTTTGATGGCTCTCCAGGGCCGCCGAAAGCGTGCATTAGCTGAGTGTTACGGTCTACGGTGGCATCTCGTGCGGTAGCAGGTCGTCGATTTCAACTACACGTCTCGATTCGTCGAAGCGGGCCGATTTCCCCCGTCGTGCGATGGACATTTCGCGGGTGCGGATCGGCTACACGCCCCAGACCACGCTGCGCAGCGCCCTGGAAAGACGTGGGAATGGAATCGGTATTGCCCGTTGATGACACTCGGCATTGGAGAAATGCGCCGCGTCAATCATTTCTATTTGTCGCGACAATCATTTTTGCCGATCTTTCGCCAGGTTAAAAGGTCGATTCCGTCCGATGACGTCGAGGGCGGCCGCAGCGATGCTCAGATTTGGCCCACCCCCGTTTGGGTCCTCCTTTGCTGAAAAGAGCTTGAACTCGTCTGGTCTTTTCCTTGGCGCGCGTTAGAGGATGCGCGCAGCGCGTACCCTGCGCGATCAGCGTTACTAACGCGCTCCACCATCATCGTCTTCATGAGGTCTCCCCGGGGTTAGTGTCAGCAGTGTCGCCGGCATGGGCGCCATCGGTCCGTCGGCGTTTTCGCGTGCGGTAGCTGGGGACGTTGAACTCCAGGATGGTGGCGTGGTGCACCAGCCGGTCGATCGCCGCGGCGGTCGCCATCGGGTCCTTAAAGATCTTCTCCCAGTCGCTGAACACCAGGTTGCTGGTGATCAGCATTGAGCGCCGCTCGTAGCGTTCCGCGATCAGAGTGAACAGGACCTCGGCTTCTTCCGGGCTCTGCTTCACATAGCCGATATCGTCCATAATCAAGAGCTCGAACGAATCGAGCCGCCTAAGCTTCTGCGGCAGCACCAGATCGCGCTTGGCGGCAAGCAGTTCCTGAACCAATTGATAGGCGGGACGGAACAGCACCGAATGGCCTAACTCGATGAGTGCGTTGCCAATCGCGCAGGCGGCGTGGCTCTTGCCCACTCCGGGCAGAACAACCACATACTGCTCAGTTTTCACGATCGATAGTCGTTCACTATCGGTGGCATCCCCTATTCGGCGAGAAGCTGGAGGTGCGCCGCTCGCATCGGCTGCCGGATGGTGAACGAGTTTACTTCTGCATGCTCCCTAATCGCACGCTCGGAGCGATCCCGGCGTGGATGAGCGATCGGGAACGTTGCGCCCGCTGCGAACTCGTCCCGGTTCCGGAAGTCTCAATTGAGGCTCTAGGCGAACTGGCCACCCTACTCGCTGAGTTGCCGTCCGCCGCGACCACCGTAACGATCGGTGGCAGCGAGGAGGTGCGGAGCGATGCGGAAGAGCCTTCGTGCGGACCAGACCGAATTGGACCTGGCGGGAAGGATGCGGTGGAGCGAATTGGCCGAAGCGAGCCAGGAACAAGTCATAGAGCTTCTCGGCCAGTTGTTGCGCGCGGTGGCGATGGTGAAGTGCCACGGTCAGGAGGCGGACAATGAACGGTAAGAACAAGATCGCTCCGCAACATCTCGCCCGACCCGCGATGGTCTATATCCGTCAATCAACCCTCGATCAGGTGCGTCATCATCACGAGAGCCGCCGCCGTCAGTACGACCTCGCCGAAAGGGCACGAGCGTTCGGCTGGAAGGAGGTTGTTGTCGTCGATGAGGATCTAGGCAAGTCGGGTGCGAGCAGCGCGAAACGCACCGGATTCCAGCGGCTGGTCGCCGAAGTCGGGCTCGGTCGTGTCGGTGCCGTGCTGAGCATCGAGGTCTCACGCCTGGCCCGCAACAATCGCGACTGGTACCACCTGCTCGACCTGTGCGGCCTGATGGACACTATTATCGTCGATGACGACGGCATCTACGATGTCCGCCAGACCAACGACCGCTTGCTGCTCGGACTGAAAGGAACGTTGAGTGAGGCCGAACTGAGTTGGTTTCGCCAGCGTGCCCAAGCAGGACTGCTCTCGAAGGCACGGCGTGGTGAACTCATCCTTGGCCTGCCGGTCGGCTATATCAAGGCTGCTGATGGGCGCATCGAAAAGCACTCTGATCGTCGGATCCATGAGGCAATCGAGCTGGTGTTCAAGAAGTTCGTCGAGTTCGGCAGCGCTCGCCAGGTGCTGCTCTGGCTGCGCGAGTACGACGTTCGTCTGCCTGCGCTCAGCGGCGTCGGCGACCACGGCCTGATCTGGCGGTTGCCGGTCTATCAGACCATCATCAAGTTCCTCAGGAACCCTATCTACGCCGGCGCCTACGCCTTCGGCCGAACAGCTACATCCACTCGCGTGATCGACGGGGTGGCTCACAAGGTCCGCGGCAACCGCAAGGAGCGCGAGCAATGGACGGTGTTGCTGCGCGATCATCATGAAGGCTATATCGGCTGGGAAGACTACGAGCGCAATCAGCGGCTGCTAGCCGAAAACGCGCAGATGAAGGGGTTGATGGTTAAAGGCGCGGCGCGGAGAGGAATCAGTCTGTTGGCCGGATTGCTGCGCTGTAGACGCTGCGGCCGCAAACTGCATGTCGCTTACTCTGGCACCCATAGCCAGGTGCCGCGCTATCACTGCCGAGGCGCCGCTCTCAATCATGGCAGCGACTTCTGCATCTCCTTCGGCGGCCTGCGCGTGGATGAGGCTCTAAGTCGCGAGGTCATTGCGGTTCTCGCCCCGGCCGCGGTTGAAGCCGCGCTTAAAAGCGCCGCCGGTGCGGCTGGAAAACAAGGCGAACTGGAACGTGCTCTCGCACTGGAGCTGGAGCAGACGGAGTACGAGGCGGAGCGCGCGCGCCGCCAGTACGATGCTGTAGAACCCGAGAACCGGCTGGTCGCCGCGACCTTGGAGTCGCGCTGGAACACGGCCCTGCAATCGGTCAGTGAGTTGCGGGCGCGGCTTGACGCGCTGCGCGCGCAGCGTGATAAGCAGGTGTTGCCGGACCGCGAGACGCTGCTCAAGCTCGCAAAGCGATTCGATGAGGTGTGGCATCATCCGGCCGCCGACTATCGGCTTAGAAAACGCCTCGTTCGACTTCTGATCGAAGAGATCGTCGCCAACGTCAACGAAGCCGAGTCCTTGATCGAGCTAACTATCCACTGGAAAGGCGGCAAACATACCGAACTACGGGTTCTCAAGAATCGCACCGGCCAGCACAACCGGTGCACAGATATGGAAGTGGTGGAAGTAGTACGAGAACTCGCTCATCGCCTGCCCGACAGTCAGATCGCGCGAGTGCTGAACCGTCTCGGTTATCGGACCGGAGTGGGCAACGGCTTCACCGAACCTCGGATAAAAAGCCTGCGTAACTATCACGCCATCCCAGTGTTTAAGCCCGGGAGCGAGCCGCCCAGCTTGACCATTGAGAAGGCCGCCGTTCATCTCGGTGTCAGCACCACGAGCGTGCGGCACATGATCGAAGCCGGACTGATCGAGGCGACCCAGCCCGTTCCACACTCGCCGTGGGCAATTGATCCGGAGGCGCTCCGTAGTGATCCGGTGAGACGGGCGGTTGCGGCAGTAAAAGGAGGCGGCAAGCTTCCGCGAACCGGATCGGCTCAGCAGTTAAAGCTAGTAAAATCAGCCACGTAGCGAGGTGGGCATTATGTCGCTGGATCGGGCAGACCAAAGGCCAGCGCGTTCTCGGCCCGTTCCAGGAACTCGCCGCGCGCCAACTCTCGCAGCTTGCGCATCAGCGGCGCGGGCAGCGGGTTCGCATCCAGCGTCTCGAAGATTTTGCCGGGCGGCAGTTGCGCGGCGCGGCGCAGGCGCGTGATCTTGCGCTGCTCGCGCGCCTCGGCCTCC
>JASHPB010000270.1 GCA_030038355.1 Candidatus Binataceae bacterium
ACAAAACGAAATGGCCGGTTTGGTCTTGGATGGCACTACGGCGAGCCGGATAGTCGACTTTACGGCAGAGCAGAACAAGGTCGCCGCCGCGCCTGCTGAACGACTCGAATAGCAACTCGATCTACAACTTTACGACGATCCTGAACTCCTGTGCCCTCCTGCCCGTTGGCGGACAGGGAAACGGCCTCGTGCTGCAAGGATCCAGCAGCAACTCCATCACCGAGCGGCAGCTCGCAACCGCCCAGAATGGAATCCTCGTCGGCTGCGATACTTCGACGGCTGATCCCTACCACTGCGATGCCGACAGCAACAACAATCATGTGACGCCAATAGGCGTAGGTCAGATCCGGGTGTCTTCGCGGGCGACAACTGCGAGCAGAATCGAGTGAGCCAGCCGAGGCAGCTCGACAGAATTCACGTCGAACAGGGCGATTCGCGCAATGTCTTCGCGGCCAAGGTGGCTAATTCCGCGGCCGGCAACGTTGTCTTTAATCTGCTCGACAACAATTCCAACTGCGACAACAACACTTGGACGAACAATATCTACACCAGACTGATAAAGGTTTCTCGGAGCTGGACCGCCAAGCAATAGCGGTTCGTCTACCTCCGCTCGGCACGGCGCGCGCGGCAGCAATGGCGCGCGTGTTTTCGTTCAAAAGTTCTGCCACGACGCGCCTTGCCGTCGGATGACGCCGCTTGGATAATACGTTTGAGGTGGTGCGGCGCGAGGCAGCAATGATGCGGGAACGTAGCTGCGCATTGGTGGTGGTCGGCAACGAGATCCTGTCCGGCAAGGTGCAGGATTCGAATGCCTACTTCGCGGCGCGGGAGCTCCGCAAGATCGGCGTCTCACTTGAACGTATCGCCACCATACCTGACGACCTAGCCGTCATTGCCGAAGAAGTCACTTACTGCTCCCAACATTTCGATCTCGTAATCACTTCAGGCGGCGTGGGTCCCACCCACGATGACATGACGCTCGAAGGCGTGGCCATCGCTTTCAAGCGCAAGCTCGTGCGCCATCCCGAGCTCGAGCAGCTTATCCGTCAGCACTTTCGCGATCGTTCTCTCGAAGCCGGGCTCAAGATGGCCGAGGTACCGGAGGGCGCGATCCTGAACACCGGCGGCGATATCCGTTTTCCTACCGTGCAGATCGAAAACGTCTACGTGTTGCCAGGTATCCCACAGCTGTTCGAATCCAAGCTGCTCGCGCTCAAGGATCGATTCGCGACCGACCCGTACTTCATGCGCGCGATCTACACGCAGGCGAGCGAGGATACGATCGCCGAGTTCCTCAACGCGTGCCTTAAACAATATCCGGAGCTGATGCTCGGCTCGTATCCGCGCATCGGGCACAAGGAATACCGAGTCAAGCTTACGCTTGAGTCGAAGAATTCCGAGTATCTCGAGCGCGCTTTCAATCATCTGATGGGAATATTACCGCCGGGTGCGGTCGTTAAGGTGGAGTGAAATTTTTTTTTCAGGGAGGAGGGGGTGAGGAGAACCGTCATGATGAAATCAACCAAGGGCAAGATCGCGATATACGTGTTGGTCGCTCTGATGCTGGCGATGACGCCGGTGCCGCGAGCGCTCGCACAGACCGCTTCGCCGGCGGCGCCAAGCGGAACCCAGGTGCCACAACCGGACCAGAACGGCGTGAACTGGCCGGGCGCGGGCTATGGCGCCGCCGCACTGGTCGGCAACCTGGTCTACATTCCGTGCAAGATGGTTTATGCGCTCCTCGGCGGGATCGTCGGAGGCGGGACTTGGCTTGTGACCGCCGGCAACTCGCAAGCATCGAACACGGTCTTCAGGAGTGCGCTTGGCGGCGACTACGTGTTGACGCCGCAGATGATCGCCGGCCAACAGCCGATACACTTCAGCGGTCCTACCGACACGCCGCCACCGGCACCTGCGGTTTCAAACAACGCAAGCTCGATGACTGCCGGCGGAGCCGCGTCGGTGCAACCGATCCAGCCGCTGCCTCCAACCTCGGTCGGTGCAGCAAATTCAGCGCCGCTCGATCACGGCAGCGGCCCGGCACCCCGCGGCAGCAGTATCGAATAGTAAGGTTTGGCGCGGAGTTTCGGCTCCGCGCCGCTACGTTATCTGTTGGCGCTAGCGCGGTTCCACGCGATCGGCAGGCGATGCTATGTTCGCCGGATGAAACGAGCTCAGTTCCTCTACAAGTCGACCTGCACCACTTGCCGCGATGCTCGCGCGTTCTTGCGCAACCTCGGCAGTCTCGAGCTTGACGAACGCGATTACGCCAAGTTGCCCTTTAATGCGGATGAACTACGTGCGATCTTCAAAGATGGCGACCCGCGCGACTACCTGAATCCGCGAAGCCCCGCATACAAGGCGATGGGTCTCGCGCGCAAATCGCTCACGCGCGACGATGCGATCACGCTGATGCTCCGCGATTCGAACCTACTCAAGCGCCCGCTCCTCATCGCAGGCAAGGAAATCGTCGCGGGCTTCGACCGCGAGCGATATGCATCTATCGTGAACTAGCGCCCACCCAATTTTGCGGCGTGCAATGATTCATCGTCGATGCTAACCCTCGGATGCGCCGGCGTCTTGGCTTGTCGTCCATACATTCGAACCGGTTCAGGGGAAGTCTGATGAAAACGACCGACGAACTGGTGCGTGAGCTTTGCGATCGCGCCGCCATCCGCGAGTTGTCCGACCGTTATTGCGATTGCATATGGCGCAAAGATCTCGACGCACTCGTCAGCCTGTTCACTGACGATGGCGCTTTCATAGTTGAAGGCGTCGAGCGCGAAGCGATTTCGCACGGTCGTGCGAGGCTCAAAAAAGTTTACCAAAAGTCGCTTGACGAGCTGGACCCGCGCCTGTTCATCCACACTCATATCATGGATTTCATCGACGAGAACCGCGCGACCGGTCGATGCTATGTGGAAGTTTTCAGTGCGAAGATCGAAATGCGGCGGATCGGTCTCGGTTACTACGACGACGAGTACGCGAAGGTTAAGGATAAGTGGAAGTTCGCCCGCCGACGTTATTTCCTCGACACGATCGATAGTAAAATATCGCTGAGAAAAACGTTCATGCCCTGACCCAGCTCGCCTGACTACGCTCGCCATTCCGACGCGTGCAATAGCGCGCCCCCGATGCTAACGCTTGAGGTCTCGGTCTGACTCGGAATCATGGTTGCCCAAGGGTCGCTAGTCCTTTGACATCTGACTATTTCATTCATTACACCTCGCCGGTCGATCCCGGCGCACAGGAGTTTAGCAATGGCATTCTCCAACGACCTTTTGTTCGCGTCCGCGCATCACCTGGCCGCGATGTTGAAAGCTAAAGAAATCTCCTCGGTTGAGCTGGTGGACGCCTGTATCGAGAGGATCGAGTCTGCCAATCACGGCCTCAACGCGATTGTGACACTGGTCGAAGAGCGCGCCGCTCGCGAAGCGGAAGCCTCCGACCGCCGTCTCGCTGCGGGGACCGACGTTCGCCCCCTCGAAGGACTGCCGATCACGGTCAAGGACTCGATAATCACCGAAGGCGTGCGCTCGACGTGGGGCACCAAGATGTTCGAGCATCACGTCGCCACCTACGACGCGCCAACCGTGGCGCGCCTGCGAGCCGCCGGCGCGATCGTGATCTGCAAATCGAACACGCCCGAAATGACCTTGGACTATGATTGCGAGAATCCGCTCTTCGGTGCGACCAACAATCCCTGGGATCGTTCGCGCGTTCCCGGCGGTTCCAGTGGTGGCGAAGCGGTTGCACTCGCGGTCGGGATGGCGCCGCTCGGCATGGGCTCCGATTACGGCGGCTCGATCCGCGTGCCATCGCATTTCTGCGGAGTGGCGGGGCTCAAGCCGTCGTGGGGCACGATTCCGCTGAGCGGTCATATGTCGCCCGGACCAGCCGCACCACCTCCAGTCGCGCACATGGCAACGATTGGCCCGATGGCACGCTACGTGGACGATCTCACCCTCGCCTTCAACATCGTCCGGGGACCGCATCCGAGTTGGCCATATACCGCGCCTACGCCCGAGGCTCGGCCCGAGAGCGTCGATATCAGGAAACTTCGATGCGCGGTATTCACGGCGGCGTGCGACGTGCCGGTCGCTTCGGATATCCGCGCGGCCGTCGAGCGCGCCGCCAAGGCGCTGCAGAAACTGGGCGTCCCCGTCGATGAGGCGAAGCCGCCGATTGAGGAAGGCCCGGGCATCTGGTGGGAATACGCGATGGCCGACGGCAACAAGTTAATGCTCGAGATGCTCGGCAACTACTTCGCGACCACGCGCGAGCGCTTGAAGCAGATGCTGGGGACGCCGAGCGGTGAGAAATCTGCTGCCGATTTCTTCAAGATCGCGTTCCAACGTGACGCATGGCGCGTGCAGCTCGCCGAGTTCATGGAGCAGTATCCAATCATCATCGGGCCACCATTCTGCTCGACGGCGTTTAAGCACGGCGCTTACGAAGTTGAAATCGACGGCGCCAGTCACTCGCTCTACCGTGCGAACTGGCCGGTGCTGTGGGGGAATTGCGCGGGTCTGCCCGGCGTCGTAGTTCCTGCGGGACTCGATCGCAACAAGCTGCCGATGGGCGTGCAAATCAATGGGCGAGCATTCAGCGAAGAATCGGTGCTCGCAATCGCGCGAGTGGTTGAGCGCGAACTAGGCGGCTATCAACGCCCGCCAAGCTGAGCTTCGAGGCGAGAGAAAAGCAAAACGGCCGGCGCATCTGGCGTCGGCCGCTTGGTTCGGACGCGATTGCGAATTCAGGCGGTCTTCTCCGCCTTTTCCATTCGCTCCCCGCCTTTGCCGTCGCCACTCCTCTCGGCCTCGCGGGCGGCGCGTTCGGCCTCGCGCGCGGCACGCTCGGCGCTGCGGTCGATGCGCCCGACTTTCGGCAGCATGCTCTGCGTTAAGGTATCGATAAACTTGCGGACCGCCGGCGAGAGCTCGCGGCCACGCTTGTAAATGATCGCGAGCGGACGCAGGAAAGTTCCTTCCTGGAACTCGAGCATCCTGAGCGTTCCACGCGCGATTTCATTCTCGACCGTCATCCGCGGCACGATCGCGCATCCTAGCCCGATCTCAACTGCGCGCTTAATCGTCTCGATATTGTCAAATTCCAACGCATACTGCGGCTTTACGCCGTGCTCGCGCAGGATTCGGTCAGAGGCTTTGCGCGTCGCGACGTCGCGCTCGTAGCCGACGAACTTCTGCCCCTGGAGCTGCCCGACCGCGACCTTGTTGTGCTTGGCCAGCGGATTATCGGGCGGCACCGCGAGGACGAGTTCATCGT
The DNA here is from genome assembly GCA_030038355.1 of Candidatus Binataceae bacterium. Lineage (GTDB taxonomy): Bacteria > Desulfobacterota > Binatia > Binatales > Binataceae > JASHPB01. The sequence continues at coordinate 5,287 of JASHPB010000270.1, forward strand.
GGCGGAACGGAACCGCGACGATCTGGCTCCGCTTTGCAGGGTAGGCGACCACGCCGAGGTCGATCTTACCCTCGATCAGATCTTCGTAAATCTTGTTCGCGCGGAGGTATTCGAGATGGACGTTGACCGCCGGAAAATTCCTAAGGAATTCAGTGAGATACGGCGGTAGCTCATGCAAGCCGACGCTGTACACGGTGCCGACGCGGATCGAACCGGCTACGACCGAGCCGATTTCGCGCAGCTTGTTCTCCAATTCGAGAAAGCGGCGTACGATTTCCTTGCTCGCGGTGTAGAGAATCTGGCCGGCGGGCGTCGGCTTCACTCCGGCGCGGCCCCGCTCGATGAGGCGGCAATCGTACTTCTCTTCCAGGCTTCTGACCTGTTGGCTGACCGCCGATTGCGTAACAAAGTTTTGGGAGGCGGCATAAGAAAAGCTTCCGCTTTCGATTATGTCGCAGAAGACCTTTAGCGTTTCGATGTGCATACTACTGACTTCAAGTATAAGGCTATTTCATGCTGAAATGGGAGGCAAGTAGTAGCCCCATTAAATAATCCACCTGCCTACTATCAGCCTGCGGGAGGAGTCGCCCTAGGTCAAGAGACGCGAAAGTCAGCTTCTTCCATCCGAACCTCACCATACCGCTCGACTCGGGCCGGTTCGGACGGCTACCTTTCAGGTTCACCAGACCCGAGTTGATTCACCATTGCGAGGGAGCGAACGATGTCTGATCTATTAAGAGACCTTGATTTCTTCAATCTGGACGATTTGTTAACTGCCGAGGAGAGGATGGCGCGCGACTCGGTCAAACAGTTCGTCCGCCGCGAAGTCCTGCCCTCGGTTGAAAAGCATTTCGCCGGCGAAACCTTCCCGAAAGAGCTCATACCGCAGATGGCTGAGCTCGGGATGTTCGGCGCCAACCTGAAGGGCTACGGATGCGCCGGCATGAACAACGTCGCCTACGGCCTGATCATGCAGGAACTCGAAGCCGGCGACTCGGGGCTCCGCTCGTTCGCCTCCGTGCAAAGCGCACTCTCGATGTACGCGATTTATGCCAACGGCACCGAGGAGCAGAAGAGACGATTCCTGCCCGAGATGGCCAAGGGCAAGCTGATCGGATGCTTCGGCTTGACCGAACCAGACCACGGCTCCGACCCGGGCGGCATGGAGACGCGTGCGCGCAAGGATGGCGACGGCTGGATTCTGAACGGCACCAAGCGCTGGATCACTAACGGCTCGATCGCTGACCTCGCGATCGTGTGGGCGAAAGTTGACGAAGGCATAACGGGATTTGTGGTCGAGCGCGGCACGCCGGGCTTCTCCGCGCGCGATATCCACGGCAAATTTTCGATGCGCGCGTCGATCACCTCCGAGTTGATCCTCGAAGACGTGCGCATCCCGCGAACTGCACATCTGCCGCAGGCGCGCGGCCTCAAGGCCCCTCTTGGATGCCTCACGCAGGCGCGCTATGGAATCGCCTGGGGTGCGATCGGCGCTGCGCGATCCTGTTATCAGTGCGCGCTCGATTACACCAAGTCGCGCAAGCAATTCACGCGCCCGCTCGCGGGTTATCAGCTCGTGCAGGCCAAGCTGGTTGAGATGCTGACCGAGATCACCAAGGCGCAGATGGTCTGTCTTCGCCTCGCGCATCTAAAGGACCAGGGCAAGATGCGCCCCGAGCACGTCTCATTTGCCAAGCGCAACAACGTCAACGAGGCGCTCGAGATCGCACGCCACGCCCGCGACATGCTCGGCGCCAACGGAATCGTCAACGAGTATCCCGTCATCCGCCACATGCTGAACCTCGAGACGGTGAATACTTACGAGGGCACCTTCGACGTGCATACGCTGATCCTCGGCCGCGACGTGACTGGCGAAAGCGCCTTCGACTGATCTCGCCCGCGGCTTACGCCATCGGCGGAAGCCGCAGACCGCGAGAGGTCGCCGTTCAATTGGCATCGCGGATCGGACCGCGGGTCAGGGCGATCCTTCCGCGACGCTCGCCTCACCATCTCACTTAATCCGCCGCGACGGTGCGACGCGCTCGGCCCTCGCGAGTCCCCGCGTGATCGCCTCGTCGCCGAACTTCTTCATCACGGCGTCGAGCGCGCGATTAAGCCGCTCGTTCTTCGCGTCAGGCGCCGGAGCGCCTTCGAACAACCCAAGCTGATTCGCATCGACCCGCTCGATGTTATGCACCTGCACGCCCGCCAGCCGCACTTTCTCCTTCGCGGTCACGCGCGACAACAGAAACGTCGCGACACGCGTGATCTCCGGGCCGTCGTCAGTCGGGTGCTCGAGCGAAAAGCTCCGCGTCAGCAGGGGATAGCGGCCGCCGCCGAGCGGCCGCGCAAGCTTCAACTTCAGGCTGACGGTGCGGGCGCGCACCGCATCGGTGCGGAGCCGCCGCGCGATCGCGTCGCCATGCGCGATCAGCACGCGGCGGAGTTCGAGTGAATCGAGCGCGTGATCGCGCTCGAAGGTATTCTCCTCGCCGTACGATTTTCGCTGCCAGTCGCCGATAACCGTGCGCGCGTCGTGACCATTCGCAAGCCCATGGAGATGGGGCCCCATCGCGCCGAAAAACCCGCGCAGCTCGCCGACGTCACGCCGCGCGAGGTCGCCGATCGCGATGATGTCGTGCTGATGCATCCGTTCCAGCGTCACGCGTCCAACGCCCCAGAGCCTCTCCACGGGGAGCGGCCAGAGAAAATCCGTCAGATGCTCCGGGCCAAGCAGCAAAAGCCCGTCAGGCTTACACATGTCGCTCAGAATCTTCGCCGCCATCTTGGTTGGCGCGACCCCGACCGAAACGACGAGGCCGGTTTCCTCGCGGACGCGCCCGCGGAGCGCGATCGCCACCTGATGGGCGGGGCCAAGCAGACGGTCCGTACCGGTCAGATCGATAAACGCCTCGTCGAGCGAGAGCGGCTCGACGATCGGGCTAAAGGTCTCGAAGATGCGGCGAATCTGGCGCGAGATTTCGACGTAGCGGCTCATGCGGCCGGGGACGAAAATTCCGTCGGGGCATAGCTTGCGCGCCTGCGCACCCGGCATCGCGGAACGCACGCCGAACTTCCGCGCCTCGTAGGAGGCCGAGGTCACAACGCCGCGCGCGCTCGCCCCGCCGACGATCACGGGCAAACCCCTGAGCGCGGGATTGTCGAGCTGCTCGACTGAGGCGTAGAACGCGTCCATGTCGGCGTGGGCGATCACGCGTGGCCATCGCGATGTGTCGGATGCGCCGACTGAGCGTTCGGAGTGACGGCGGGCGTTCCCGCTCGCCTTGCCGCTTGGCGGCACGCTCATCGATCCGCGCTCAATTGCGTAATGATTTTTTCCGCGGCCGCTTGGCCGCCGCGGATACAATCGGGGATGCCCACGCCGCGATAGGCCGCGCCGGCGAGTGCGAACGCGGGAATCTCGGCGGCGAGCCGCTCGATTTCAGTGACCCGCGCAAGATGCCCGACGACATATTGCGGCATCGAGTCGGGCCATCGTCGCACGATCGCGAACTGAGGCGCGGCGGTGATTCCAACCAGCGCGCGGAACTCCTCGCGCACTGCGGCGATCATGTCATCGTCGCTGAGGTTCATCATCTCGTTCTGCAGCACGCCGCCGACAAACGCTCGCGCTGCGACGAATCCTGCAGGCGCGCGATTTTCGAACTTGAGGCTCGAGAGACTCCCGGCAATTATCTGCCGCCGCTCCACGATCGGCACGACGAAGCCGAAGCTCTGCAGGCGCGAGGGGAAATCCCTTTCACGAAACGCCAGGTTCACCACGGCCGCCGACGCGTAGCTGATCTCGTCGAGCAACTTCGCGAGGCGCTCGTTGGTCGCGCCGAGCATCGACGCTGCCGCGAACGCGGGTGCGGCGCAGACCACGGCATCTGCGACTTCACTTGCGCCGCCCTCGAAGTGAACACGCCAGAAATCGCCTTCTCGTTGAATAGATCGAACCTCGCTTGCGCTTCGGATCGTTCCGCCGAGCTTGGCCGCGAGGGTCTCGGGCAGCGTGCCGAGACCGGATCGCAGGCTCAGAAAGAGACTCCAGCGCGCGCCGCTGTCGCCCTTCGCCGTCGCGCCGCGTGCGCGTTCGACCGCGCGAAGCCCCCTGCATACGCTGCCGTAGCGCCGCTCCATCTCGACGAAGCGCGGCATGGTCGCCGTGATACTGAGCCGCTTGGGATCGGCGGTGTAGATTCCGCCCGCGAGCGGCTGCGCGACGCGGTCGAGCACCTCGCGCCCGAGGCGGCGCGTGACGAATGACGCGAGCGATTCCTCGCCGCCATCTCTTCTTGCGGGAATGAACGGTTCGAGCGCGATGCGCAGCTTGCCGAGCGGCGAAAAAAGTTCGCTCAGCAGGATGGGACCGAGCCGCGCCGGCGCCATCAGCGAAAATCCCTCCGGCACTTCGACCAGCCGGCCAGCCCGAACAACCATCGTGCGCCGAAACTCTGCACGTGTCGGAATCAGCTCGGATTCGAGACCGAGCCGCGTCGCGAGTTCGCGCGCCTCGGGCTTTTCAGCGAGGAATGAATCGGCGCCTGTTTCGAAGATGAACCCATGGCGCCGAATCGATTCGAGCGCGCCGCCCAGATGCTCTGAACGTTCGAGCAGCGTCACTTCGAGCAGCTTCTCGCGCGCGGCGGCCAGCTGGCGAAGACGATACGTGGCGGCGAGCCCGGTGATTCCGCCGCCGATCACGATTACGCGTCGCGCTTTGGATTCCGCTGGCGTCGCCGTGAACATCCGATGGCCTTACCGGCGATGGCTGCGGACGATCGACGCCATCATCGCAATGAAATCCGGGTGGTCGCCCGCCGTAGCCGCACGCTCGAGACGAATTCCACGCTCGCGCGCCAGAGCCGCGGCCTCGATATCCAAATCGTAAAGCACCTCGACGTGGTCGCAGAGAAATCCTATCGGCGCGACGACGGCAGCGCACGCGTCAAGCGTCTTCAGCACCGAGATCACGTCGGGCTCGAGCCACGGCTCGCGCGGGCGGCCGCTTCGGCTCTGGTAGGCGAGAATCCAGCATTCGATTCCGAGCGCCGCTGCGGTGCGCCGCGCCGTTTCCTCGAGCTGCGCGACGTACGGACTCGCGTCGGCCATCGCAACCGGGATGCTGTGCGCGGTGAAGATGAGGCGGGCGCCGGCGCGCTCGCGATCGTCGAGCCGCGCGAGCGCTTCCGCAACGCGCGCGGCGGTCGCGCGGATAAACATCGGATGCGTATGCCACGGCGCGGGATACTCAACTTGCGGCACACGCTCGCCGACCTTCGCCCGCGCCTCCTCGACTTTCTGCTGGTACCGCTCCCAGCTCGCCTCGCTGCGGTAGGCCGCCATGATGAATGCGAGCGTGCGCCGCGCGCCGCGCTCGGCGAGACGGCGCATCGCATCTTCAATGAACGGAGTTGAGTGGCGCATGCCGACTTCGATCGCAACTGCGTCACCGTCGCGCGCGAGCACCTCGCCGAGTGCCGCCGCCTGGCGCATCGTGTGATCGTTGTACGGTGAGCGCCCGCCGATTCGCTCGTAGTGATGCACGACTTCTTCGTAGCGATCGGTCGGCACTGGCCGCCCCCGCAATACGTTGTCGAGAAACGGCCGCACCTCATCGGGCCGTGTCGGCCCGCCGAAGCCGACGATCAGCATCGAATCGATCGCCGCGCGCATGGGCTATCTCCGGCTGAGTTCGTGCACCGCATCGACCAGCGCGATCACGTGATCGACGGGCGTCTCGGGCAAGATTCCGTGGCCGAGGTTGAAGATGTGCCCGGGGCGGCCGCCGGCCTTCGCGAGGATCGTGCGCGCACGTTCGCGAATCTCGGCGACATCGGCGAAGAGCGCGATCGGATCGAGATTGCCCTGCACGGCGACAGCGTGATCGAGCCGCGCCCACGCCTCGGCAAGATCGACACGCCAGTCGAGCCCGATCACGTCGCCGCCCGCCTCGCGCATCAGCTCGAGCAGGTTGCCGGTGACGGTGCCGAAGTGAATCACGGGCACATCGGCGGGAATCGCGGCGATCACCGACCTCATATGCGGCAACACGAAGCGCCGATAGTCGTCGGGGCCGAGGCTTCCGACCCAGCTGTCGAATAGCTGCACCAGCTCGGCGCCTGCGGCGATCTGCATGTTCAGGTAGTCCGCGGTCACGCGCGCAAGCATCTCCATCAGCCGCTGCCAGACATCGGGCTGGGTGTACATCAGCGTCTTAGTCGCCTGATATTGGCGCGACGAACCACCCTCGATCAGGTACGACGCGAGCGTGAACGGCGCGCCCGCGAACCCGATGATGGGAGTGCGCGTGCCGATCGTTGACTTCACAAGCTTGATCGATTCGCCCACGTAGCTTAGCTCGGCGACGTCAACCTCGCGCGCTTGTTCGAGGTCGGATGCCGTGCGAATCGGACGGTCGATAACAGGGCCGTCGCCTTTTTCGTAGCGAAGCCCCACACCCATCGGGATGAGCGGCAGCAGGATGTCCGCGAAGATTATCGCAGCATCGACGCCGAGCCGCTCGACCGCGGTGACCGTGACTTCGGCGGCGATTTCGGGACGCTGGCACATTTCGATGAAGCTGTGCTGATCACGCACGCGCCGATACTCCGGCATGTAGCGACCCGCCTGCCGCATCAGCCAGATCGGAGTGAACGGGGTCGCTTCGCGCCGACACGCTTTCAGCAGCGAATGATCGCGATGCGGCGACACGCCGATGCTCGCGGCAAGGCGCGGCGCTGGCGGCAGCGCGACTTCGATTCGCGACACGCGCGCACGCTTGATCGCGAGGATATCCGCAGCACGGGCCGCCGCTTCCTTGACCAGGTGTCCGAGCTTCGGATGCTCAGGCTCGAAGTCCACCTTGATGCCGTGCGCGCGAAGCTGCTCAGAGCAAACCGGACCGACGGAACCGACCGCCATCGCCTTGAGACCGCGCCGCACTGTGTCGCAGATTCCCTCGGCTTCGGCAACCGAGATCACGTTCGTCACCTGGTGTGAGCTGGTGAAGATCGCGACGTCGGCTTCGCCCCGGGAAATCTGGCGTAGCGCGTCCAGCAGCGGGTCGCGGTCCAGAGGCAGCGCCCATCGATAGACCGGGACGATCACGGCCTCCGCGCCGCGCGCCTCGAGGCCGGCGATCAATTCGCGGTTCGACACGCCGTATTCCTGGATCGCGACGCGTTTGCCGCGAAGCTTGGTCGCCGCCGAGAGCATCGCGAGTAACTCACGCCAGGTGTTCGGCTCAGGGGCAACAACCTGAGGCTGGAGGCCAAGCTCGCGTAGCGCGTGCAGCGGCTTGGGGCCGCGCGCGACAACGATCGTGCGATGGAGTGCCTCGACGATCGTCGCGCGTGGGTAGCGCGTTTCGATCACGGTGAACAGCGCTCGCGTGCCAACGCCGGTTAGAAACACGACGACATCGAAATCGCCGACCAGCAGGCGCGCGGCGAAATCGAACGCAGCCTGGTTGTCCTCGAGCGGCACCTCGCGCATCGCGGGCGCGACGATCGCGCGGCCGCCGCGCCGCTCGATCAGCGCCGCAACTTCCGCCGCCATCCTGCTCTCGAACGCGACTACGCGAAGGCCGTTCAGGCTAGCCGCCGCGGCAGCAGAATTCATTTCATCCGAAGCGTCCATCGTGCGTGTCAATCTTCGCCGAGCGCTGCAGGCAAGTCTATGCCGCGCGGCGCAACTTTGCCGACTCTGCCGCGCGTGCTACCACTCTCGCAGGAGGGGCAATGTTGATGAAGACGAAGTGGCCCGTAGGCGTGCTTTGTCTCCTAATGGTTTTAGCGAGCGCCGCGCGGGCCGAGCCGCCGCCCGACATCATGGGCTCGCCGGACGATGGCGAGCCGATTTTCGACGGCGTTGGCGACATCCATCATCGCGTTACGACAACTCAACCACTGGCGCAGCGGTTCGTCGACCAGGGCCTTGCCTTCATCTACGCGTTCAACACCGACGAGGCCCTCGGCTCGTTCCGCGAAGCCGCGCGCCGCGACCCGAAGATGGCGATGGCGTACTGGGGAATCGCGCTCGCGCTCGGCCCGAACTACAACGATCCCTCGAACGTCGAACGCGCAAAGCAGGCATACGTGGCAATCCAAAAGGCGCGCTCGCTTGAATCGAGCGCAACGCCCGCCGAGCGCGAATATATCGAGGCTCTCGCGAAGCACTATCCTTCTGACGGCAATCTGACCCCCGCAAGTGCGGCGGCATACGCTGACGCGATGCGCTCGCTCGCGCATCACTATCCCGACGACGCGGACGCGAGCGCGCTATTCGCGGCCGCCCTGATGGATGAGCATCCGTGGGCGCTCTGGACGGCGGATGGAAAACCGGCGTCGGGCACCGAGGAAATTCTCTCGACGCTCGAAGCGACGCTCGCGAAGCATCCGAATCACACCGGCGCGAATCATTTCTATATCCACGCGGTGGAAGCGTCGAACAATCCGGGGCGCGGGTTGGCCGAGGCGGAGCGGCTGCCCAAGCTGGCTCCAGGAGCGGGTCATCTCGTGCACATGCCGTCGCACATCTACTTCCGCATCGGCCGGTACCATGACGCGGCCGAGGCCAACGAGCGCGCGGTCTCCGTCGATCGCGCGTACATCAGGAATCAGGGCGACAAGAGCGAATACGCGATGATCTACTACCCACACAACATCGATTTCCTCTGGGCCTCGTACATGATGGAAGGTCAGTTGCGCGAGGCGCGGAAGGCCGCGCGCTGGTCGGCGGCCGCCGTGCCCCTCGACACGGTGCGGAAGATGCCGATGGCCGAGATGATGATCGACTCGGGTATCCTTACCGAAGTGCGATTCGGCGCGTGGAAGAAGGTGATCAAGGAATCGGCACCGCCGTTGGATCTCAAATACTCGATTGTCATCTACCACTACTCGCGCGGGATGGCTCTGGCAGCTACCGGCAAGCCAAGCGACGCCGCGGTCGAGCTGAAGCAGCTCGACGCGGCGCGCGACGCAATTCCCGCCGATCGCACTTTCGGTGCGGCCACGGTCGCACGACTCGCGGAGATCGCCTCTCTCACGCTGAAAGGCGAACGCGAGATCGCAGCAGGAAAGACCGCAGCTGGCCTCAACGATCTGAACTCCGCGGTCGCCGTACAGGACGCGCTCCCGTATGAGGAGCCGCCCTCGTGGTATTGTCCGGTGCGCGAGATCTACGGCGACGAGTTGATGAAAGCCGGCCGCGTTGCGGATGCGGAGCAAGTGTATCGCAAAGACCTCGTGCAGTACCCGGAAAACGGATGGTCACTGCACGGACTCGAGCTGGCGCTCCGCGCGCGCGGAAATAGCCAGGAGGCGGACGCGGTCGGCGCGCGCTTCAAGAGGGCATGGGCGCATGCCGACGTGAAGCTGCCCAGGGCGGCGCCGGAGAAGACCGCCGTCAGGTAAGCGAAATCGCGACGAGCGCCGGTTGCGACCGCGCCGCCTCCACCCGCCCGATTCGCCTTGCGAATCGCGGGCGACCTCCCGCGGCGCCGCAGGCGGTCGTCAGGTTAGTAAGCTCAAAGTTCGAAAGGGTTCGCGGTTAAAGGCTGTTGCTCGGCGGTTGTCGCCTTGCCGTCGGTAAAATACGTTATCCATTCGCGAAGTTCGGAGGATCGGAGACAGCTCAGCCGAACTTGGCTTGTCGCATAGGCCACCAAATTTCCGCGATTGAGCTAACTTTAATCATCGCCATTGCCGACCCTGGTTGCTCCACCGAGTGGATTTTTTCGTTACGGCGAGGATCAGCATCGAATCCGGTGCTTAACCGGCAACTGCAACATGAGAGCATGTTCTGCGAGCGATCGAGCAGCTAAATCGAGCCGCAAACCGGACCGCTCGTGCCCGGGATTGACTATTCTCAGCGTGTTATCGCGGAGATTCGGCAGGGCGGCAGAACCGAACTGGGGAGATTGAAATGCCCGTCGTAGTAGGCGTCCGATGGTGACTGCCGCGACTATGCCGCGCCGTTGCGACCAGCAACGGAGAGTGACAAAGCGATCGCCAGAAAGACGCCAATGATTACTGGAATTTACGACTAAGACATCTTTAGCTCCACCAGACCCGATCGATGCGTAAAAGATCGTTTTCCGGTTCCGACCAGAACTTCGACACATAATGGTGATGGCTGAGCCTCTTGCGCAGGCGTTTTCAGCGGTGATGTGAAAATTGGCACTCGATTCTTTGAATCGCGCCACAACATTTTCGTGGCCGCGTCTCGAAAGTCGGACGCTCGAAATCGGACGCTTTGCGGCGATGACTTCGTGTGTTAGCTCTGGCGCGAGCGCCTACATCATCCAGGAAGGGGAACTTGATGAACTCACCTGAGCCTCGAAGCCTCGTCGCGGCCGCAGTCGCGGCCTTGCTTATCGTACTGACCTCGGCCGCAGTGCTCGCGCAGCCAGCATCGGCAGTGCCCGAGCAGCCGCCGATTCCCGCCGATCACATTCCCAAGTACATAACCGACGCCGTCAACTCGCCTGCTCGTCCCGCCGCGGACAAGGCACTCGACGCGGGCCGCAATCCGACGCAGGTGTTGGCGTTCTTCGGCATCAAGCCAGGCATGAAGGTGGCTGATCTTTTCGCCGGCGGCGGCTACACCAGCGAGTTGCTCGCGCTGGTAGTCGGTCCGGACGGAAAAGTCTATTCGCAGAACATGCCGTTTCCGCCGCGCTTCGCAAAGGTCAAGGTCGCGTACGACGCGCGGCTGAAATCGCCCGCGATGAAGAACGTGACATCCGTGGTGCAGCCCTTCAGCTCGCAGGATCTGCTGCCGGTGCCGCCGGACTCGCTCGACGCGGTGATTATCTACGAGAACTATCACGACCTGGTCGGGCAACATCTCTCGCCCGAGAATGTCGATGCGCAGGTGTTCAAGGCGCTGAAGCCAGGCGGCGAGTATTGCGTGGTCGATCACAGCGCGGCCAAGGGCTCGGGCGCCCGCGACGCCGCGACATTGCATCGTATCGACGAGGATTACGAAGTCGCGCAGATCGAGAAGGCGGGCTTCAAACTCGCGGCGGCATCGAGCGCGCTCCGGCATCCGGAGGACGATCGCACCTGGATCGTTTTCAAGCATCGTGGGCAAACCGACCGCTTCATGCTCAAGTTCGTGAAGCCCGAGTGATTTCGATCGAGGGCGGGCAATGAAGATTGGATTCTTTGCGATGGGAATCGGCACGGGCGCGCGCCCGCTGACCGTGCGGCGGATCGCCGAAACGGCAGAGCGCGTTGGGTTTTCGACGCTCTGGGTCGGAGAGCACGTCGTGCTCTTCGATGAGCATGACTCGAAGTATCCGTATTCCGATGACGGCGCGTTCGCGGTGTCGGCGAGCGCCGACTGGCTCGACCCGTTCATCACGCTGACCTACGCCGCCGCGGTCACGTCGAAGATTCGGCTCGCCACCGGGATTTGTCTGTTGCCGGAGCACAATCCGCTGATCGTCGCCAAGCAGGTCGCGACGATCGACCGTTTCGCGGCGGGCCGCTTCATGTTCGGCGTCGGAATCGGATGGTCGGCGGAGGAATTCGCCGCGCTCGGGATTCCATTCGAGCGGCGCGCGCAGCGCACGATCGAGTATCTGAAGGTGATGCAGCGATTGTGGGCCGAGGACGAAGTCAGCTTTCATGGCGAGTTCGTCAACTTCGACCACGCGCGGAGCTTTCCCAAACCCGCGCAGGGTGGCAATGTGCCGATCTATTTTGGGGGCGAGAGTCTGCCGGCGCTGAGGCGCGTCGCCGAGCACGGCACGGGATGGCACGGTTTCAACCTCGATCCCCACGAAGCGAAGGCCAAGATCGAAAAGCTCCGCTCCTTGATGAAGGAGCAGGGTAGAAAAACCTCAGAGGTCGCGATCGCGGTCGCACCCTATCGGAAACGAATCGAGCCCGACGACCTCAAGCGCTACCGCGACGCGGGCGTCGATGAGCTGGTGGTGGTCACCACGCCGCCTGAGAACGAGGGGGAGATCGGCGGCTGGGTCGAGCATATCGCCGAGCGCTGGGTCGTCCCGGCCTCGAAGCTCTAGCCACCTCGCTCGAAAAAAAGTGGCGGGCGCGTCTCTGGGTAGACACGCCCGCCGGCGTAGCACGGCTCCGATGCGGGGCGTCGGAATGGAGCCGGCGAGACTGAAGTTCAGAGCATCAGAACGTCTTTAGCGGAAGGTCCGGCAGCACCTGCGTGCCTTCCTGCTGCACGGCCGGCAGCGCGTGCGGATCGAGACCGCGCGCGCAGGACCGTCGGCGCCACCTGCATCGTCGTCACCGGATCGTTCGCCGTGAGCGCGCTGAAGCCTGGATTGCTGACCAGCATTAGGACGTTAGTGTCGTCATGCGAGAAGCCGCCGTGCTCGGCCTGCCTTTTGCCGCTTCCGGAGTAGGTCGCGCCGATGTTGGGAGTGACGATGATATCCGGGGTGCGCGGATCGCCGTTGGGCGGCAGGCCGGGCGTGTCGAAGTTGATTGAGAACATCGGACCGCTGAAGATTTCGCCGATTGCCGCGTCGGTCACGTTGGCAGGAGTGTCAAGCTCGGCGATGGCGGTCGGGAGCGTGCTCGCATCGCCAAGCCAGGTGAGCGACACGTCGTCCTCTGTCGGTCCGATGCCGCTCGCGTTCGCGGGCGACTCGGAGAACGGAATCAGCGACTCGAGAATCGTCGCGGGCGAGGTGCTAATTGGCGAAGTGGCGGGGGTGCCGATGCCTCGGTAGTGCGTGTGATCGATCGGCGACTGGCCCTGTTTGGCCGTGATGATGATCAGCACCGAGTCGAGCAAGCCGCGCTTGCTGAGCGCCGACGTCAAAGCGCCGATGGAATCATCGATGAACTGGAACTCGCTCAGCAGCTCGGGGCTCGGCGTGCCCTGCGAATCGAGGTAGCCTCCTGTGCCGACCCCTTTCTCGGTCAACTTCTGGCCAACGCTGACGGCCCGGAAGTTCATGCCGAAGATGTTGGGCACCGGCGCGTTGGCGGTTCGATCGTGATTCTTGCCGTCGATTTCGTTTACAATCGCATTGACCTTGAGCTGGTCGTGGCACTGGATGGCGTGGAAACCCCGCAGCTTGCCGTCGAGGGATTTTCTTTCTTTCACCGCAACCTGCTCCGTCTCGAGAGAAAGACTGAAGGAACGGGGAGACTCTTTAGCGCTCCGATCGCGACGCAATCTTCACGGTACGATTAGAAATCGATTACGCGCGTGCATTTAACTGCGGGTGAATAGAACCGAAACCTACTGGCAGTATGCGCGGCGAGACTTTGGCGCGGCGCAGGACGAGGGCAGGATTTGCCAGCGCCGATTCGAGCGCGAATAATCGCGCCATGGATTATGATCTGGTAATCGGCAATGGCCTCGTGGTCGATGGTTCCGGCGCGCCTGGCATTCATCGCGACGTGGCCATCAAGGACGGTAGGATCGCGGCGCTACTTGATCCCGCCGATGCCGCATCTGTAACCCCGTCACGCAGGATCGACGCGAGCGGCGGCGTCGTGGCGCCGGGCTTTATCGATCCGCACTCGCATTCCGACTGGATCGCACCGATTCCCGAGCACGCCTCGATCCTGAAGCCCTTCATCATGCAGGGCGTGACCACTTTCGTTGGCGGCAACTGCGGATTCTCGATCGCGCCTATTCGACGCGAGCGCGCGCCAATGCTGAACGAATCAGGACGGCTTTGCGCCGAGCATGAATTCGACTGGCGCTGGGAGCGCGTCGGCGAGTTGGGCGCATATCTGAGGCGCCAAGGCCTCGCGCTCAACGTCGCGCATCTTGCAGGCCATGGGAGTATCCGGCTTTCAGTGATGGGCGCGAGCGCGGCGGAACCGGCGCCAGAGCAGCTGCGCGCGATGCAGGCAATGGTCGAGCAGGCGATGGCTGACGGCGCGGTCGGGCTCTCATGCGGCCTCGGCTACTTTCCCGGCATGATCGCGAAGCCAGAGGAACTCGCGGCGCTCGCGAGCGTGGTGGGCGCCGCGGGCGGCATCTTCACCTCGCATCTTCGCGCGTACTCGACGCGCTCGCTCTTCTTCGATAGCCGCGCGCCGCATAACATTCTCGCCGTGCGCGAGATGGCCGAGGTGGCGCGCGCGGCGCGCGTATCGTTCCAAGTATCGCACCTGATTTTTGTCGGCCGCCGCACGTGGGCGGTCGCGCATGAAACTCTCGCGGAGATCGAACGACTCAAGCACGACGGTGTGGATCTGACCTTCGATACCTTTCCCTACACCTGCGGCAACACCACGGTGCGGGTGATTTTTCCGTCGTGGTCGCAGACCGGGTTGGAAGGATTGCTCGAGAGCGCCGACGGATGGGCGAAGCTGCGTGACGGATTCAAACCGCTCGGAGCGTTTATTGCCGAATCGATCCAGTTGATGTGGGCGAACAACGAAAAGCTGCGGCATCTGGAGGGCAAATTCTTCGCGCAGATCGCCGAGGAGCTAGGGCTCGATCCGATCGACGCCTATCTCACGGTGACGCGCGAGAGCGCAACGCGCGGACGCGTGCTGATTCATCTATACAGCGGCGACGAGCAGGACGAGCACGCACTCCAGGCCGCGATGCGCCATCCGCTCAACATGTTCGAGATGGACACGATTCTCACCTCGAGCGGGCATCACAATCCGGCGAGTTTCGGTACCTATCCGCGCATCCTCGGCCACTACGTGCGCAAGCTTGGTCTGCTCTCGCTCGAGCAGGCGGTGCGCAAGGCGACGGGGATGCCGGCGGAGCGGATGCGCCTCAGGGATCGCGGGCTGATCAAGCCGGGCTACGGCGCCGATATCGTCGTGTTTGATCCCGCAACAATCGGATGCGCCGCCGATGCGGCATCGCCCGCGCAAGATCCGGTTGGAGTCGACCACGTGCTAATCAACGGCCGCTCGATGGTCGCGAATTCGCGCTGGTGCGGCGACGGCGTGCTCGCCGGCCAGTGGCTGACTCGCTAATCGGTAGACGGATCCTCGAGTGGCCAGTTGCGGCCATCGAAGTAGGTGTGCGTCTCTATCTGGCGAGTTCGACGTCGTCGATGCATCGCAGGTTGACGGTCTATTGAGCCGGGTTGGCACGCGGGTTGCGCACCAGAGGAATGCCGCAGGCCTGGCAAAACTGATGCTTAGCGAGCATCGTGCCCAGCGATAAGCGGTGAGATTCTCCACGGCGTGAACATCTTCAGTGACGGCGCGTCAATTCGCCAGAGGAGAAAGCCCGACTTGAGGCAGATTCAACAGTTGCATTCGGAAAATCGCTCCAGCTCGCCGCTCACTTCTAAGCGCACCCATCCGCAATGGCATCCGTCGCCGTAGTTGGCGTTCGAGTACTGTCTCATTCCCAAAAAAAGAGCCGGACGCGATTCGCGCCCGGCCCGTTTGATTAGACTGCGCGTTCGCAGGTCAGCGCTCTTCGTCTTGCAGCTGCTTGTCCATCGCCCGGATCTTGGCAAGCTTCTGGTCGGTCGGGACGAGATCACTGTCGGTCGGAGTTTTCTGTGCCACCTCGCGCTGGCGCTCAGTCGGCAGATCGCCGTCGACCTTCTTGAGCGCTTCCTTGGCGAGCCGCCGCACCATCGGGCTGCGATCTTCCTCCGATATCGTGGTCAGCAGCGAAGACGCTTTGTCGCTGCCGATTTCACCGAGCGCGAACACGGCAGTGCCGCGCGACTTTTC
>JASHPB010000271.1 GCA_030038355.1 Candidatus Binataceae bacterium
GACACTCCGCTCGCGGTGCTGTCGAACAGGCCGCAGCCGCTGTTCAACTACTTCAAACAGCTATTCGCGCAGGTCACGAATCCGCCCATCGACCCGATTCGCGAGGAGATCGTCACCTCGGCCTGGACCACGATCGGCGCGGAACAGAACCTGTTCGAAGAATCACCCGAGCATTGCCGACAGCTCATGCTTAAGCAGCCCGTCCTCACCAACGAGGAGCTGGAGAAGATCAAGCGGCTCAATCGTGCTGGCCTCAAGACAATCACGCTCTCGACCTTGTACAACGTCGGCGGCGGTGAGAGTGCGCTGCGCTCGGCGCTCGATGAGCTTTGCGCGAGCGCTTCGCACGCGATCGAGGACGGCTACACCATCATCGTGCTCTCCGATCGGGGTGTGAACGCCGACTACGCCGCTATCCCGAGCCTGCTCGCGACCGGCACCGTGCATCATCATCTGATTCGCGAGGGCACGCGCACACGCGTCGGCTTCGTCGTCGAGTCGGGCGAGCCGCGCGAGGCGATGCACTTCTGCTTGCTGATTGGCTATGGCGCGGGTGCGGTGAATCCTTACCTTGCATTCTCGACGATGGCCGGCATGATTCGCGACGGCCGTCTCAAGGATATCGGCCTCGATTCAGCGATCGAGCACTTCATCAAGGCGGTCACGAAGAGTCTCATCAAGGTCGCGTCGAAGATGGGCGTCTCGACCATCCAGAGCTATCGAGGCGCGCAGATTTTTGAGGCGATCGGACTCAGTCAGGAAGTCATCGACAAGTACTTTACCTGGACCGCGTCGCGAATCGGCGGCGTGGGTCTCGACGCGATTCACCATGAAACCGCGGCGCGTCATCACTATGCATTCCACGTGATGCCAAATCTCGACGGCGAGCTCGATGCTGGCGGCCAGTACCAATGGCGCCGCCGCGGCGAGCATCACATGTACAACCCGAACACCATCGCGAAGCTCCAGCATTCGGTGCGCTCTGGCAACTACCGCGTGTTCAAGGAGTACACGCGGATAGTCGACGACACGAGCCGCAACCTCGCGACGCTCCGTGGACTGCTCAATTTCAAATTCGATCTCGAGCCGGTGCCGCTCGAGCAAGTCGAACCCGCAAGCGCGATCGTCAAGCGCTTTAAGACCGGCGCGATGTCGTTCGGGTCGATCAGCAAAGAAGCGCACGAAAATCTCGCAATCGCCATGAACCGCATCGGCGGCAAGAGCAACACCGGCGAAGGCGGCGAGGATCCCGCGCGCTTCATTCCCGATCTCAATGGCGACTGGCGCCGCAGCGCTATCAAGCAGGTCGCGTCGGCCCGCTTCGGCGTCACGAGCCACTATCTCGTCAACGCCGACGAGTTACAGATCAAGATGGCTCAGGGAGCCAAGCCGGGCGAGGGTGGCCAACTCCCCGGACACAAGGTTGACGACTTTATCGCGAAGATTCGCTACTCGACGCCCGGTGTAGGCCTGATCTCGCCGCCTCCCCATCACGACATCTATTCGATCGAAGACCTCGCGCAGTTGATTCACGATCTGAAGAACTCGAACAACCGCGCGCGCATCAGCGTGAAACTCGTTGCTGAGGTCGGCGTCGGCACCGTCGCAGCGGGAGTGGCGAAAGCCAAAGCCGACGTCGTCCTGATCAGCGGCTACGATGGCGGCACGGGGGCGTCGCCGCTCCAATCGATCAAGCACGCGGGCATTCCGTGGGAACTCGGTCTCGCCGAAACGCAGCAAGTGCTGGTGCTGAACGGCCTCCGCGGACGCATCCACGTAGAGACCGACGGTCAACTGAAGACCGGCCGCGACGTCGCGATCGCGGCTCTGCTCGGCGCCGAGGAATTCGGCTTTGCCAGCGCGGCGCTCGTCGCCTCCGGATGCATCATGATGCGCGTCTGCCACCTCAATACCTGCCCGGTCGGAATCGCGACGCAGGATCCCGAACTCCGCAAGAAGTTCGAGGGCCGGCCTGAGCACGTCGTCAACTTCATGATGTTCATCGCCGATGAGCTCCGCGAATACATGGCGCAGCTCGGCTACCGCAAGCTTGATGACATGATCGGCCACGTCGAGCGGCTCGACGCCAAGGACGCTATCCAGCATTGGAAAGCGCGCAACGTTGATCTCACGAGAATCCTGCACAAGCCCGACGTCGGGCCGGATGAACCCCTGCACTGCGTCGAGGCGCAGGATCATGGTCTCGCCAAGGCGCTCGACAACACGATCATCGAGCTTGCCGCCGATGCGCTCGAGCATCGCAGACCAGTCGAGATTAACCTTCCGATTCGCAACATCAACCGTACCGTCGGCACGATGCTCTCGGCGGAAGTCTCGCGCCGCTACCACGCAGAAGGGTTGCCGCCCTACACCGTGCAGATTCATCTGAAGGGCTCTGCGGGCCAGAGCCTTGGCGCTTGGCTCGCGCCGGGAATCGCAATTTTCCTCGAGGGCGACGCGAACGACTACTGCGCCAAGGGCCTCTCGGGCGGATTCATCGCGGTGCGCCCGCCGCAAGCGGCGAGCTTCAAGGCCGAGGAGAATATCGTCATCGGCAACGTAGCGCTCTACGGCGCGACCGGCGGCGAAGCATTCTTCCGCGGCATCGCCGGCGAGCGATTCGCGGTGCGGAACAGCGGCGCCCACGCTGTAGTCGAGGGCGTTGGCGATCACGGGTGCGAGTACATGACGCGCGGGCTCGTCGTGGTGCTCGGCAACACCGGGCGCAACTTCGCGGCGGGCATGAGCGGTGGCGTCGCATACGTCCTCGATGAGGACGGCTCGTTCGCATCGAAGTGCAACACGGGTATGGTCGAACTCGGCCCTGTCACCGATGCCGACGAGTTGAAGCAGCTTCACGCGCTGGTAGTGCGCCATCATCAATATACCGAAAGCGCGGTCGCGGAGCACCTCCTCGCCGATTGGGATCATGCCAATCAGAAATTCATCAAGGTGTTGCCGACCGAGTACCGCATGGTGCTCGAGCGGCAGCAGCTCAACGTCAACAACGATATGGCGCGGCTGGCGGCGGTCTAGGAGGATTTCGAGCGCAACTGCGGTTCGGAGCGGCCTGTTAGATGGGGAAAATCACCGGCTTCATGGAGATCAAGCGCGAGACGCCCGCGCGGCGTCCCGTCGCTGAACGCCTCAAGGACTGGCGCGAGTTCGATCTCAAGCTGCCCGAGGAAAAGCTGCGCGAGCAGGGCGCGCGCTGCATGGATTGCGGCATCCCCTTCTGCCACAAGGGCTGCCCGCTCGGCAACATCATCCCCGACTGGAACGATCTGATTTACCGCGGGCGATGGCGCGATGCGATCGATCGCCTCCACTCGACCAACAACTTTCCCGATTTCACCGGCCGCGTGTGCCCAGCGCCGTGCGAGGAGGCCTGTGTCCTCAATATCAACAACGACCCGGTGACGATCAAGCTGATCGAGAAGAACATCATCGATCATGCCTTCGCGGCAGGATGGGTGGCGCCGCAGCCCGCCGCGCGAAAGACTGGAAAAAGAGTCGCCGTCGTCGGCTCGGGACCGTCGGGCCTCGCCTGCGCACAGCAGCTCGCGCGCGCAGGGCACGCGGTGACGCTCTACGAGCGCGCGGATCGTCCGGGAGGATTGCTGACCTACGGCATCCCGGACTTCAAGCTCGAGAAGTGGATCGTGAACCGGCGCATCGAACAGATGAAGGGGGAGGGCGTTGAGATCGTCACGAGCTGCCGCGTTGGCTTCGACATCCACGCCGATGAACTGCGCGCGAAACACGATGCCATCGTGCTCACTATGGGTGCGACCAAGCCACGCGATCTGCCGATTCCGGGCCGCGACCTGAAGGGCATCCACTACGCGATGGAGTTTCTGCCCCAGCAGAACAAGCGCAACTTCGGCGACATTCTCGATTCGGCACGGGACATCCTCGCGACCGGCAAGCGCGTCGTGATTCTCGGCGGTGGCGACACGGGTTCCGATTGCCTCGGCACGTCGAATCGCCAGGGCGCCATCGGCGTGCATCAGTTCGAGTTGCTGCCGATGCCGCCGGAGAGGCGCACGCTTGAGATGCCGTGGCCCGATTGGCCGATGATCCTGCGCTCGTCGAGTTCGCACGAAGAAGGTGTGATGCGCGACTGGAGCATCAACACCAAGCGTTTCGAGGGCGATAACGGTCAGGTCAAGAAGCTCATCGGCTGCCGTCTCAACTGGAAGCACGACGGCGGGCGGATGGTGATGGAAGAAATTCCCGACACCGAATTCGAAATCGACTGCGAGCTGGTGCTGCTCGCGCTCGGATTTCTCGGACCCGAGCCCGATGGCATTATTTCCCAGCTGGGATTGAAGCTCGACCCGCGAAGCAACATCCAGTGCGAGAATTACGCGACCAGCGTGCCCGGAGTGTTCGCAGCCGGAGATTCGCGCCGTGGACAGTCTCTTGTCGTGTGGGCGATTTGGGAGGGACGCGAAGCGGCGCGCGCCACCGATGCATACCTGATGGGCGAGACGTTCCTGCCCGCGAGCCCGGAACTCTAATTATTCGCGGCGCCTCGTCGAGGGTCATTTGCCCGGGAGCAAAGCATGATCACGCTCTACGACTATCTGCCCTCCGGAAATGGTTACAAGGTCCGCCTGCTGCTGACGCAACTCGGCGTGAGCTTCAAACGTGTCGAGCTGGATATCACCAAGGGTGAGACCCGCACGAAAGAGTTTCTCGCGAAATTTCCCAACGGCAGAATTCCGGCAGTCGAGTTCGACGATGGACGGCTGCTTTTCGAGTCGAACGCGATTTGCTGGTACCTCGCCGACGGCACGGCGATGATACCCGCCGACAGATTCGAACGCGCAAGGATGATGCAGTGGCTATGCTTCGAGCAGTACAGTCACGAGCCTTACATCGCGGTCGCGCGATTGTTGGCGATGCATCCGCTTCTGCAGGACCCGCGCCGCGCGCTGAACGACATGATCGTGCAGCGTGGCTACGACGCGCTCGGCGTGATGGAGGATCACCTGAAATCGCACGAATGGTTTGCGGCCTCGCATTACACGATTGCGGATATCGCGCTGTTCGCGTACACGCATGTGGCCGACGAAGGCGGATTCGAGCTCGTAAAATTTCCGTCGATTCGCCGCTGGCTCGATGGCGTGCGCTCGCGGCCGAAGTTTATTCCGATCACCAAGGCCTGACCCCTGGTCATCGCCTGAGCCCCATCGCGTCGAGCTTCTTGATAACCCACTCGAGGCGATCCTCGCCCCAGAATGGCTCGCCCTCGACGACGAATGTCGGCACGCCGAAAATCTCATCGCGATCGGCCGCGGCAAAGCACGCATCGAGGTCCGCACGCGCATCGGTCTCGGCGTAGCGGAGAAATTCCGCCTCATCGAGGCCGACCTCACGAATAAGCCCCGCGATCGCGGCCCGATCCTCGACGTCGAGCGCGTGCTTCCAGAATCGCTCGAACACGCGATCGGCGTATGGTCTGAAGCGTCCCTGCTTTTCGGCAAAGAGCCCGCCATAGAATGCCAGCCGCGCGCTGAAAATCTTTTTCGGCGGATAGATCGTGAGCCCGTATTGCTTCGCGATTCGGCGCGCATCGAGATAGAGGTAACGGACCTTGCGGCGATCGGCCTCGGCATTGTCGAGCGGTCCGTAAACCTTGCG
This sequence comes from Candidatus Binataceae bacterium, assembly GCA_030038355.1. Taxonomy (GTDB): domain Bacteria; phylum Desulfobacterota; class Binatia; order Binatales; family Binataceae; genus JASHPB01. The sequence continues at coordinate 5,650 of JASHPB010000271.1, forward strand.
AATGTTGATGCCGTAAGGAATGAAACGTACCCGAACTCGGTGCGTCCGCTCGAGCTCGTACGCCGGCGCCAGCGCAAGATAAGTGAACGGACTCGTGTACGCGAAGTAGAGCTTTACTTCGAGCAGTTCGGTCATCGGTTTTGCTTTGCGCCGCGCGTCATCGCGAGCGCGAAGAAATCCGCAAGGTGCATCACGCGAATGCTCGATCCGCGCCGGCGCAGCTCCGCGGCGATTTGAAACTCGCAGCCCGGATTCGCCAGTACCACGTACTGCGCTCCCGTCGCTGCGATACTGTCGGCTTTGCGCCGCGCCAGCTCGCGTGCCATCTTAGGCTCGGTCAGGTTATAGCTGCCGGCCGAACCGCAACAGAGATCGGAATTCTCCATCTCAACGAGCTTGAGACCCGGCACCGATCGAAGCAGCACGCGCGGGGCTTCGCGCACGCCAAGACCATGCGCCAGATGACACGCGTCATGGTAGGTGACGACGCAGTCGAAGCGCGCAGAAAACTGAAGCGGCCTTTCGAGTAACAAGGAACTTAGATCTTTGACCTTGGAGGCGAGCATCTCGGCTTCGGGCGCGAGCGTGTCGTCCTTGAGGATTTCTCGGTACTCCGCGATTGCGGTAGAACAGCCAGAGGCGGCGGAGATAATCGCGTCAGGCTTCAACTTCGAAATTGCCAGCACATTTGCGCGCGCAAACTCGCGCGCGCGTTCGCCGTTGCCAGCGTGAAGGTCGAGCGCACCGCAACATTTGGTCGAAGGAATTTTGACAACGCGATATCCTGCGGCAGCGAGCAGTCTTTCGCTGTTGGCGTTTTCGGATTTGGCGAGGACCTGCGCGACGCAGCCATGATGAACGATAACTGCTGGTGCATCGTCCGCGATGGCTCCAGGAGCGGGCCAGTTCGCCTCAGTTGAATTGGTACCATGGCGCGGCAACAGGTCGAGCCATTCGCGAGCCGCCACGGGAAGCGCCGTTCGCACGACCTTCCTGAGGCCAAGCCAATCCAAGATTCTCACGGGCATCAGCAGGGCGCGAAGCCGCGCGGGATAAGGAAACACAACGCTGACTGCGGCGCGGCGGAACCTATCGAACCCTGCACGCCGATATTCGCACTCGACGAACACGCGCGCAGCTTCGATCAGCCGACCGTACTTGACGCCCGACGGACATGCGCTTTCGCAACCGCGGCATCCGAGACACAAATCGAGATGCCGCGCGGCGTCGGCATCTAGATCCATTCGGCCCTCGGCCAGCGCCTTCATCAGGTAGATGCGGCCGCGCGGCGAATCCATCTCGCTCCGCGTCGCGACGTATGTCGGACAAGCCTCGGCGCAGAGCCCGCAATGCACGCAGTCGAACAGCAGCTCGTAATCTGTCACGTCACGGTGCGCGCTCGCGGGATGCTCACTCATTAGAGACCTCCCACGAAGCAGTTCGCGTTGAAAATGCCGGCAGGGTCGAACGCCTGCTTAAGCCTTCGCATCAGCTTGAGCGCTCCATCGCTCGGAGCGTGGAAAAATTCGAGTCCGCCTCGAATCGGCTCGGAGGCAGCGAGGAGCCTTAGATGCCCCCGCGTGCGATGCGCGCGCTCGCGCCATTCGGCAACGACCTGTTGCGCCGAGTCGAGGGACTGCGCGGCGCGGAGCGCAACTTCGGCGACACCGTTTCCCGCGTGCGCGCAATAGTCGCCCGCGATCGCGTCGAGCGTGGCGGGCAACTCCGCGGGCATCACCGCGAAGCGTGCACTCAACGGACCCGCCGCGAAATCGAGGTCGCGCAGCGCGGCGTAGTGCGCCTCGGCTTGGCGCTCGTTGAAAATCTCGCCGCGGCCGCTCGCCAGCTCCAGGCTCTTCTTTGCCTGGTATCCGATCTCTTCCGGGTTGCCGGAAAATCCCGCGATAACGGCGAATTGTCCCGCTGCACCAAAGCGCGCCGCAAAGCCGGGGCTCACGACCTCGAGATGGCTCAGCGGGAGCGCCTCGAGGAGGCGCGCGGCGCACTCGAACGCGTCATCGGCGCGCTTGTGCGGCACAAGAGCGACGGCGTAGTGCGCGGGAATAGGCCGCACCTTGAAGATGGCCGTCGTGATGATTCCGAGCGTGCCGAACGAGCCGCCCATCACCTTCATCAAGTCGTAGCCCGCGACATTTTTTACCACGCGACCGCCGCCGTGAATCACGCGGCCGCCGTGGCCGACAAAATCGATTCCGATCAGCAGATCGCGCGCCGTGCCCTCTGAGAACCGAAGCGGACCCGCGTGTGCCGCAGCGACCAGGGCGCCAACAGTCGTGACATCTGGTTGACAAGGATCGACAGGCAGCCGTTGCCGCGATTTCGCGAGCTCCGCGTTCAAAGCGCCGACGCTGATTCCAGCCTCGGCGATGACCGTTAGATCGTCGGGCTCGTGCGCGATGATTCGATTCATTCGGCGCAGTGAAATGCCGAGCGCAACCGGCGCACGCCTAATCTGAGTGAGCGATCGCATCGCGCCAAGAGCTGCCAGCGCGATTCCCTCAGCCTCGCACATTCTGATCAGCTCGGCGATCTCGTCCGCGTTTCGCGGCTCGACGACAAATGCCGCGGCGCGACGCTCCAAAGATGCAGCTTCACGCACGCGATCGACGCCGAGCAGCGCCACGGCGCGTGCACCGGCTCCGCTAATCAAAGTCTCTTCCACGATGCGGTTGTCGATTCAGATCGGAACCTGGCGGCGCGGCGCGGCGACTTCGACGCATGCGCCGGGCCGCGGGATGATCTTGCCGGGATTGGCGCGTTCTTTCGGATCGAACACGTGACGCAACTCCATCATCGCGGCTAAATCGTCCGGCGAGAACATCAGCGGCATCTCGCCGATCTTTTCCGCGCCGATTCCATGCTCTCCCGTGAGCGAGCCTCCCATCTCGACGCACGCTTTCAGTATATCGCGTCCAGCGCCGAGCGCGCGCTCGACCTGCCCCGCTTCGCGCTCGTCGTAAAGAATAATCGGATGCAGATTGCCGTCGCCGGCGTGAAAGACGTTGCCGATGCTGAGCTGGTAGCGCTCGCTCACCTGGCTAATGACGCGCAAGATATCCGGCAGACGTGTGCGCGGCACCACGCCGTCCTGCGTGCAGTAGTTGGGCGCGAGGCGGCCGACCGCGCCGAACGCGCGCTTGCGCGCCTTCCACAATAGTTGCCGCTCCGCTTCGTCTCGCGCGAGCTTCACGTCTTTCGCGCCCGCCGCGCGCGCCATCTCGATCACGCGCGAGGAGCATTCGGCGAAGCCGACCTCCATTCCGTCGAGCTCGATGATCAGCACGGCGCCAGCAGCCTGGTCGAAACCGACGTGAAAGGCGTCGTCAACAGCGCGCAAGATGAGCTTGTCCATCATCTCAATTGCGCCGGGCACGATCCCCGACGCGATGATGCGTGAGACGGCGCGCGTCGCGCTTTCAACATCAGGGAATGTCGCGAGAAACGTGCGATGACCCTCGGGCTCGCGCATCAGGCGGAGCGTTGCGCGCGTCACGACGCCGTAAGTGCCCTCAGAGCCAACGACCGCGCCCACGAGGTCATATCCGCATCGCTCCTCGACCGCGCCGCCGAGCTCGACCACTTCGCCGTCGGGCAACACCAGCTCGACGCCTAACACATGATTGGTGGTAACGCCGTACTTGAGCGTATGCGGACCGCCGGAGTTTTCCGCGATGTTGCCACCGATCGTGCACGCCATCTGCGACGACGGATCGGGCGCATAGAAGAAACCCTTCGCTTTCACCGCGTTGGTGACGTGAAGATTGACGGCGCCGCTTTCGACTTCGACGCGCCGGTTGGCGTAGTCGATCGTCAGGATCTTGTTCATGCGCGATGTGCAGATCATCACCGGCGCGTTGAGCGGCAACGCTCCACCGGAAAGACCAGTGCCCGCGCCGCGCGGCACGAATGCGATGCCTTTGCGATCGAGCGCGCGCAGCACGCGGCTCACCTGCTCGACCGAGCGCGGCAACAGCAGGATGTCGGGCGCAGACTTTTCGACCGTCCAGCCGTCGCACTCGTATACTTTCAGTTCGCTCGCGCGCGAGACGATCCCCTCGACGCCGACGATCGCGGCGAGTTCCTCAACCAGCTTTGGATCGATCGAGCTTGCCAATTGGCGAATCCCTTGTGCCGGCGAGCTTGCACGTTTCAGGTTTGCCCGCCCGCCCTGTGGCGTCATAATAGCAGGGTTCAATTTCAGCCCGATACGCGCGACTGAAGCGGCTCGTGCGGGCAGAGGAGCACATCGTTGGCAGAGACATTTCCCGAGCTCAAGCCCGCCGCGCGTATCCTGCTCGGCCCCGGCCCGTGCAACGTCAATCCGCGCGTGATGAAGGCGATGCAGTCGCCGGTCGTCGGTCACCTCGATCCCGAGTTCATCAAGGTGATGGAAGACATCAAGCGGATGCTGCGCGCGGTTTTCCGCACCAGCAACGAAATCACCTTTCCGGTGTCGGGGACGGGCTCTGCCGGAATGGATGCGATCCTCGCGAATCTCATTGAAGATGGCGACGAAGTTATCGTTGGCGTCAATGGCGTATTCGGCACGCGTATCGCGGACTCGGCGGAGCGGCTCGGGGCGAAGGTGATCAAAGTTGAAGCGGAGTGGGGCAGGATTATCGAGCCGGCGCAGATCGAGGCAGCGCTAAAGGGCACGCACCAGCCGAAACTGGTCGCAATCGTGCACGCCGAAACCTCGACCGGCGCGCATCAGTCGGTAGAGGAGATTTCCGAGCTGGCGCATCGCGCGGGCGCGCTGATGATGCTCGACACCGTGACCTCGCTCGCCTGCGTGCCGGTCGAGATCGACAAGTGGAAGATCGACGCGAGCTACAGCTGCACGCAGAAGGGACTTAGTGCGCCGCCGGGCCTCGCGCCGACGACATTCAGCACGCGCGCTATCGAGACAATCAGAAGCCGCAAGACCAGGTGCAAATCGTGGTACCTCGATGTCGGCATGATCGCTCGCTACTGGGGTTCCGATCGCGTCTATCATCACACCGCGCCGATCACAATGAACTACGCGTTATACGAGGCGCTTCGCGTTGTGCTCGAAGAAGGCTTGGAAGCGCGATGGGCGCGGCATCGCGCCAACGCCGCGGCGCTACACGCAGGCCTTGGCGCGATGGGTCTCAAGCTTGCGGCGCAAGAGGGCTATCGCCTGCCGCAACTCACCACGGTCGAAGTCCCTGAAGGAATCGACGAGGCAAAGGTTCGGGCCGAGCTGCTAAATGGTTTCGATATCGAGATCGCGGCCGGGTTGGGCCCATTGAAAGGCAAGGTCTGGCGCGTAGGACTCATCGGTGAGAGCTCGCAGCGGAGCAATGTTTTTCTTCTGCTTGCGGCGCTCGAACAAATTCTGGCTGCAATGGGTTACGAATTTGCACGCGGAAGAGCTCTGCCATCCGCCGAGCAATCGTACGTTGCAGCTTAACCTTGCGCTAAGCCGAATTCACATCAGTTACCAGGTATCGCGCTGCTAAGACGCCATGCGTCCTGCGGGAAACCTTCATATTCGTTGCCGCCTCGAACTCTGGAGCGACGCGGTCTGACGATTGCTAGTTGGTCAGATTCGCTGAAAATCCATTGGCAACGGGCGGCCAAGCCGCAAGCCCACAGGTGAGAAAAATGTATAGGTGGAAACTTTTTCAAACGATCGCGGTTCTTGGCTTGACCGCGATCTTTCCCCTGGCGGCCAACGCGCAAACTGTCACCAGGACGACCACAAGGACGACTACAACCACCACCCAAGTAGACACAGTAAATGAACGGGATTCCATTCGTGCCGGTGAAGTAATAGGCCAGAACAACTATACAGCCGTACAGGCCTACCTGAGTCCGGGAAACTACGAGTTAGTGCAGCATGGGATGCAGATGCGGATCGTGCCTTCGGCGCATCTCGACTGGCCGCCCCCTTACCGCACCGCGACCGAGAAATATTCGCCTCAATGCTCGCTCGGAGCTGACGGAGATCTCCACGGCTATGTTGCGGGTCTACCCTTTCCGCTGCTTGATCCAAATGATCCGCAAATCGCAAACAAGGTCATATGGAACTTCGAGAACCGTCCGATGTTCTCAGATGACGCCGACCTTCGCTATCCTGAATTCGATACCTATGGTCCCGACGGCCGTATGATCGATCGCCTGCTCGTCCTGAACATGGCTCTATACAACAACGTAGGCCGCGTCGAAGTTCCACCGACGCCGACCGACCCGGACGCGCTCGCGAGCGGAATACGCTCACGCTTCGGACTGTTTCCATATATTTCGCCATCTACGCTGAATGGTTTCGGTTTCGTACGCTATCGCTACATCGATACGCACAAGCCGGATGACATTTGGTCGTACGATCGCTATACGCGGCGCGTGCGGCGCGAGACCGAATCGACGCAGTCGGATCCGATATCGGCGTCACCGGCATTCGGCGGTGTTGGCGGTGGCAACTCGCCAGGCGGCGTGAACGGTGGCGGATCGCCTCAGCCTACGCTCGCAAATAACGTCGACCCCGACTCGCTGTTCGGATTTTCTGCTAACCCATCCGAATATACCTACCAGTACCTGGGTGAAGGCAGGATGCTCGCCGTGGTGCATGCTGATCGGTCGCCGGAAACGGCCTGCCCCGACGATGCCTCCCACGTCTGCGCCGAGAACTGGGAGATGCGTCATCTCTATGTGATCCAGGCCGACGCGAAGCAAGGTGAGAATCTGGAAATCCCACGGCGCGTCTTGTACATCGACTCCGAAGGATGGTTCGTCACGGCATCGGATCAGTACGATTCACAGGGAATACTCTGGAAGACGCTGGTGAACTACGTTGCGTACTCTGATCGGTCGGAACCTGATGCGCGCGTCGCGGTCTATCCGTATCGGCGCTTTTTCCCGGTCGCGATGATCGATAAGAATTTGCTCGACGGCTACGATACGGTCGCATTCATGCCGAGCCCGACTTCTTCGGCTAGAAATTCCTGGTACGTGAACATGGCCGCCGTCGACAACTCCTTCTTCAATAGCCGAAAACTGGAAATCGCCGAAAACGAGCACTAAGTCAGCCGGCCTCGTCCCCGACCAGCTTCACCCCGCTCCCGCGTACTCCGCGGGAGCGGGTCTTGTTGGGTCAAATCAGCGGGCGCGGGCGGCGCGCCTCCCACGCGCATAGGCTGCCGCGGCCGCCGTTCGTTATGCGAGCGATTCAGCGCATCGAGTTCAGCGGCGATCTGGGGAGCTGTTGCCATTCGAGTTCGAGTTGCTGGAACTCGAATTGTTGAACAGGTGGTCAGGCCGTTGTTCGAGCGCGAGCTGCTTTGCACCTACCACCGCCGTGATGGTGATGATGGTGCGCGCCGAATCCTCCCGCACCCTGAAGCGGGTTCTGCTGCAGATTCGAAAACGCCTGCTGCACGCCCTGCAGATTGCCGGATTGAGCGCGCGAGCTTTTCATGGTCGGATATATGTCCCGACTGAACTGAAGCGATACTCGAGATCGATGACATGATACTCCCCTCTAATTTTGCAGATTTGTTGACGCAGGTTCGTCGCCTCAAAAGGTGAGGCAAGCGCGATGCCGTCGGTAAGCATCGCGATCGCGCGTTGAGCGGCAGTTCCGCAATGACCTGTATCGAAATCGAACGAATGCTGTGCGCGTTACGCCACGATGCGATCGGAGAAGCCGTCAACGTCGTGGGTCATGATCAGAAGATCGCGCGGGCGTCCGTTGCGATCTTCGACCCAGTCGGTCAATATCGCCTCGACCTGGAAATCGAGCTTCTCAAAGGCCGCGCGCGCGGCAGTTTGATCGGGCGTCATCTGCGCCGTGACTTTCTTGATTCCGTGCGAGCGCGCCAGATCGAATATTTCAGCGGCGAGCCGTCGCCCGAGGCCGTAGCCCCGAAAGCGCGACGCCGCATTGATTCGAATTTCGCCGACGCGTCGTGTCCATCGCGCCTGGTCTCGATGCAAGCTCGCGTAAGCGGCAATTTCACCATCGATCTCGGCAAGTAGTGTTACAGTGTTGCCGTGTTGGATATTATCGACCCACTGTTTCACAACAGCGCGATCGGTGATGTCGGTGCGCAGGAAGAGCAAATCATCGGCGGGCAGCTTGTGGGCAAACTCGCGAATCTTGTCGAGGTCGGAAGGCTCCATCAGGCGAATCGTTGCCTGCTTTCCATCGCGTAGACCGATCTGGATCGGGTACGCACGATTGGTCTTGATCGGCTGAGCCATCGCGGCAAACCTCCGTGAACAGACCCGCGCCCCCAAGGACCGGCGGGAGCGCTATCCTCGCAGCAAGATTGCCCGGCGGGCAAGAGCGGCGCCGTAGCCTCTATGTGTTGCACATTCGGCGGTCGCCCTGTCAGTGTTGGCGTGAAGCGGATGGGAAAGGGAGGTCGCAGGAGGCGCGGCGTGATGCTCCGGAGGTGAACCGTGGCTGAAGACAAATCGGGCGCGCAGAATTTCAGCTATCGCCTCTCGACCCAGGACGCGACCTTTATCTATGCCGAGTCGCAGAGCGGCCCGCTCCATATCGGATCGATCGGCGTGTTCGAGGACCGCCTCGATTTCGATGCCTTGATCGCTCATATCGAGGAACGCATCCACCTGGTGCCGCGCTATCGGCAGCGGCTCGCCGAGGTCCCGTTCAATCTCGCGCACGCGATGATGGAAGACGATCCGAAGTTCGCCGTCGCCAATCATTGCTATCGACACGAGCTCAGCGACGGAACGACCGAGCAGGAAGCGCTCGCGGAAATGATGAAAGAGTACCGCGTGCCGCTCGACCGCAAACGCCCGCTCTGGGAGCTGCACAGTTACGAGAACTTTCCCGGCGCCAACACGGCGCTGATGTGGAAGGTGCACCACTGCCTGGTCGACGGTGTGTCGGGAGTGGAGCTGCTCAAGGTAATGTACGATTTCCGCGCCGAGCCGGACCCGATCCCGCCGCCGCCGCAACCGTGGCAGCCGTCCACGCCCTCGCGACTGATGCGTCGCTTCGCCGAAGCGATGCGCGATCAGATGCGCGGCGCGGTCGACAACGCGATGCGCATGTTCGTCGAAGCGGCCGAGGAGCCCGCCACCATGATCGACAGGATGCGCACGCTCGGCGAAGCGACGCGGGTGATGACCCAGCTCGCGACGCGCCGCATCATGCCCGCGCCCTGGAACGGCGTGCCGGTCACGCAAGATCGCCTGCTCGCGTGGTCCAAGCAGTCGTTCGCGGATTTTCGTGCAATTCGATCAGCCTTTGGCGGTTCGGTCAACGACGTGGTGCTCGCCATGCTCACCGAGGGCGCGGCGCGCTACCTCGACTATCACGGCTACAAGGTCGCCGGCGAACAGCTCTGCATCGGATGCCCGGTCAACGTGCGCCACAAGGATGAGCAGAAAGCGCTCGGCAATCGCGTCTCGATGATGTTTCCGACTGCGCCGGCCGAGCCGATGGACATGGTTGAGCGGCTGAAAACTATCAACGAGGAAACCGAGCGCATCAAGGCCGCCGGCTCGGCGCAGGCGCTCGAATCGATTCTGGTCCTCGCGGAAAATTTTCCGCCACCACTGATGGGGATGAGCTCGCGAATCGCGACAGGAGCGCTCGATGCGGCGGGCGTGCTCGCCAAGCTGATGCGATGGGTTCCGCGCCCGGGCGGGTTTGCGCTGCCAGCCGCGGGAATCAATTTCATCGCGACCAACGTGCCGGGCGTGCAGGTGCCACAGTATATCAATGGACACCTCTGCCTCGACATGATTCCGCTGGTGCCGCTGGGTGCGACGCTCGGCTATGGCGTCGCGATTCTTAGCTACAACCGCTATCTCTACTTCGGCATGATGGCTGAGGTGCGCGTGATGCCCGACGTCGATTTGATGAAGCGCTATGTGGACGAGGCATTCGCCGAGCTTAAGCATCGATGCGAAGAGCAGCTCGGCACGTCGGTCGGTGCAGCGTATAACTCGTACGCCCGCGCCGGTGGCTGATCGCAACCGTGGCGGTGATTGAATCAAAGCTCGATGGGCGCGCGAGATGCGGTTGGGCGCGCAATGACCTCGCGATTCGCTATCACGACGACGAGTGGGGCGTGCCGGTCCACGATGATCGGCGCTGGTTCGAGTTCCTGTTGCTCGAGGGTGCGCAGGCAGGTTTGAGCTGGGACACGATTCTGCGCAAGCGCGAGAATTATCGTGCGGCGTTTGCCGGATTCGACCCCGCGCGCGTGGCGCGATTCGATCGCGCAAAGATCGATCGCTTGCTTGCCAATGATGGCATCGTGCGCAACCGGCTCAAGATCGATTCGGCGATTTCGAACGCGCAAGCATTTATCGAAATCCAGCGTGAGTTCGGAACCTTCGACAAGTTCATCTGGCGCTTCGTGGATGGGCGCCCACTCGTCAACTCGCGGCGCGCAATGAAGGAATTGCCCGCCACGACGGCTGAATCCGACGCGATGAGCAAGGACCTGCTGAAACGCGGGTTTCGATTCGTCGGCTCGACGATCTGCTACGCGATGATGCAGGCGACCGGTATGGTCAACGATCACACGATCGATTGCTTTCGCTATCGCGCGCTCGCGCGCAAGAAATAGGCTCCAAATTTCTCATCGCGACGCGTACGACTTGCCGTGCCGCAGCAGCACCAGGCGGTGACTCCCGTGCTCCGAGGTCAGAACGGGCTCGAGATCTAGCGCGGTCTGCTGGTTCTGCTGCCAGATGCTCTCCGGGACGAGCACGTAACCGGGCGGAGCGTCGCCGAGACGGCCTTCGAGCAGATGCACGCCGCGATCGAGATAGAAGACGAGAGGCGCGGGCGCGTCGGTAAAGCCAAACAGGTAAAGCGGCGCGTCCGGCTCGATCACGCGCGCGACTTCCTCGGCAACCGGGCGATACGAATCGCCGCCGCACGAAGCGGACTCACGGTGCGGTATGTAAACGAAATTGAAAACCATCATCGCTGCGCCGATTGCCGTGTACGCCCACGCCGCGGCTCGCCTCAGATGCACCGGCGGAATCGTCACGAGCCACCACGCGAGCATCACCGCAGACGCCGGCCAGAGAGGCAGCAAATAATCGTCGCTCTTGTATGCAGCGGAGCTTAAGAAGGCGACCGTGACGATCCAGAAAATCGCGCAGAGTCCGACACACTCGAGGGCGCGCTGGTCGCCGGATCCTTCGACCTTTAGCTCAGCGGTTTGGATGCCCTTGCCAATTCGCCATGCGCTCACCACGGCGATCGGAACGAAGAGGCTAAATGGCACTGAGTTCAGCAGGATTGGCGCGAGGTAGAACCACGGCGGCATCGAGCCCATCAGGCCGCCAAAGCGTCCGATGTTTTCGATCTCAATCTGATACTCGAGCAACGCGGAGCGGCGACTCAAATAGCAGGCAAGGTACCAGCTGGACGCAATTGCGAGGCCAACGATAATCACTCCGGGATCGAGCATCGCGAGAATCTGCCGCCCGCGCCGCCCGGCGATCATGAAGATGATAATCGCGGTGCCGGGTAACATTGCGCCCACTGGTCCCGCGGCAAGGACAGCAAGGCCAAGTGCTATCGCGAGCAGGTAGAGAAAGCCGCGGCCGGCCTCGCCGGGCATCAAGGTCTGACGGGCGCGCGCTCGCATCCACCAGCAGAACGAGAACAGCGCGAGCGTTTCGAAGAACGTGAGCGCCATGTCAACGCTGCCGACGCGGCCGAGGCTGATGAACTGGTACGATCCTGCGAGCGTAAGGCCCGCGAGCACGCCTGCTTCCAGGCCGATCGTGCTCGCAGAAAAGAGTATTGTGAGAATTGCCGTAGCGATCGCATAGATCGCCGACGGAAGGCGGAGGGTCGCGGCACTGACGTGCGCAAGTCCGAGCGCTCGATCGATCACCAGTGCCGTCCAGTGAAAGAGCGGGGGCGTCGTGAGGGCAATCGAGCCGCTCGCGAGCGGGAACCAGGTCTGGCCGTGCTCGACCACCTGCTGCACGAAGATGCCGGTGATTGCTTCAGCATCGCTGCATACGTCGGCTCTTCCGAGCCGCTGAATCACCAGGACTGCGATCAGAATCGCAAGCGCCGCGACGGCGCCGCGAAGCCCTGGGCGGACGCGGGTAGTCGGCGCCGGATTGATCATCACTTGTGAGCGCTATTCGAGATCGAGGCGGAAGATGCTGAGGTGCGCTATGCGGCCGGCATCGTAGTGGCGCCACTTGGAGCGCGGCACATCGCGGGCGGTGACGCGACGGAACTTTAGCCGCGCGAAAAACCGCGCCGCGCGATCCTCGCCGGTACAGGCGAAGACGTACTTGAGCCGGCGCGCGCGCGCCTCCTCGAGGACCTCCTTGACCAACTCACCCGCGACGCCTTCGCCTTGGAAGCGCGTCAGCGTGTACATCGCGGTAATCTCGCCGACGCGCTCGTTGCGATACGGCTCGGTGAGAAGAGAGCAGATACCGGCAAGGTGCTCGTCGCCGATTCTGTAGCCGAAGCACGAGGGCAGGATCGCCGCAATTTGTGCGGCATCGCGGTAGAGCAGGAACCCTTCGTCTTGGCCGCGCTTGATGAGCGCTTCGACTTCCTCGAAGTCGTCGATCGAGACGGGCCGCACCCATCCGTACTGCATCTCGGTGAAGAGTGTGCCTGCGCCGACGAAGCTGAACAGCTCCTCGTAGACGTACCGCGGCGATACGAGATTGACCGAGCCGACGCCGTCCTTGAGTGCGAGGTCGGCCGCACGCAACAGATCGCGCCGCGCTTTCGATCGGATCGTGCGCATGATGCGCGGGATGCGCTTTTCTTCCACGAACGCCATTCGTTCGCCATCTTTGCCGATAAGACCGCCGCCGCGATCAAGAAAAAGCAGCTTGAAGACGCGGAGCCGGCTCGCGAGTTCGCGTGCGAAGACGGTCAGATCGTCGGCGTCGTCGCGGCTCATCGAGACGACGACAACGGAACCCGCCCGGAGCCGCGAATAGATCTGCGCGACCGTCGAGTCAGGCGGATAAGGACGCGAGCGCATTCCCTGCGACGGATTGAAAACCGGCGGCGGTGCGGAGGGCGCGAGCCGCCCCATCCGGCGCATCAGCTTTGGCAGCGCGCTCGGCGACACGACGACGATCATGCGGCTTTGATTGCGGCGCAGCTCGCGGATCGTCATCACCAGCGAATCAAGGTCGGAAATGCGCTGGCCGACGGGCGGCACCAGCGCGAACATCAGGCTCTTGCCGTAGAATTCCTCGAGGTAGAAAGCCTTCTCGACGAACGTACGCGCCGAGCGGCGGACCTTGGCCGCGTATTCAGGCGCCAATGCGATCGCACCTTCGCTCACGCCGGGCCTCGCCCAGCTGGGAAGCTCTCGCACGCGGGGCGGCGCGCGCGGTTTCTACACGAAGTGATGATTTTCAATTCTGTAAACGCGTCAGACTTTGGACAGCGCTTCGGCCGGATGATGCATCCCAGGGGCACTGGCGATCGGGGCACGCGAGTTGGCGATTTCCTGCAGTGAGGTTTCCGAGAAAACTTCGAGCAGCACACGCTGCCCCTTTTCCCACACTCGATACATCCGACAGGTCGGTTGCAACGCGCAGGAGCTGGAGCCATCGGTGCAGATGTTCAAAGTAATCGGACCTTCGACCGCCTCGATGATGTCGCGGAAAGTTATCGAGTCGGCAGGACGCGCGAGCTGATAGCCTCCCCCAGGACCGCGCCGCGCGTGAACCAGTCCGCGCCGCATCAGGTCGCGAATGACCTTTTCCAGGTAATACTTCGGAATGTGCTCGCGCGAGGCGATTTCGGTTCCGCGCGCAATACCTCCCGGTCGATCCGCCATGTAGATCATCGCGCGCAACGCATACTCTATCTTGCGCGGTATCTGCATCAGGCTCATCGACAGACCTCGTCCGGACTTTTCACGACCGCGAGCATCAGGCGGCTCGCGCGCCAGTCAGCTGGCGCGCGCTAAGGATGCGCTCGACATATTTCACCATCATATCGCTCTCGATATTCACCTGGTCACCCACTTTTTTCGTGCCGAGCGTCGTGACCTTCAGCGTATGCGGTATCACGGCGACGTTGAAGCTGCGGCCCTTGATTCCAAACACGGTTAGGCTGATTCCGTCGATCGAAACCGAACCTTTCTCGACCAGGTAGCGTGACTCGAGTTTAGGAACCTCGAAGGTAAAAAGATGCGAATCGCCTTCGCGCTTGACTGCGACAATCTTGCCGACGCCGTCGACGTGGCCCGCGACCAGGTGGCCGCCGAGCAGCTTGTCGAGCGTCAGGCATCGCTCGATGTTCACGCGCGTGCCGGCTCTGAACGATCCGAGCGTTGTACGGCGCAGCGTTTCCGCTGACACGTCCATCGCGATCCTGCCGCGGCCCTTGGACACGACAGTGAGACAACATCCGTTGATCGAGATCGAGTCACCGATCGCAATCTTCGAGACGGGCAACGCGGTGCGAACCGTGATAACCGCGCCCTGCTCGGTGGGACGCAGTCTTTCGACAGTGCCGAGGTCCTCGATTATTCCTGTATACATCGCGACTCCGAAATCGATCGGCTAAAAACCCAGAAAAATCATATCTTTCGCACCGAGCGCTAGGCAACGGGCCTTTCCGATAATACTACTGAGCGAATGGCCCGCAGGGCAGAAGAATCCCTTGCGCTGATGCGCAAGCGCCTCGCGACGCTCTATCGTTGCGACGATCGCGGTCGGTTGCTCTCGATCAATTACTTCGCCGGAGGCAAGGTTCCGCGCTTTCACCTGATGCGCACGGCGTATGGCAATATGGCTCGATATCGCAGCGACGTTCCGGAAGATCTCGTCGCGAAACTCGATCGGATATGCGAGCGCGAACCGGTTGTCGATCCGCCACCTCGCATGCCCGCTCGCCTGGACGAATTCATCGACGCTCTCGATGTGCCGCGCGGGAGTGACGAGCGATGGTCAGGGCCGGCTTACATGCTTGAGCACGATGTAACGCCGTCTGTACCGCCGATCACGATCGATGTCAGCAACGCGAATCTTCTTCGCGGCAAACTCGAAGAATGGCGGCCAGACCTCCAACATTGTCAGCCGCTCAGGGCGGTCATCGTGGACGGACGCGCAGTTTCGCTATGCGCGAGCGTGCGCATCAGCGCCGCAGTTCACTGCGCCGGCGTTGAGACGCTTCTCGAATATGGGCGGCGCGGCTTCGCGGTGAGCGCTGTCGCAGGATGGGCGCGCGCGGTGCAGGCGCTTGGCGCGACGCCTTTCTACAGCACCTCGTGGGCCAACCTCGCATCGCAAGCCGTCGCCGCGCGGCTCGGCGCGGTGCTCGCCGGCGTCGATTTCCATCTCGGTTGATTGGCACTGGCAGCGCGCCGCGCGCTCGCTTAGGATCTCCGTCGATGCCGGCAAGGAAGCAAAAGCAGCGGACTGTTCATCATCCGGAGAAATCCAGCCACCAGAAGCCGAAGGCGCTCCTGTTCGATTTCGGCGGTACGCTTGCGTTTCTCGATTACGATCTGTTGGCACACGAATTCTCGCGTGACGCACGGCCGATCGATGCACTCAAACTGGAGCACGCGGAATACGAAGGCCGCGCCGCGATCGATCGCCACCTGATGGGCGGCGGCAACGACGTGATCGCATCCTACATGCAGTATTTCAACAACTGGATGGCCGCCGCGGGAATTCCCGCGGCGGAGATTGAGGCCTACGGCGAGCACTTTCGCCGCCTGCACGGCGAGGCGTCGCTATGGCGCGTGGTGCGCCCGGGCACCATGGAAGCGCTCGAACGGCTGAAGAGCGAGGGCATTAAGCTCGCGATCGTTTCCAATGCCGAGGGCCAAATCGAGTCTGATGCGCGCCGCTACGGCCTTCATCCTTTCTTCGACGTGATAGTCGATTCGCACGTCGTCGGAGTCGCGAAGCCCGACCCGCGCATCTTCCAGATCGCGCTCGAGCGGCTTGGCGTCGCGCCCGATGAAGCGCGCTTCGCTGGCGATATCTATTCGATCGACGTCCTTGGCGCGCACGCTGCCGGTATCGAAGCGGCGCTCATCGACCAGCACGATCGCTACCACTGGATCGAGCACGCAAAAATTCGCCACATGTCAGAGTTGCACCCGCTCGACAAAAAGTAGGCGGTTACGGCTTGATGCGTTCGCCGGCGCGGGCGGATAATCGCGCGCCGGAGCACATCATGGGAACTATCCGCGCTACTGCCGAGCGTCTCTTCAGGGGCGAGCTTTCCACGCGCGAGGCGCATCCGCTGCTGCCGACCGGAGAGCACGAAGAGCTGGCCGCAGGCGTGATGTTCTTTCGCTGGATGGCGAACTACACGGCGGTCAAATCGAGCGACGGCCTGGTACTGATCGACACGGGCGCCTACTTCAACTGCGCCGGCACCGTCGAGATGCTGCGCCGCTTCTCAAACGACCGCGTCAACACTGCGATCTACACCCACGGTCACGTCGATCACGCCTGCGGCATGCCCGCGCTGGCCGACGAAGCCCAAAAGAAAAAGGTTGCGCGGCCGCGCGTCGTCGGCCACCGCGCCGTGCAGGCGCGCTTCGATCGCTACAAGCGCACTGGCGGATACAACAGCTGCATCAATACGCGCCAATTCAGCCGCCCGTCGAAGTGGCCGACGGAGTACGTCTATCCGGACACGTATTTCGATCATCAGCTCAACGTCGTCGCCGGCGAGATGCGCTTCGAATGCCATCACGCGCGCGGCGAAACCGACGATCATTGCTGGGTCTACATTCCGCAGCGTAAGGTGCTGTGCACCGGCGACTTCATAATCTGGGCCGCGCCCAACGCTGGCAATCCGCAGAAGGTCCAGCGCTACGCACGCGAGTGGGCCGAGGCCCTCCGTTCGATGGCCAAGACGGGGGCCGAGGTGCTGCTCCCTGGCCACGGCTATCCGGTGTTCGGCGCAATCAAGGTTCGCCAGGTGCTGAACGACACGGCGAACTACTTGCAGGCGCTCTACGAGCAGACCAACGAGATGATGAACGCCGGCGCGTCTCTCGATGAAATCATTCACACCGTGAAGCCACCCGCGGTGCTCAGCGAGAAGCCGTGGCTACGGCCGGTGTACGACGAGCCCGAATTTATCGTGCGCAACATCTGGCGGCTCGAAGGCGGATGGTACGACGGGCAGCCGTCTCATCTTAAGCCCGCGCTCGAAGCGGAGCAGGCGCGCGAGATCGCCGCGCTGGCGGGCGGAGTAGGCAACGTTGTCGCGCATGCTCTGCGCAAGCTCGAGGCGGGTGACCTGAGAGTCGCGTGTCACCTTGCGGACTGGGCAGTCGCGGCCGTGCCAGATGATCGATCGGCGCACGAAGCGCGCATGAAAATCTATCACGCGCGCGCGCTGAGCGAGGAATCGACGATGGCGCACGGCGTATATCGCGCGGCAGTCCACGCATCGGCGGCGAAGCTTGGAGTGGAGCCACCACCAGACGATCGCAGTTTCTAAGCAAGCGTTCATCCGCAGCTACGGCTTGGCGGCGGGCCGAATCTTCGCCGCGACCATCTCGGCGACGACTGCGTTGCGCGTCTTGGTTATCTCGAGCATCCTCACGGCGCGCAGCTGCTTCACCTCATCGCCGCTGTACGGCTTGAAGTCGCGCGGCAACTGCTCCTTGCTGAATGTCTGCAGGATCCAGTTCATCACTTCGGCGACCTGCTCATCGTTTAACGCGGACTGAGCGACGCCCGGCACTTCGATCAGGTACTGGCGCCCGCCTTTCACCTTGAGGAAATCCGCCGCGCCCTGAAGCGGCGGCGCCGTGCCAGGAATTCCTTCGCCGTTCGGCCGATGACATCCCCAGCAGTTCAACATGTAAAGCTGTGCGGGCTGCTCGGCTCGCACCGGCGGGGCGCCTGACGTGAGCATCGTAACGGCTCCCAGAGCCATGCACAGAATGCGCCTCACTTCGATGCTCCCGGCGCAGCCGCGCTTTTCAATTCGTCGTAGATTTGCGCGCGCTCGCGCATCAGCTCGGTCGAGTTCTTCGTCGTTGTGCGGCCAGCTTTAACTTCGTCCGCTGTGATGGCTTGAAAAGCTCCGGGCAGCAGGACGGCGTTGAATCGTGTCAGCACTTCGTTGAGCGCCGCCGCGATATCGTCGTCGCTGAGAAAAGCGAACTGCGGCATCAGACCATTGTAAGTCACACCTTTTACGACGACCGGACCTTCGAGGCCGTTCAGTAGCACGTGGACGAGATACTGACGCCCCTCCTTTACGCGGACGTAGTTGCCGATTGAATCAGCCAGCGGCGGATAGAGACCCTGAATGCCCTGCGCGTCCGGCTGATGACAGATGACGCAGCGCTGCTGGAAAATCTCCGCGCTGGCCGATACTGGCGGCGGCGGCGACACCTTGTTGTTGCAGGCGATAAACGCGAGCGCGAGCGGAGCAGCGAGCGCGGCGACTCGCGAGCTTAAGACTTGACGCCCACGATTTCGGCCGTCGAGCAGTGATACATCATCGTCGGCGCGCCGAAGCACCAGATGAGGTCGCTGTCGAGTTGCGCGCGATAAAGCGGCATCTCGCCCTCGGTGCGCGCGCAAAGGCATCGCCCGCATGACGCCTGCCCGCAGCAATCGCGATAACTCACGATATAGTCCCTGCCATCTGACGGATGCCGGCAGGTTCCAACCCACGATGTGGGTGATGGCGTCGCTCCAGGCGGGCAGTCGTGTGAGCCGCCACCGCAGCAGGTGCATAGATAGCCGTCGACCGCGCAATACTTCCAGTAGTCGCAACTCGTGTCGTCCTCGATTCCCTTGGGCAGCTTGCCCGCGGCAGCATCAGCGGCACGCACCACGCGATCGATCGGCAACAGCGGAATCGCGGCCGCGCCGAGGATCACTTTGCCGACCCGCGCGAGGAAGCTTCGGCGCGAGGTGCGCTGCGCGATCGCGCGCGTCATTTGTTCGACGATTTTATCCATGATGCTTGCCTGCGCCCTCGCCGTTCACCGCAGGCGCCTCGGCCGCAGTGATCCGTTTGCCAAGATAGTCCTGCAGCGAAGCAACGCCCATCTGCTTCGCCTGCACGATGCTCTCGAGATGCTCGCGCGTGTTCACCAGGCCTTTGGCGCGCACGATTCCTTCATGGTCAATCAACACCGCATACGGCAGTTTGCTGACGCGATAAGTAAGTCCGAGCTCCGAAGAAAGCACGAGCGGAAAATTCTGCATTCGATTATGTTCGACGAAATCGCGCTGCGCCTCGGCCTCGCCGTCACTTGTGAACATCACGTCGAGCCACTTCGACTCACTGACCGCGAGCGATTTCACCGCGGGCAGCAGCTTCTTGCATACCGGGCAGGTGGGCGACACGAACATCAAGAGCGTCGAGCGGCCGGCCGAATTCTCAGCGCCAATGGTGACGGGATGGCGGTTCAGATCGACGAGCTCGAAGAGCGGTGAATGGTCGCCGACCTTCGGACCCTTGTCGATTGTCAGTGCGCCAATCGGCGCGATCCGTTCGTGCAGCACTCCAATCTGCCGCACCAGCGCGAACACGATGGCCGCGAGCGCCACCACGGCGATCCAAAGGATGACCTGCGAGACCATCAATGCCTCAAGCATCGCCCATCCCCAGCGCCGCGATCCGTGGAGCGTCGGCAAGCAGGCAATTGGCGGCGGCATAGAGGATCACGAGCGTGGCCGCTCCCAGAGCAATCGTGAAGAGATCCAGCGCGCCGAGATCACGCGAGACCGCGCGCAGAGCGGTGATAGTCGCGAGCGCCGCGAGCGAGGCGTTGCGCGCAACGAGCCACCAACTGATCTTCTGCCGCAGCGCCGGGCCAAAGCATCCGCAATCGATGTATACGCGCCCGCGCATCAGGTTGATCACGATAGCCGCCGAGAAAATCCCCAGCAGCACGAGGATTGCGCTTGCCGATGTAGTACGTGAAGCCGTGAACATCAGGCCCAACGCGGCGAACAGCTCGACCAGCGGAATTGCGAAGGTAAGTATCGGCTCGATGATCGCTGGCGCGATTCGATAGCTTTCGAGTGCGCCGCGGAATTCATCCAGGTCGGCGAACTTCATCGCCCCCGAGGCAAAAAAGATCGCGGCCAGCACCAGCGACGCGGTCCACGCGATTGTGGGGTCAATCGTCATGGTCCGTAGATGACGAACGGCGAGCCGAGCTCATCCAGCTTGCCGACGAATTTTCCAGTGGTGAGATTGTAAGCTTCGAGCTGGCCCGTTCCTTCCTGCATGCTAGTCTGAAGATCGAGCACTTCGAGCATTGGCTTGTCGGCGTTGGTGGCAAAGATCGAGTAGCCCTGTGTTTTCAGCTTGATCCGCTTGACGCGCTGCCTCTGCGCGAGATCGTAGACCCACACCTCGGTGCCGAATTGCTTGTGCGTCCAGTCGCCGCCCTGATGCATGAGCACCAGCAGCACGCCGCTCTTGGGCTCAACCGCGACCGTCTGCCACCCGCCCGGCCGCCATTTGCCCGCCTTGTCCGCCGCAGTGATTAGCGACCACGGCTGCGCGCCCTTGGCCTCGGCGCCGGAGAGATCAACTTCGTAGAGGTTGCCGTAGTAGGAATCGAAGTAAGCCCTCGAGCCGACGAGCGCCGGCTGATCGAAGACGGGATCCTTGCCGGGATCGAAGAACGGCTTCGAAGTCGTCTTGCCCTTTGCCTTGCCGGAATCGTCGAGTTGAACGGTGAGAATCGAGCCGTCGGCACAGATTGAATCGAACTGACGATTGCCCGATGGGAACGCCTGCACGCATCCGGGCGTTTCGATTTCGCCGACGAACTTGCGGGCTTTCGTATCGACAACGCTGATCGACGTCGCCGGCGTCATGTTGGCGACCAGGATGAACTCTCCGTCGGGAGTAATCGACGCCGAATCGCGCTTGGGGACGATCAGCAGGCGCTTCGGCGGAATCTCGACCTCGCCGCTGAAGTTGAGTTTTTTGGCGTCGAAGATCGATACGACGTCGGTGCGCGTCCCGCGCCATCCTCGCGAGTAGAACGTGTCGACGCTGTAGAACTCGTGATGGTCAGGTGCGAGGACGAAATTGCTGAGGTAGCCGCCACTCACTTGCCCGAGCACCTTGAGGCGCCCGGTGTCGACGATGTAGACCCTGGCGGCCGCGGTCGAGGGGAATCCCGCGTCGAGCACGAAGATCCATCCCGGTCCGACCTCGGGCAGCGCGAGCGAGGTCATCTGATCGGGCGGCAGCTGTGCCTGCGCTCTGGGAGCGGCCACGAGCAAGATCGCGGCTACGAGGAGAACCAGACTTCTAACACGGGTCGACATCGGCCGCCGCCCCCACGGCTCAGAGTGAATAATATGCGGTGTCGGTCAGGGTCAAGGAAACCCCGGCGGACGATCGGCGCGGAGTTGCGAGCGCTTTTGCTACGCGCCGAACTGCGATTTCACCATCGCGAAGGCGCGGTCGGACACCTCGAGCGTGCGCTCCATATCCTGGTCGCTGATCGCGGTCGAGATGAACCAGTTGTGGCGCGGCGCGAAGTAAACTCCGCTCCGCGAGCATTCGCCGCAGAACAGCTTGTTGCGATCGAAATGGCCCTCGTCGGCCTTGAACGTCATGTATGGGATGGCGGGCGGCCCGGAGTATGTCACCTCGATTCCGTGGCTGCGCGCCTGGGAAAGCAGGCCAGTGCGCAACTTTTCGCCGATCGCGCGCATCCGCTCGATGCCATCGGTTGCTGCTAGCTCGCGCAGCGTAGCGAGGCTCGCCGCCATCGGCACCGCGCTCGTGAAATACGATCCAGTGAAGAAAACCTCCTGCGACGCCTTGCGCAGGCTATCGCGCCCAAGACACGCCGCGAGCGGATAGCCGTTGGCGATAGCTTTGCAGTAGGTCGACAGATCCGGACGCACGCCGAACAGCTCGCCCGAGCCGCCCAGGTGCAAGCGAAAGCCCGCACGGACGTCGTCGAGAATGAAAACGATTCCGTTGTCGTCGCAAATTTTTCTGACGCCGCTCAAGAATCCTTCGACCGGCAGCTCGGAATCATGGCCTGCGTCGTGACGGAATGGCGAGATCACAAGTCCCGCAATCTTCCCATGATTCTCGGCGACTACGCGCTGCAGACTTTCGAGGTCGTTGTACGCGAAGTAAACGATGTTCGCGCGATCTTCCGGTGTCAGGCCATTCGTCACCGGCGTGCACCATGCGTGCGCGCCGTGATACGCCCCCTGGCACATCGCGACTTTCGGCCGGCCAGTAGCCTGACGCGCGACGATCGTCGCGTACGTGCATACATCTGAGCCGTTCTTGGCGAACACCGCCCAATTGGCGAACGGCGTGATCGAAACGAGATATTCCGCAAGCTCGACCCATCGCTCAGTCGGCGCATTGAAGCAGTTGCCGAGGTCGGCCTGGCGGCGCACAGCCTCCTCGACCTTGGCATGACGATGGCCGAGCACAATCGGACCGTACGAGCACATGTAATCGATATATTCGTTGCCATCGACATCCCACACGTGCGAACCCTCGCCACGCGCGAAGAACGATGGATACGCACCCCTGGTAAGAAAGAGGGGAGACTGGTGGCCGTAGATTCCGCCAGGGATAACTTTCTTCGCGCGCTCAAAGAGCGCTTCACTCTTTTCGAAAGTGTAGGGTTTCACGCTCGCACCTCGGAGCTAGGATTTTCACCGACCCAATCGCGAGAGTCCTATGCCGAGATACGAGCGTCAAGCCCGCGTCGATGCGCACTCACCGCGAGAGCGAGGTCGCGCAGCCGGCTGAAACTCTAGTGGCGCAAAGTCTTGGTCTCGCCGCGCGCCGAGAGCGGCAGCGCGCCGATTCGTACCAACTCGTCCTTGAAGCTCGCGCGCGAAAGCGGCTTGCACAGCACCGCCGAGGCACCGAGCTCGTAGCTCTTGGCGATATCACGGTCGAAAAGCGAGCTGGTGATAACGAACACGGGAACCCGCTCGAGTGCCGGATTGTTGCGCATCGCCTGCAGCACCGAAAAGCCGCCGTTGTCGGGCAACCGCAGGTCGATAAGGAAAAGGTCCGGGCGATCGGTGTCGGTGAAGCGCCCGACCATGTCGATCGCTTCCTCGGCGTTCTGCGCATGAATCATGTCGATCGAATCGCCCAACACCTGGCGAATCACCGTCAGTGCAATGAAGACGTGATCGGGATTGTCCTCGACGAGGAAAATGCGCACCTCGGAATTAAGCAGGTTCGCAGACTTCTCTTCGCTCATACTACCTCTCGTCGCTATGCGGCCCACTCGGATATCTTGAACGCCCCGCGACAAGAAATCCACTTCCACGCTTGCCCAATTACCATGCCAAACCAGCATCCTGCCCGCGATCACCGTCGTAACTCAGGCTTTGTCGATATATGCACTCAAGATCGATGTAATGCCGCATTGAGGCGCGAGTATCGCGTCATCGCGGCGACTTAGACCTCAATATTGGGACTAAACCTGCAGAATTCTTCGAATTGCGACTAATATCAAGCCCTGCCGATATGTTCCGGGTCCCCGCCTTCGGATGAGACGCCGAAGATGTGACACCGGGTGACACTGTTCGGGTAATTGCCTCGATCTGCTAAGTAGGGACTGGAAAGGATCACTCATAAAGTGGGAATTGTCGCCTCGGTCACGGGTTCGAGAATCCTCAACCATCCACTGCTTCGAAAATATACCTCACTGGTCAACGAGGATCTCACCGCCACTTATTCGCGGGACATCCAGAAATGGTTGCTTATCGCCCCTATCATCGGCGTGGTCACCGGCCTGCTTATCACCGGCATCGCGATCCTCATTCTCGATACGATCTGGGCAGCCGTGCTGCCATACTACCTCGCCCATCATTGGGCAATCGTCGCTGGATTGGTAGGAGGATTCATCGCGACCGGGCTCATCATGCAGTTCATGACGCCCGATCCGAATGAGCATTCGACCGAAGAAATCGTCCGTTCTTATCACGAGCATCAGGGCGACATCGACATGCGCCCGTTCTGGTGGAAACTGCTCGCCGCCGTTACCACCCTGGGTTCTGGCGGCAGCGCCGCGCTCGAGGGGCCGAGCATCTACGGCGGCGGCGCGATTGGTTCGTGGCTCTGGACCAAGGCGCGGCGTTTCGGACTCGAATCGCGCGACCGTCGGATCATGATGATTGCCGGCGCGGGTGCCGGGATGGCCGCCGTCTTCCGCGCGCCCCTGACCGGTATCGTGTTCGCGCTCGAGATGCCCTACAAGGATGACCTGGCGCACGAGGCGCTGCTGCCGTCGCTCATCGCGTCGGTGGTAGCCTACGCGACGCTCGCCGCAATCGTCGGAACAACGCCACTTTTCGGCTTCGTCGGCTCGACCAGCTTCGAGGCAATCGACGTCTTCTGGTCGGCGATCTTAGGCCTAGCGATCGGGCTCATCGCTCTCGTCTTCGACATCACGTTCCGCCGGGTGCGCACGATGTTCGTGCGGGCGAGAATCGCACACACCTACAAGCTGCTGATCGGAGGACTCGGAACCGCAATCTGCGGCCTTGCCTTCATCTCGATTTATCCCGGCAAGCTGATTCCGATCGGCCCCAACTACGAGGCCGTCAGCTACGTGCTGAGTCATCGCGTGCCTGCGCTGACGCTGGTCGTGTTCGCGGGCTTCAAGCTGGTTGCGACGATCTTCAGCCTCGGTTCCGGAGGCGTAAGCGCGATGTTCGTGCCGCTGCTGCTGGCCGGTGCATCTATCGGCAGCGCCTTCGCGCAATCTGCAGTGCACACGCCGACCTATGACCTGTACGCCGCAGTCGGGATGGCCTCGTTTATCGCGGCTGGTTATAAGACCCCGCTGACTTCCGTGGTCTTCGTGGCCGAGGTCACAGGCGGCCATTCCTTCATCATTCCGAGCCTTATCGGCGCGGCAGTCGCGTATGCGGTCTCGGGCGAGGCATCAGTCTCGGGCGATCAGCATCTGCACGAGATGATTCGACTTGCCGACCTCGGCACCGCCACGGTCAGTGACGTAATGCACCGCCAGGTCGTCTCGACGCAGGCCGATGCGACGTTGGCTGACGTGGTCAGCCGTATCGCCGCGGTCCACAAGCACACGATCTTCCCGGTCTACGAGGAAGGCCGCCCGGCAGGGGTGATATCGATGGCGCAGATCGCGAGCGTGCCCTCCGACAAGTGGCCTGAGACGCGCGTGCGCCAGGTCGCGGACCTCGAGCCGACACGCGTCGCGGTCGATTGCGACCTGAACGAAGGCTTGCGCCTGCTGGTCGGCGAGCGTCCGTCGCAGATGCTGCTGGTGATGAACGACGACGGCAGCCTGGCCGGAATTGTCACCAAGACCGACATCCTGCGCGCGGTGCAGAGCGGCGGCCTCGCCGATCATCGCATGCACTTCGAAGCGCCGGACGACAAGGGAAGCCGGCTATGATGGCCGCTTGACCTCGAACGAGGGCCCGGACCACTCGTCGCCGAGCATCGAAGATGATCCCTGCGCGGCCTGCGGCAGGTTGCCCGCGCTCATTCCTGACGTGGCGGCGCCGTCAACAATCATCGCCTGGCCACTGACGAATTCGGAATCATCACTCGCGAGGAAGAGCGCCATCGCGGCGATATCCTCGGGACGTCCGGTGCGCGGCCACGGTTGAAATCCCGCAAAGAGCTGCGTCGCGGTCTGCTCGCCGCCCGGGATGCGGTTGTAAGTGAGCGGAGTAGCGATAAGCCCCGGGCAAATGCAGTTGACGCGGATCTTGTCCTTGGCGAGTTCGAGCGAGGCCGAACGCGTGAGGCTGATAACTCCGGCCTTGGCCGCGCAGTAGGCGTGCAGGCCCGCGGCGCCGCGGATTCCAGCTATCGACGCGGTCGAGATAATCGAGCCGCCGCCCACCTTGCGCATTTCGGGCGCCGCGTACTTGATTCCGAGAAACACGGCGCGGAGCAGGATCGCGAAGGTGCGGTCCCAGTTATCGGCGGTGGTCTTTTCGAGCTGGCCGACCGCGCCGCCGAGTCCGGCATTGTTGTAGATCACGTCGAGGCGGCCGAATTCCTTGACCGCTCTATCAATCGCAGCCTTGATGTTTTCTTCTTTCGAAACGTCGGTGAGTTGGAACGCGGCGTGGCCGCCATTCTCGCGGCAATCGCGCACGGCAGCCTCGCCGCCCTCGCGATTCAAGTCGGCGATTACGACCGAGGCGCCTTCACCGGCGAATCGAATCGCGGCCGCGCGGCCGATGCCGCTGGCCGCACCCGTGATCAGTGCAACTTTCTTGTCGAGCCTGCCCATTGTCTTTCTCCCATGCGTTGAACTTCAAGTTACTTCGGCTGCGGCCGATTCATCATGCGATAGTCGATATGCGCCGCCACTTCGCCACTTTCGTTGGTGAGCGTCGAACGAATCACCGTGAAGATCATCGTGCCGCTGCGTCCGGTCTTCTCGTAAATCTCCTTGACCTTTGACGAGATCCGAATCTGGTTGCCGGGACGGATCGGTCTCACCATTTCGATATCGATTCCACCCATCAGGCCACGCCCGCCGCGCGTCGCGCGGAGCCTGTCGAAGGCGCTCTCCGCCGTGCGGAGCGATGCGACGAACGCGGGCGGTGCGATTATTCCGCGGTACGGCCCGGCCTTGGCAGCGGCTTCATCGATGTAGAGCGGATTGGTCTCGCCCATCGCGCGGCAGAAGTTCGCGATCCGCTCGGCCGTCACGCTGATCGGCTCGGGCACGATGAAGGTCTGGCCGACCAGTTCCTCGTCACCTCTTTTCATCATCCTTGCGATTCACTCAGAAGCTCCCCGCGTAGTCGTCGATGTTCTGGAACGAGTAGGGCAGGAAGCGCTCGGCGGCGACGGTGCCGATCTTCTTGGCCTTGGCATAGATATCGCCTTCCAGGTATGTCGCGCCGCGATACTCGACGATCTCGATCTGCGACAGCGGATCGTGATGCGACTGGCGGAGCATCACCTTGCCCGTACCACGCCTAAGCACCCGCACCTTGGTCTGGAAATGCGCGTGCACGATTATCGGATCGAATTCGAGGCCGCGCCCGTCAGCCGCGTGCAGGAACTTGAAATGGAAGCGATCGCTCGGCGCCGGGTCCTGAACCTGCTGGCGCTCGGTGAGAGTCGCCTCGACCGCGATATACGGCACGCCGCGGCGCTCGATCGTGGCGCGAATCTCGGCGCCGAAATTCCCGAGGCTGACACGCGCCTGCTTCTTCGGCTCGCCGAAAAGCTCGCGCCCGAAGATAATCGCGACATCCGTCGTCATCGGCATTGCGAGGCAGTAGTTGGCGACGATTCCCTTGTACTTCGCGAGCACGTCAACCCATCCGCCATCGAACGCGCCGACGCAGTTGGAACTGCCGAATGAGCCCGCGCCGATCGTCATCAAAGGCTCGTCCGCCGGCTCGAGTGGCGGCGGCAACACTGCGCGCACGAATTCCGGCCGCGTCAGGAACGAGACGCTCAAGGTTTTTCCTTCGAGGAAGGCGGGCGCCGCGAGCACCTCCTCGATTTTCCTGATTTCCTCCGGCGACTTGACCCACGGATTGGTTGCCATGTCTCGAACCTCCGATTGGAGTTAGCTCTCTCTCGAAGTCAGCTGAATCTGGGCATCACACGCTCGGCAAAGAGCCGCATCGATTCCATCAGCTTGTCGTGGCCGCTGAGTCCGCCGGTCTCGAACCAGCACACCAGACGATCGAAGCCGAAGCGCCCGCGAAGTTCCGCGATCCGATCTGCGATTCGCTCGGGTTCGCCGAACGCGCCGAGCATCGACTCGGTGTTGTCATAGTCGAAGTTCTTGAGGCGCGCACGCACCTTATCGAATTCCTCGAGATGAAACGGCAGGTTCGATTGCGGTTCGATAATCTCGAGTACCGAGTTGAAATAGTTGCGCAGGCTTGGTTCGACGGTGGCGCGCACGCTCGCGCGATCGCGTCCGGCGAACACGATCGCGAGTCCCGCGAGCCAATCGTGCGGACGCTCATGGCCGCCCTTCTTCAACGCCTCGTCGTAAATCTTTAGCCGCTCGCCGAGAACCGGGAACGGATTCACCGGCCCGCCCGCGAAAATCGGGTAGCCATGCTCCCCCGCATAAACGAACGTGTCGGGACTGTTGGCCGCGAGACGAATCGGTGGACACGGCTGCTGCAGCGGCTTTGGAATCACGTTGATTCCGTCGGCGCGGAAGTGCGTGCCGCTGAAATGCATCGGCGACTCGGTCCACGCCGCCTTCACGAACTCGAGACCCTCGGCGAACAGCTTGCGGCTCTCGACCAAGTCGACGCCGTAGCCGCGATAGTTGAGATTGAACGCACCGCGCCCCGCGCCGAACTCGACCCGCCCGCCTGAGAGCACGTCGAGCATCGCCGCCTCTTCGGCAAGGCGCATCGGATGATGCAGCGGCACGAGATTCACGGCGAGCCCGAGCCTAAGTTTCTTCGTCCGCTCAGCGATCGCGGCGAGGATCATCATCGGCGCCGGCAGCGCAGAGAAGTGCGGTGCGAAATGAACCTCGGCGAGCCACACCGTGTCGAAGCCGAGCGAATCGGCGAGGGCGGCTTCCGCGATCAACTCGCGATAACGCGTGGCACTGTTCTGCGAGTCTGCCTGTGGCAGTTGGTAGAAGATGTCAAACTTCATCGGCGTAGCCATCGCCCAGCCCTGCCTCAGTACCCGCCGAGCGCGGCGACGCGCTCGCGATGGAAGGCGGGCGAGCCGAAATACGATTCGTTGAAGCGCGCGCGCTTGAACCAGATATGCATGTCGTGCTCCCAGGTAAAGCCGATTCCGCCATGCATCAACACCGCGCGATCGCTGCCGCGCGCGTAAATATCGCACAGGCGCGCCTTGGCCATCGCGATGTAGCGCGATGCATCGGGGAGGCCGGCGTCGAAGGCATACGCCGCGTACCAGAGCAGCGATCGCGCCGGCTCGAGCTCGCTCACGATTTCGGCAGCGGCGTGCTTCAGCGCCTGGAAAGATCCGATCGGCTTGCCGAATTGCTCGCGGACCTTCGAGTATTCGACCGCCATCTCGAGCGCGCGCTCCATGCCGCCGAGCGAGTCAGCAGCGATAGCGAGCGCGCCGATATCGACGAGCTTCGCATAGAGGCCCTCGCCGGGTAACCGTACGGCGCTCGCACCTTCGAGTTCGACGGACGCGATGCGGCGCGTGAGGTCGAGATTTTTGCGCGGCTTGATCGTAACGCCAGGAGCATTTTTCTCGACAACGCCCAGCCAAAGCTCAGGTGACGACAAATCTCTTGCCACGACGACGATAAAGTCGGCGATTTCGGCATACGGAACGTTTGACTTGACGCCGTTGATGCGGAGCGCTTCGCCGTTTTTCGTCGCGATTGTCGTCAAGTCACGCGGATCGATACTCCCCGTCCGATCATTGATTGCGACCGTGCCGATCGCTTTGCCTTCCGCGATCGCTTTCAACCACTTGCCCGTCGGTTCGCTCGAGCGCACGAGCTTGAGCGCTCCCGTCGCGATCGCCGAGGAAAAAAGAAATGGCCCGGGCATCGCGGCGTACCCACCCTCCTCGAGCAGCATCGCCATTTCGAGCATGCCGAGGCCGGCGCCGCCGAACTGCTCCGGCACGATGAGCCCGTTCCATCCGAGCTTCGCGACCTGCTCGTAAAGCGCGCGCGGATATCCGTCGCTCGCCATCACCTTGCGCACTTCGGTCGTCGGGCATTCGTGGGTGAGGAGCGCGCGAGCGCTGTCTTTGAGCTGCTGTTGTTCTTCGCTAAGTCCGAAATCCATGACTTGTACCGATTACGAAATCCGTCAGCGCGACTTCGGCATCTTGAGCCCGCGCTCGGCGATGATGTTCTTTTGGATGTGCGAGGTGCCGCCGCCGATCACGAGGCCGAGCGAGAACATCCACTCGTACGGCCAGTAGCCCCTGTCGAGCGCCTTCTCGTCTTCGCGCGCGAGCATTGAGTCGTCGCCCATCGCTTCCATCGCCGCGGTCGCGAGGTCGTGATTCAGCTCGGTACCGACGAGCTTGTTGACCATCGACTCAATTCCGGGATGCTTGCCGCGAATCTGGTCGGTCAACTGGCGGAGCGCATGCAAGCGCATCGCCTGCACCTTGATTTCGAGCTCGACGAGGCGCTGGCGGAACACCGGATCCTTGGTGAGCGGCTGGCCGCCGCGCTCGATCGTCTTGGCAAGCGCGAGCAGCCGATGGAAGCGCTGCTCGCTGCCGCTTGCCGAGCCGAGCATGTTGCGCTCGTGGAAGAGCGTGGCGTTGGCGACGATCCATCCTTCGTTCAGCTTCGCCACCAGGTTCTTGCGCGGCACATGGACGTTGTCGAAGAAGACTTCGTTGAAGCCGCGATCGCCGGTCATCTGCACCAGAGGACGCACTGTGATGCCGGGCGTGTGCATAGCGATCAGAATGTATGAGATTCCACGATGCTTCGGTGCCTCGGGATCGGTGCGCACGAGGCAGAACATCATGTCGGCGTGCTGTGCACCCGAGGTCCACACCTTCTGCCCGTTGACGATAAACTCGTCGCCGACAATTTCGGCTCGCGTCTTGAGCGATGCGAGGTCCGAGCCCGAGCCGGGCTCCGAATAGCCCTGACACCAGATTTCCTCGGCGGTGAGGATCTTCGGCAGGTAGCGTTTCTTCTGCTCTTCGGTCCCCCACGAAATCAGCGTCGGCCCGAGCATGCCGAGGCCCGACCCGCCGATCAGATACGGCGCGCGAGCCCGCACCATCTCATCGTTGACGATCGACTGTCTGACGGGATCCATCGCCTGGCCGCCGTATTCCTTTGGCCATGCCAGCGCGACATAACCCGCCTCGTTGAGTTTGCGCTGCCAGGCTTTGGCGCGTCCGAGCCATTCCTTGTCCTCGCGGCCTTCGCGCGTGTCGCTAAGGCCGCTTCGTGGGACGTTTTCTTCGAGGAATGCGCGGACTTTCTGCCGAAACGCTTCTTCTTCAGAGGTGAAATTAAGATCCATGGCGGAACTCCTGCAGTCGGACAAAAGGTACTGCGGCTTGCTCGCAGCATAGTCAAAAGCGGTCCGCACCGAAAAGCGATCAGCCGCTCGACACGTAGGCGAGGGTGTGCCGACGCTGCCGCGATTGACAGCGAAAACGGGGGGCGGTTATCGTCATGTTAGTTGCCCTAATTCAGGCGGGCATCTGAGTTTAATTGCTCTCGAAAGGCCGGAGCGGCGGATGGCGACGATCATCACCAGTGAATGTATCAACTGCGGTGCATGCGAGCCCGAGTGCCCCAACACCGCAATCTATGCCGGCGGCGTGCCGTGGGAACTTAACGGCGCAAGCAGCCCGGCGATAGCCCAGGAAATCTTCTATATCGTTCCGTCCAAGTGTACCGAATGCGTCGGCTTCCACGATCATGAAGCGTGCGCCGCGGTATGCCCCGTCGATTGCTGCATACCCGATCCCAACAACGCCGAGACCGAGGCGGTGCTGCTGCAGCGCTGCCGCGAGCTGCATCCCGATGAGACCTTCCCCGACGACGCGCCGTCGCGCTTCAGGAAGGAGGGCGGCGCTCCGGCAGCCGCGCCTGCCGCCGATGGCGCCGCGGCCAACGGCGCCGCCGCGGCGGCGCCCAAGCCCGCTCCTGCTCCGGCCGCCACCACACCTAAGCCCGCTCCTG